>CAYJKW010000001.1:0-25415 GCA_964370765.1 uncultured Oscillospiraceae bacterium
TTGGGTTAGGTTATCCCTAGTTACATCATTGTTAGACCCTATAAAAATAGCATCACCGCTTTTCATAAAAAGGCTACGCTCGAAAAAACCCAACGCTACTGATACATCATGTAAAACACCAATCACCGAATGGTTACCATCCTTAGTCCAGTCTTGTAAAAAGGTGAATAGTTCCATCTGACTTTTTATATCAAGGTGGTTAGATGGCTCGTCCAGTAGGATGATTTTTGGTTCCTGTGCAAGTGCTCTTGCCAGTAAAACTTTCTGCATCTGCCCACCCGAGAGTGTCGAAATTTCTCTATGCTTTAAATCAGCAATCCCAACGGTGTCTAGGCAGTGCATAACATATTCTTCGTGTATCTTGTCCGGTTTAGCAAATATGCTTTTGGGCAATTTTATATACCTTCCAAGCATCACAGTATCGTAGACCGAAAATGAAAAATATATATTAGAACTTTGTGATAACACCGCAAGATCGTTGCCGATTTCTGATGCTTTAAGTTTTTTTATCTCCTTGCCATACAGCTTAATACTGCCGTCATATGCAAGCAGGCCACTTATAGCTTTTAACAGTGTTGTTTTACCACAGCCATTAGAACCTATAATGCAAAGGCTCTCGCCCTCCTTCATTGTAAAACTAAGGTTATCTATAATGTTTTTTTCGCCATAACCACAACGTAAATTACTGACCTTAAGCATCTTACATAGCCTTTCTTTTGCCAAAAAACACATAGATAAAGAATGGGGCCCCGATTAATGCAGTGACCGCACCTACAGGCAGGTCTATCGGGCTTAAAATTACCCTTGCGATAATATCGGCCGCTACCATAAATATACCGCCAAACAGCGCAGATATGGGTAGAACGTATTTATGTTTTGCACCAAAAAATCTTCTTACAATATGTGGGGCGATTAGATCAACGAAACCTATAATACCGACAAAAGAGATAGCGCAACCTGTAAGTGCCGCTGATATTATTAGTAACGACCACTTTGTTTTCTTTACATCAACTCCCATGGAGAATGCCTGTGTCTCCCCGAAAGACATCATATCAAGCTCGCGTGAGCGGCTGATTAAAAGGATGATACCTGCAAGCGATATAATAGTTACAACTAAAAGCTCCATAGGATCTTTTGCAGAGAAACTGCCCATCTGCCAGAATATTAGTTGTTGCATATTTTCTCTATAAACCGCATTAAACATTGTTATTATGGCGTTTAAGAATAGCGATAGAATCATTCCTACAAGCACTATGGTATAGTTTTGCATGTTTCTGTCCAGCTTAGACGAAATTTGCACGGTTAAAATAACGGTTATCATACCGCATATCATACCAATAAACGGAACGGTAAATATACCAAAAAAAGAAAGTCCGGTAATTATAATTATGCCGGCACCAACAGATGAACCCGCCGAAACCCCAAGCGTATAGGATGAGGCAAGCGGGTTTTGTAAAACAGACTGCATTGTACTGCCCGAAACCGCAAGCGCAGCACCGACAATAAAGGCCATGCATGTTCTTACAGTCCGTAGATTCCATACAATGCTTATGTCGGTATCGCTAACACCTTCGGGTGGGGCTATGTTAAATAGTTTATGTAAGATAATACTCGATACCTCGGTAGGGGATATAAAGGTAGAGCCTATTCCGATACCTAAAAGTATAGACAGTATCGCTAAGCAAACACAAAATATTATTTTACACTTTATTGTCATAGCCGTATCTTTCAACTATTCACCATAAACTTCAGGATATAGTAGCAGTGCCATCTCTTTAATACCTTCAATGATGCTGTGATTAGGTATAGAAGAATGTAGGTTCTCTATGTAATAAACATCACCGTTAGTAATAGCACTAACAACGTCCCAACCGTTTCTTGCCATAATCTCGTCGGTAGAGTTTTCGATATAGTTTACATTTGTAAATATAACATCCGGATTATTTGCTAAAACCATCTCGTCGGTAGGTGCAAACCAACCTTCTTGATCGCTAAATGAATTGGTACCACCAATAATTTCTATCATCTCACTAAGATATGTGCCGGTACCGGTGCCATACATATATGGTGCAGCGGATATTTCAAAGTAAACAGTTTTTTTATCTGTAATTTCGGCAGCCTTAGTCTCGTACTCTGCTATTACTGATTTCATCTCATCTGTGATAGCTGTTGCCTCACCTTGTAGATTTAAAAGCTCACCTAAAAAGTGAATGTCTTCATAGATGCCCTCTATGCTTGCAGCGGTAGGGATAACGGCAACTGTTGCTCCGGCGTCTCTAACCTGTGCAAAAGGATCACTTTGACCTGCATTTGTAAGTTCTGTCGTAATGATTAGATCCGGCTCAAGTGCTGTAATAGCCTCTATATCAGCGTTCATCATGTCGAAAACAAGTACATCCTCAGGTACGCCTTCGTTTGTATCAACACTTGTAATTGCTACAATCTTATCACCGTAACCTAAATCTATTAATACCTGTGTCACCGACGGTGCGTAGGATACAATCTTGGTGTATTCATCTTTAACTTCAATCTCGTTTCCGGCTCTATCGGTTAGTGCGGTGCTATCGGTAGTCGGTGCCGATTCCGATGATGGATCCTGTGCCGGCTGTGAATCCGCTGTGGATGATGGTTCGCTTGATATCGAGACATCCTGTGCGCACCCTGTAAACAGAAGTGCAAATGCCATAACTGTAATTAATAATAACTTTTTCATACGATCTCCTTTAAATTAACGCTTAATAAATTAACTCAACTTTACAGGTAAAGTTGAGTTTAGAAAATCGCAGCTTAGCAGACTGAAATATATCCAAACGTAACTTCATAATCCTGTGAAGTGGCCGTTTAATTGCAGTAAAGGCTGGTTTTCCGACTTTAGCTATGTGTTGTGAACAACTAAGCTATCACGGTAACAGGTATTGTGTCGGACTTACACCGACTTCCCTTTAAAGTGTAAATTAAGATATACACTTCACCTTTATCGAAGTTAATTATACTTAACATAGCTTAAAATGTCAAGTTAAATTAATAAGAAATTAGAATCAGCCAATAAGGCTGCACCAATCAACTTTTTAATTCACCTAAACTTTAAGCTATCAAATTTTACTTTTTAAATTCTAACCAACAGCCGTTTGTTACATCGTTTTCGGGGAAAATGCGATAGTTCATAATCCCCACGTCCTGTGCAAAGTCGTTGTACTGCTGTGCTGTGTAAAATATAGGTCGATTGCACTTTCTTTGTTTTTTAATCTGGTTATAAATTTTAGCCTGAAGCTGTGCCGAAATATAGCGTCCACTGCCGGCTCCGATAATGGCTACACCGCCGTGCTTTAATATGCGATAGGCTTCTGATATACCTTTTTGGGGATTATCCCAAAAACCTATACTGCCACGACTATAGACAAAATCTGCAAAGTTATCCGGTAGTGTTAAGTCCTGCGCATCTGAATAAAGAAGATTAATACGGCTATCAAGGGATAGTTCACTAAAGCGAATCCTCGCAGTGTCCAGTGCCGCTTTATCCCTATCTATAAGATAAAAAGATAGCTGCGTTAGCTTTGCAAGCTCTAGTGCTAAGGCACCGGTACCGGCACCTATATCAACAGCAATACCCTTTAAAGTACCATAATCATCGATGAATTGGCGGGCAATTAAAGGGTATAGCGGATCCATTATAGAAATCATACTAAATTGCACTCTCTGTAGCAATTCGATATGGGAAGATAGTCCTGTAGTGCCTTTCCTCTGCCTCGAACGATACAATGCGTGAGCGCACATTAAAGAAATTTTCAATGTTTTCTTCGGTAATTAATTCTTTAGTATTACCGAATAACTTTTTCTTATCATGTCCAAGCAAGAGAGTTTTATCGGATATGTTAAGTGCATGGCTGGGGAAATGGGTGTTTAAAAGACAGGCTGTCTCAAACTCTTTAGCGGCATGCTCTATGGCGTGAAGTATTCGCAGCTGATTTTTCATATCTAGGTTTGACTCAGGTTCATCTAATATGAGTAATGATGGACGTGAAACCAGTGCCCTTGCAAGCATGACCATCTGTAGTTCGCCACCCGAAAGTTCGTTACAATATCTATCCACTAAACCTGCTATACCGAGTGTTTGCATGGTGTCATAGGCACGATCGTATTGCGATTTTTTTGGTGTTTGAAAAAAGTTTTGCTCACAGTTAAGTCCCATAACAACCATATCCAATACACGGTAGGAGAACACCCCCCTACGAGCCTGAGGTACATAGCTTATAAGCGACCAAAGCTCTTTGTCCTTATAGGACGAAAAGGGCCTTCCGGCTACCGATGTTTTACCTTTTTTTAGATTCAAGAATCCCAACAAACACTTAAGTAATGTAGTTTTTCCTACACCGTTAGGACCCAAGATAGATATAATTTCTTTATGTTCAATAGCAAACGAAAGGTCGTGAAACAACTCTTTTTGTCCGTAACCAAAACTTGCATTCTCTACCGATAGGATCATTCTTTACCTCCCGAACTTTTACGAAGCATCCAGACGAAGAAAGGTGCACCAATTATTGCCGTTAAAATAGATAACGGTATTTCGGCAGCTGTAAGGGTGCGTGCAACAGTATCGATTAAAAGCAGATAGATTGCACCCAGTAACATACTTGCCGGCAGTAATGCGCGGTGGTCTGTACCTACAAGCATACGCCCGATATGTGGGATTATAAGGCCAATCCATCCGATAACGCCACATAACGAAACGGTGACAGCTGTCATTATGGTGGATACTACAATGATTATTCTGCGAATCATTATGACATTTATCCCTAGCGAACGCGCCTCCTCCTCGTCTAGCGATAAAAGGTTAAGCTTCCAACGTAGGCCAAGCATAATTAGTAGGCATGGGACTATTGTAACCCACGAAATTATTACATCTTTGTAGGTAGAACTTGCAAGGCTACCCATTAACCACACTGTTATAGCGGGTAACTTGTCCTGTGGGTCTGCAACATATTTAATAAGAGAGATTAGCGCATCGAATAACGCCTGTATAACAACGCCGGACAGCACTAGCATAAACAACTCTGTACTACGGCGAACCCTTGATACAAAAAGGACTAATATAACTGCAAGCAAACCAAACGAAAGGGCAACTGTCTGTGTAAGTACAGCACCGAAGGATAAAAGTATGGCAAGCGATGCACCAAATCCCGCGCCCGAAGATACACCTAATATATCAGGGCTTACAAGAGGGTTGCCAAAAATAGCCTGATAGGAAGCACCTGCTATCGAAAGTCCGGCACCTACAATCAATCCCATCAGTATGCGTGGTAATCTTACGTTTAGGATTACACTAACCTGATATGGATCAAGGGTAGAGGTATCACCAAATACGGCATTCCAAAGGACGTTGACAGTTTCGACTACCGATATAGAATAACGACCTATACACAGTAACGCTAATACCGTAGCTATAAGTGCAATAGTAAGCACAAGGATTATGATCCTAGACCTTGCCGGAAAAACATTGTTTTTGTTCATAAGCGCTCCTATCAGAAGGGTTTTTAATAATTAGGTCAACTGTTTTTGCCAGTAATCAGTGCCGAATGGGCATATCGATGAGCTCCACCCTAATCGACTTGAAACTGCAACATGCGGTAGTTCTATGAATTGACTATAGCTGGATTCGCTTACAAGGTCACTAAGTAACGGGTCTGCAACGATAAGATCATACCCGCCGTTCTCCATCAATACAGAAATTTCATGTTCTTTACAGCCAAAAACGTCCTGCTTTTGAAGAATTTCCTTATCGGACCCAAAAAAGCCTGCAACGGTAATATCGGAATAGCCATAATCCCTATAAAGCATATCTCGTATGCTACAGGAAATAACCTGTTCACCAACTACTAATGCCTTTTTCCCATTTGTGTTAGCTATAATATTTTCTATCTCTTTGTCCGGGTGATCCATTCTATCAAGCATCTCCTTAAAAGGCGCTGAGCCGGAAAAACTACCGATAACATAGGGCATACCGTATGTCTTTTCAAGGTAACGGCAGGTTAACAGTGCGCTTGATGTTACTGCAATATTAACCTGCGCAGATAGGCTGTTGCGTATGGTATCTAGATCACTTCCCATTGCCCAACAGGAAGAAACAGTGTAACCGCTGTTGTTTAACATCGATATGAGTTTATCTACATTTGCTTGGTTTGTTAGATCTAATGGTGTTGCACCTATTAGATTAACACTTTTAGGAATTGTTTTACTTTTTTGTTTAGGTAATACTTTTTTAGCAACTGCAAGCAAAGCCTGTGCTACGCCCCAGTCGTAAAGTTGCATACCGGTGGTAGAAAATGCAAGGGCTAATTTACCGGTTTTTTTCTCCACTATTCTGGAAAGTGCGTGATAATCTGTTCCTAAAACGGCGGGTGAAGGGCTTCCAAGTAGTGCAAAAAACTCAACGTCTAACCACCTATCTGCTTCGTATAGCTTTCCCAGCAGTATACTGTCATCGCCAAACACAGCCTCGGAATCGTCAAGGTTTGTTGTGAAAATTCTACTACGACAATCGAACCAACGAGGTTCGTCATAGCCTGTATAGGTGCCGGTACAGCCTCCGGCATCGTGTATTGCTACAAGCCCACCAAGTTCGAATAGCGTGCTACACACGCCTGAGAAATCAGGCGACAGTGTAGGTAATGTTGTATATAAGCCTTTCATGGATACTCCTTTTCGTTAGACAACAAGACCTTTAGAATATAGCAAGGCTCTTGCCGAGATATTACTGCTAAGCGATGCTATAACCCCGTCGGTTAATGCATGAAATGATTCAAATCCAAAGTGTTGTTCATCGGCATCAAGTGGCAAAAGCTTAGCCGACGGGCAGACATATGATGCAGAAAAACCGATAGCAACATCTGCTGACTGCTCTACCTCTTGTAATATCGCCATGCTTGGATGGTAGCTGGTATATACCGGCAGATCGGGGTTTAGCTTCTTTAAAGCTTCTACCATTGGCCATTCGTAACCCATGATTGCATCGGCCAATATAAAGGTAATCTGCGCACCACACTGTGCCAGTGTTAGTGCAATATCAAAAGCCGACCCGTTAACACCGGTTCCAACCCCTATTTTTAGCCCTTTTAAGCTATCCTTGATCTTTTCTTTGTGCTCTAAAGCAGCGTTACAATGTGGCATATAGTTAAGCTCTACTCCAAGGAACTTAGACATTTCCTTATACTGTTTTGCAATGCTTTGAGGGTTATATCGTATAAAGCAATCAAGATAGGGAATACCCAGATCATCCTGCATCTTTTGGCAAGCTAAGCGCCCAAATGGCTTTAATAAAAGGTTATGGCTACTGTTTTTCATCTGTAGATAATCGTTATAGCTGTCAAAAGCACTTATCTGATGAACAGCCTCTATACCGGCCTGCTTTGTTACATCGTAAAACTCACTCTCTTTAACGATGGGGCTAAAGGTTCCGACAATGTTTATTGTGGGCTTGGTGGTCCTGCTTTGTGGCTCTCTGCATAACGGTTCGTAGATACTACGTTGTATGTTTAGTGGGGGTGGTAGGTTGCTGTTTGCAGTAATTGGGTTCATATGACAATCTATAAACGGTATGCCATGCAGTTTACTTAGTCTACGCATAAGATTTTTATAATCGCTTGCCAATAAATCGTCGATACAGGAAGCACAGATCAAGAACACGGGGGGCAGCTTACCTAAACGTCCGATAATACTATCAACAACGTCAGGTATGCGATCAATATGGCTGCCTATAACAAGATCTTCCTCGGTAACATCCATATAAAATATTCTATTACGTAGATTAAGCTGAATAGCCGCTACCGAGCCGTGGCGGCCACAACCGTGGGGTGCCACGAAAAGCAGCACACTTTCGGGTATTAAAAGTGCGGTGCGAACAATTCCCCAACCACCAGCACTTGGGGCACAGTAGTGTAAACATGGGTCACTTACAGCCCTACCCCTTGTACCAAGTTTTGGAGCCTCGGAAGATAGCTGTGAAATTGTCTTGTAGTAACATTTATCCATCTATATTACCTCTCACTAATAGGTGTGTCTGCAATCTTAGTTGCAATGTCGGCTATGATTTTTGATACGTTTAGGGTTGGATCCATCTCTACTACCGTCATGTTTTTTTCTTCTGCTGCCTGTATGTTAGAATCTCTTGGTACTATGCCTATGATATCGGCACCGATACGCTGTGCAAATTCCTGCACAATCTCTATCTCGTTTGGAATATTACGGCAGTTTAATACGATACCTCGCAGCTTTGCATAACCACGATCCTGAAAATTATCCAGTGCAGCCTTGATGTTAGCGGCTGCATATAATGCCATCTTCTCGCCTGATGTTACAATTACAACCTCCTCGGCATAGCCCTCCCTTAAGGGTACAGCAAAGCCACCACATACAACATCGCCAAGCACATCAAAAAGCACGTAGTCGGGTGCAAAAACATCGAATGCATCTAATGCATCAAGGGTATCAAATGTCTTGATAATTCCACGTCCCGCACAGCCACTGCCGGGTGTTGGACCCCCTGCTTCTACGCAGACAATTCCCTTATAGCCTTCGCAGGTTATGTCCTCCAACTTTCGACATACGCCGCCCTGCTCCTTTAATACATCCATAACCGGCGATAATGCCGCACCGGATCGCACATTAAGGGTGGAGTCTGCCTTAGGGTCACACCCTACCTGTAAAACTTTGTTACCTTTATCCGCAAGGGCGGCAGCGATAGATGACGTAAGGGTGGATTTGCCTATTCCGCCTTTACCGTAAAATGCTATTTTTCTCATAAAACTCCTAATTTTCAAGCGATTATCTGCAAAAATCCCCTCTCAAGTGGATGACATAGCACAACGTAAGTTATCGCTCGAGAGGGTTTTTGCAGTTATTATTCTGTTATTAATATGTTAGTCTTGTATATCTAATAGAATCTCGTCTAACATCTCTTCGGTTAGTGTAAAGTTGTAAACCTCTTGGTAGAACTCGCTTACCTCTTCACGAATATCCATATCTGGGAACAGATCGGGATATTGGATTGTGGCCAACCATTTTACCATTAGCGGTGTTTCAACCCCAGGTGGGTCCCAACGATAGCCACCAATCGGAATTTTGTAAATCTGTTTGTTCTGTACTGCAGAAAGCAACGACCAATCCTGACCTTCTATCTTGTTTTCAAGTAGCTCAGAGGGTTGAAGTGCTGTAAAGTTACCAACATAGATTATATCAGGATCCCACAGCAGCATCTGCTCCATATCAACATTTAAAGCATCTCCGGATAGGTCTTTTGCAGGGTTAGTACCGCCACTTTGCTCTATCCAGTAGTTTGTGAAGTTACCTTCACCGGCTACTCTTAGTAGGTCGGAGAAGTGTACGACACTTAGCTTTTCTTCCTCAGGTATCTGCGATGTTACAGAGTAAACTTCGTCTAAAGACTCATGGAAATATTCAATTATCTCCTCGCCACGCTCTTCCTTTTGGTAAAGCTGTGCTATAATGCGTATCCATGTCTCAAGATCTTCAACTGTGCCATACTGCAGTGCAATAACCTTAATGCCGGCAGCCTCTAGCTTTTCAATCTCCTCTGTCATGTAGTTCCATTGGAATACAACATCAGGCTTTAGCTCTAACAGTTCTTCGACATTAACTACAAAGCTGGTATCTACCCAGTCGGTATTTGCCTCGGCCATTGTAGGATACATATGGCGTAGGGCACTATCTTCATATGCTACTACCGATGATGGATTACAGCCAATCATGTAGGGATTGTCGCCCATAACAGCGTGGAATATGTAGGGGAACGGCATTATCGTAGTGGCTAAACGCTCCGGTGGCGCATCAAATGTAATCTCTTTTCCTAGCTGATCAACAATTGTTATTGCAGCATCAGCTGTTTCCTGTGCAGGTGCCTCTGATGTAGCTGCTGATGTTGATGCCGGTTCTTCAGCGCCGGTATCTGCCGGCGCGGTCGAGGATGGTGCAGGAGCACCACAAGCACTAAAAGCAAGTGCAACGACCAGCAAAACAGAAGTAATGGCGAATTTTTTCATTAACAACTCCTTATAATGGTAATTTTTAACTTGGCTAAAAGTTAGTTTTGGCTAACCTTTAGCCAAAAAAACATTAAAATACATTAGCCGTGTAAACACTAATCCATGGATATATTTTATGCTTTAAAAAGTTAGTCGTCACTAACTTTTTAAAGCATATCACACCGTGTTATCTTTGTCAAGCGAATTACCTGTAACGGTCATAATTTTGTCTATTAGTCAATACTATGTAAGTTTGTAGCCTGCTTAGATGTACAATTTGACAAATGTATAATATTATAGGTTATCAAAAAAATACCTACCACATTTAAGCAGTAGATACCTTAAGTTTGACTTAGCCTTAAACATTGATTATGCTAAAATATGGTATGCCGAGGATTGGGAGTAGATAGGCTAAGGCTACCATGGTAGTGCCCGATATTTTTAAATCCAATGAATTAAATTTGGCTCAAAAATTCCTGAATAAAGTGTAGTGATGTACCGATAGCTTGAGAAAATTGCCCACTTGTACTCAGAACAATCTTTTCATATGCAAACGGAAATGCAGAAGTAGTATTAATTTTAGAATGAAGGTAGTCGACATCCTCCGTTTCAAAAAAAGGTGCCAGATAACCACTAAGTACGAAAGTCCCGTCAATAACTGTGCTTAGATTGCGTATAGCAAATGCTAAACAATCGAGATACTCCTCCCATGTTTTTTTGCATACTGCGTCGCCTTCACGAAGGCTTTTAAAAAAATCAGGAATGGACATCATAGAGATTCGTTCTAAACTATTAGCCGAGCAATATGTCTCTAAGCAGCCATAGCTTCCACAATAACACAAATCACCTGCTGTGTTCATGCATAGATGCTCTATCGTACCACTGCGCATATTATCGCCAGTTTGTACAGCACGGTCGGTTATAATGGCGCCGCCTAAATTACGGTTAAGAAGTAGTACAACGCCGTTTTCTATATTTGGGTTATTCCAAAGTTCAAGTTGAGCAGCTGCCTTGGAGTCATGCTCCAAACGGAATGGGTAGGGGATATATGCCTGAAGTTGGCTAATAGACATGCCGGAGTTGCCTAACAACGTACCGTAACTAACTGACTGTCCGTCCTTTGATATAATACCTTGTATGGCTATAGATACACCTAAAATATCATGTGAAGGAGCTTTAGTTATATGGATAAAGGAACCAATATGATCGCCTAATCGAGCAAAATAATCAGTTGTTGGTTCAAATACAATAGGGACTGATGCTTCGATTATTGGTTGCCCATATAAATCAGTAGCTACCAACTGCACCATTTTTTGTAGAATAGCAACCCCTATGGATATGCGGGAATTGGGTATAATTTGAATTGCATCTGCTTTGCGTCCACCTGTAGAGTCGAAAAATCCATTTTTTTTAATCAACCCATCTTCCTCTAATAGTTTTAAATTTTGAGTAACGGTGGATAATCCCATCTGTAGCTGTTGCGTAATGTGCAATTTACAGGTAGTCCTAGCATTATATATAAAGGAATAAACCTTGTTTTTGTTGATTTGACGTACTTTAATTGTAGTCATGCTAGTGTCAGTCATACACAGGTTCCCTCCATTTTTCATTGATTATCTGTTGGTTAAGTATATATAGTTTATAAGGAAAACGCAAGTCATTAGTTTGATTGTTGGCATTGTGCACAAAAAAACACGTCAAGTTTAGGGAGAAAGTGCATTGATTTTTTCTCCTACAAGGAGTAAAATACAACTTATGGTTGACACTTAAGTGTAAGTTAAAAACAAAACGATGTAGGTAGGGAGAAAATAATGAGGAAATCTGTTTTTTACAGTAAGCATAATATGCAAATAGAGGAGAGTAGCAAGCCCGATTGTAACGCAGATGATGTGCTAATTCAGGTAAAGGCATGTGGTATTTGTGGAACGGACGTACATATTTATGATGGGGATAAAGGAGCGGCTGATGTAAACAAGCCTACTGTGTTGGGGCATGAGTTTTCCGGTTTGGTTGAAGCGGTTGGAAAAAATGTAACTAAACTTAAGGTAGGTGATCGTGTATGTGTAGACCCTAACTGGTACTGTTGCAACTGTGATGCTTGTCGTGATGGGATTGTTCATTATTGTGAAAACATGCTTAGCTATGGGGTAACACTTGACGGAGGTTTTGCAGAGTATTGTGCGGTAAATCAACGTCAGGTCTATAGGTTAGGGGAGAATACAAGCTATGAGCAGGGCTCGATGGTAGAGCCACTTGGTTGCTGCCTCCACGGCATTGACATGTGTGATATAAAAGCAGGAGATCAGGTTGTAATAATTGGTGGAGGAATGATTGGACTACTTATGTTACAACTGGCTAACATAGAAGGTGCCGCACGTGTGGCCTTGATAGAGCCTGTCGAGGCAAAGCGGAAAGTTGCATTAAAAATGGGTGCCGACCTTTGCATTGACCCGATGAATCAGAATGTTGCTACAGAGCTTAAAAATGCAGGGTTTGGACGTATATCTACTGTTATAGAATGTGTTGGAAACCCTAAAACTATCGAGATGGGCATTGATATTGCCGGAAACAAATCCGTAGTGATGATGTTTGGCTTGACAAAACCTGATGATACAGTTGCTATCAAGCCATTCGAAATATTTAAAAAGGAGATTGTACTAAAGTCATCATTTATTAACCCTTTTACACAGCAACGTGCGCTAGACCTAATTGATAGTGGGCGTATAGATGTAACTTCTATGATTTATGAGGTAGCTGGACTTTCTCAGCTAGCTGATATACTAGAACAGCCTGCACTACGTGCTAATGGAAAATATTTAATTGATCCTTCTCGGTGAAAATTATTTGACAACGAGACTACACAAAAGGTATTTGGAGGTGAAAAGGATTGATTATAACAGAGATTTACAATTTGATAGACTACCTAAGAGAATTTAATGTACTATCCATTATTGTACGTTTGACACTGGCTTTAATATTTGGCGGTTTAATTGGCTTTGATAGAGAAAGTACCAATCGCAGTGCAGGATTACGAACAAATTCGCTAGTATGTATCGGTGCTACGTTAATAATGTTAGTAGGTAATTATGTATATGTTACATTTGCGACTACGACGATGGATGTGGCTCGTCTAGGTGCACAGGTAGTTAGTGGAATTGGCTTTTTAGGGGCCGGCACAATCATTACTTCGGGAAAATCCAAGGTAATTGGATTGACTACGGCTGCTGCTTTATGGATCTGTAGCGGAATTGGATTGGCGCTGGGTATTGGTTTTTACGAGGGTGCAATCATAGGGTCTCTATTTGCACTTCTAACATTGAAATTTTTAAAGTCCTTTGATTATAAGTTCCGCAAAAAATGCGATTTTATAGACATCTATATGGAACTAAAGGATCCATGGAAACTAAACGAAATCACTGAATATTTTGAAAAGCATGACATTACCATAGTATCGCTAACATCTACCCAACCTAAGCTGGCAACAAGTGCCATAGGTGTTAAGATTATAGTTAAGATTAATAACAACAACGACTCTGATGTTGTTTTGCAGGATATTCTACAGGAGGAGAATGTTGCATTTGCACACAAGATATATGTATAGCTGAAACTGTAAGCGGAGCTTATAGATTTTGGCCAAGATCATTTAGATGATTATCAATGTAAAAAATTGCAGCACCTAACATTGCTGCCCGTGCACCATATTGACTACGTAGAAATAATACAGGAAGATCAGGAAAAGCAGATTGCTCATAGATATAGCCGGTCAGTAATTCGATGTCTTGGTCAGATAGAAACTGTTGCATATATCCTCCTAGCATGAACTTGCAATCCACCAACATTCGCATATTATCGATGGTCAGAGCAAGCATTTTTAAATATCGCTCCCATATTGTTTGATATGTTTTGTTGCCTGCTCGCATCTGCTGAAAGAAAATTTCAAAATCCAACCCCATCTCTTGTTGTAGGCTGTTAGCAGAACAATAAGCCTCAACACAGCCGTTTTTGCCACAGTAACAAGTTTTTCCACCCGGAACCAGGGTAATATGTTCGATAATTCCACCACCCTGTTGTATAGTTCCATTTACAATTAATGCGCCACCTAAGTTGTGGTTTAGAACCAAATATATAGCATTTTGAGGGTCTTTGTTTTGCCAGAATTCAGCAGTGGCAGAAGCCTCGGTATCATGTATTAGGTGGCAAGGGTAGGGAATATGTCGTTGAAAAAGCTCACAGGTAGAACCGGTGTTTTTTAGAATGGGTCCATATACGACCTGCTTACCATCCGAGGAAACCAAACCTTGTATAGCAATACCAACCCCTAAAATTCGGTTTGAGTGATCAGGTAGCCTATCGACTAGATTGCAAATCAATTTACTTACCGATTGGTGATACTGCTCGGTGTTTTGAAAGATGATAGGATAGTCGGCTTCCTTAAGTATAGTTCCAAACAAATTTACAGCACACAGCTGTACGCTTTCTTGCAAAATAGAAACACCAATGGCTATTTTAGCATTTTGTTCGCAATATATCATCTGTGCTTTGCGCCCGCCAGTAGATTGAAAAAAACCTTCTCGTCGGATTAGTCCAGCAAGCTCTAATGATTTTAAACTTTGTGATACGGTTGGTAAGCTTAAAGAAAGTGCATGTGCAATGTTTTGCTTAGAGGTGCGCTTGTTATCATAAATATATTGAAATATGTTTTTGTAGTTTATCTTTTTAATCTCAGAGGTGTCAAGTGTTTCGTTAGTATTCATAAGCGACTCCAAATCTTTTGATAATTTAATTTGCATAAGTATAACATTTTATTTGGGGATTTGCAACTAAAACCTAATTAGCAGTTCTTATAATTAGGTCATAACTATTAAAATTGTGAGAATAGTTATAATTTGGCGCAATAATAGCGTAAGAACACACCGTTAACATGTAGAAAAAACAAAAATAACTGTGAACTTTCACAAAGTGTAGAGGTTAGATTTTGTTAATATGACAATTGTAATAAATATTAAAGCATGGTATAATGTTTACAACTTAAACAAACGACTATTATAAAAGTTGTTTATTTAATAAAAGATTTATAAAAAGAGGAGATTTATAAAATTATGAAGAAGAAGTTTTGTTTGATCCTAGCACTTGTGTTTACACTTAGTGTGTTTGCCGGATGTGCTTCCGAAAGCGCTACATCGACAGCCCAGGCTGATACTTCGGCATCTCAGGAAGATGCTTCGACAGAAACAGCCGACACACCTGATCAAGTATATGAAATCAAACTAGTTACAAGTAACCCAAGCAACAACCCCACAGTAGAACTATTCTATGAGTATGCAGAAAATATTAAAGAACTGACTAACGGTGGTGTTGACATTCAAATTTATCCCGGTGGTGAAATACTTATGGGAGACGAAGGTGTCGAGGCTATAATGAGTGATGCAGCTGTTATTACCTTTAATGATTTAGATGTAATGGCCGACTATGTTCCAGAATTTAGCTCGTTGTGTGCAAGTTTCCTTGTAGATGGACATGAGACTATTGAACAGCTAACCGAAACAGATGTATATGCAGATATTATGGAAATATCGGATGCTGCAAATGTACATATCATCACAGGCGATTTCGTTATGGGTGCTAGAAATATCTACACTAGCAATGTACCTGTTTATTCTGTAGAAGATGCACCTAGTCTAAATATTCGTGTTCCTACTGTTGCATCATTTGTTAATGCATTCGAAGCCTTTGGCGCTAACTACTCCGCTATTAGCTGGGCTGATGGACTTACAGGTTGTGAAACCGGTATGCTTAATGGTGTTGAGTGTGCAGTGCAGAGTGCTGTAACATCGGGATTACATGAGATTTTAGAAGATCCTGTTTACTCTATGGTACAGTGGAGAAACGCTCCGGTTGGATTAATTATAGGTAACGGATACTGGACATCACTTCCTGAAGAATATCGCACTATAATCACAGAGCAGTTCGGAACCTGTGCAGAAGAAAATAACGACATGATAGCTGCCGCAGAAGAAGTATATATCCAAGAATTGGTAGATGCCGGCGTGACTATTGTTCCTTATGAAGATATCGACATTGATTCTTTTAAAGAAGCTGTTCGCCCACTTAATGAAGCAATGCCAATGTTCACCGAAATCTCTGCTACTGTTGATGAGATTATGTCAGCTAACTAATTATTAATTACATATAATCTGATGGTCGGATTTGCTTTTAGCGAGCCGGCCATCATGTAAAGTGAGAGAGGTGCGTTGTTTATGCGAGGCGAAAAAATCGTAAAATTTACAAAAATAATGGACAAAATAATAAACGCTATTGGCGGAACATTGTTTGCATGTATGATGGTGTTTACCGGATTTAATGTAATATCTTTCTGGACAACAGGGCAGCGATATGCACAGATTGAAGAACTGGTGTTAAGTTGTTTGGTGTGGGTGTCGTTTATATGCTTAGGAAGGCATTTTCGCGAACGTAAATGCATAAGTGCGGATTTTTTAGTGACCGCGCTCCCACCAAGAGTGAGACGTGTGGTAGATATTATTACTGATATTGCTACCATGATAATTGCTGTTGTTATACTTTATTTTGGTATTCAACTGATGTTACGCTCTACCGATAAGTTTACAGCTGTTTTAAAAATTAGTTACATTTGGATTGACTTAGGATTAGTATTGGGATTTAGCTCACTTGTATATAATATTATCTACAGATACATTCCAAAAGAAGAATCTGAAACGAAGCAGGAGGACGAGGAAATATGATTTACATACCCTGCATTATTGCATTTTTGCTATTGTTCACTGGTGTTCCGGTTGGACTATCACTACTTAGCTCTGCTATGATTTATTTTGCCTTTCTCACAGATACATTACCGATGACCGGATTGATCCAACGAATGGTATCTAGCACAATGTCTACTGGCTTACTGGCAATTCCTATGTTTCTTATGGTTGGTACCGTAATGAATTATTGTGGCATTTCCAACAGACTAATGCGCTGGTGTAACACATTGGTAGGACACAAGGCTGGTGGTTTGGCACAGGTAAATGTTCTTCTTAGTACCGTTAATGGAGGTATCTGCGGCTCTAGTGGTGCTGATGCTGCCATGCAGTGCAAAATTTTGGTTCCGGAAATGAAAAAAGCCGGCTATCCTGTTGCGTTTTGTGCAGCAGTTACTGCAGCCTCCGGATTGATTGCACCGATGATCCCTCCCGGAAATGCATTAATTCTATATGCCACAATGACAGAAACGTCTGTAATGCAGATGTTTATGGCAGGTTATCTGCCGGGAATACTTATGTGTGTAGCAGAGTTGCTTGTAGTAAAAATTGTCTGTACAAGAAATCGTTGGCAAACTAGATCTGAACGTGCAACTTCACGAGAAATTTTTAAAACTACAATAGATGCAATGTGGTCAATCATTGTTATTCTTGTGCTGATTTTGGGATTACGCTTTGGTTTTTTCACCATCACCGAGGGTGCTGTAGTTATTATCCTTCTCTGCCTGATTATTGGTGTGTTCATCTATAAGTCCATCCGACCAAGTCAAATTCCGGCTATGTTCGTAGAGACATTCAACCTAACCAGCACAATTATGATTATGTTAATGGGATCATTATTGTTTGGGTATTATCTAACCTGGGCTCGTATACCGCAAGATATAGCTAATTATTTGATGGAAATTACATCTAATAAATATGTGTTTATGGCTTTAGCTATGGTTTTAATGCTTGTAATGGGAATGTTCATGGATGGTACAGCTATGCTAATGATTGTTACCCCTATCCTGTTCCCGATTGCAGTAACATATGGTATTAATGTTATTCAGTTTGGTATACTGATGCTTGTAAATGGCTATATTGGTTCGTTAACACCTCCTGTTGGTGGTGTAATGTACACAGTTTGTAACATTACAAAAGTTACTATTCCGGAATTTTTCCGACAGGTGCGGCCGTTTATATTCGCACTAATAATAGTAATGCTATTGATTGTAGCATTCCCGCAAATTTCTACATTCTTACCGGAATTAATGTACGGTAGCTAGTGTGTCTGATATTTAATTAAAAACATTATAAAAGGTACACTCGCAATTTTATTAATCAGTTTACTAATATTTGAGGTGATGACTATATGCATGAAAAAGTTGTATTATCCGGACCAATATTCGTTTTGCGTTCTCGGTTTGGAGACATAGAAACAATATGTAGGATGGCTCGAGCCGGATTCGATGCAATAGACTATACTTTTAATGAAATGACTAACCCTGAGTGTATCTGGAATACAGATGAGTGGGAGGAGTATGCCAAACGTCTGTTAGATGTTGCACATCTTGAAGGTGTTTACTTTAATCAAGCACACGCCCCTTTCCTATTCGATTGGGATGGAATGTGGCTAACCCCTGAATTTGAATCTTATATTTTAAAGGTAATAGAGCATTCCATCCGGTGTGCCGCAGCATTAAAAATACCTGTAATTATTGTGCACCCAATTCACCATATAAGATATCGTGGCAATGAAGCGCTTTTATGGGAATGGAATCAGACCTATTATAAAAGGATTTTAGCGTGTGGGGAACGCTATGGTATTAAAATAGCCCTAGAGAATATGTGGCAACTTGACCCCAATCGTGAGTGTTCGGATGCAGATGTGTTTTCATCAAGTGAAGAATACTGTAGCTTTCTTGATTCCTTACAAAGCCCTTGGGCTACTGCCTGTGTTGATTTAGGGCATGTGGGGTTGGCTGGCGAGGATCCAACCGAAATGTTGCGTGTTCTTGGTGGTAAGCGGGTGACCTCGCTACATGTTCATGATAACGGGCACAAAAATGATGATCATACCTTGCCATATTTAGGTAAATTAGATTGGGAGGCTATCACGCGCACCCTTGGAGAGATAGATTATCAAGGGGGCTTTACTTTTGAGGTTGGTACTAGCTTTTATGCGTTCGACGATGAACTTATAGATGACGCACTAAGATTTCAGGTTGCTGTTGGACGCCATCTAATTCAAAAAATTCAAAAATACAAGCAAAATGATTAAATAATAAAATGCTCACCTATAGAATAACGGTGGGCATTTTGTTTTTATAATGGGGGGAGGATACTTTGATTCTATCATCAAACTCTAAGAAGTCCAAATCTGCAATATTGAGAACCATCGCGGCATTGGCAAGCGTTAGCTCAACAAGGTTATAATTATCATACGCAGTCGATTCTACACTTGATGTTGGCTGGCTAGTTATCTCACTCTGCTCGTTGCTTGGCGGATTAGATGCACTGACAACTATTTGCGCGCAATCTGTTGCTCTTTTTTGATGTGAACTATTATCCAAGGGAATTTTCCACATTTTGTGCGCATGAAGATATGTGAGCGATGATTTTTATAATTTTTACAAAAAATCGTCACGAACTAAATGTAGTCCGCAACGAGTGGAGGGGGTGTTCTTATAGGAACCACTTGGATACATACATAAAAATAAAAAAGACACCGAGCTTTACTCGGTGTCAATTGGGTGCAGCGTCACGCTACTGGTGGGAGTGTTGTTATAGGAACCACTTAATTTTAGTGCCAACCGCACAAAGGTGGTTGTGTCGTGAGGGCGTTTACAACCGAACAACAAACCCGAGCGTGCCTTTGGGCGGAATAACGAGGAGCGACGAAACGGGTGAGCGATATTTTTTCAAAGAAAAAACGTCGCGAACTTAAGTGAAGTCCGCGACGAGTGGAGCGGATGATGGGAATCGAACCCACAACCTCAGCTTGGGAAGCTGATGTTTTACCACTAAACTACATCCGCATAGTACAATCTTGCCTGTTAAGATGGCAAGATTGTATTTTATTACTATTCTTTTTCCTTATCGGGTAGAGTGATTGCTATTGCAAGATCTTTAAGCTGTACCGGATCTACAATATCAGGGCAACCGGTCATAAGTTCACCGGAGTTTTGCATTTTTGGGAATGCAATTACCTCTCTGATACTCTCCTCGCCTGATAGTAGCATACATATTCTATCAAGACCAAATGCCAGACCACCGTGTGGCGGTGCGCCATAGTGATAGGCATCTATTAAAAATCCAAAACTTTCCTGCATGCGCTCCTCGGTAAAGCCGAGTAGTTTAAACATACGTTGCTGTAACACCGGATCGTTAATCCTTATCGAGCCGCCACCAAGCTCATAGCCGTTTACCACAAGGTCGTATGCTCTTGAGCGTGCATCTCCCTTTAGATCTTCGAGATTTTCTATATCATCTATGTGTGGGGCTGTAAAGGGGTGGTGTTTTGCAACTAAACGATTTTCTTCCTCGTCGTATTCGAACAGTGGGAAATCGGTAACCCATAAAAATGAAAAGTCATCATCGCCATATAGTTCGAATTTTTTAGCTAGGTGACAACGAAGTGCACCAAGTGCGGCATATACTACCGAGTTATCAGAATCGGCCACTACAAGCAGCACATCGCCAACCTCGGCCGATGCCTTGCTATGTAGCTGTGCAATCTCATCCTCTGATAAAAACTTCTCGAAAGATGAGGTTGGCTGCTCTGTCATCCTTGTAAAGGCAAGTCCTTTTGCACCATAGGTTTTGACAACATCGGTAAGTTTATCTATCTCTTTGCGGCTTAGTTTATCAGCAAGTCCCTTTGCATTAATAAGCCTTACAGAACCATTGCCATCTAATGCATTTTTGAATACGGCAAACTCTGTTGTACTAAAAATATCACTTACATCACATAATTCTAGCTCAAAACGCAGGTCAGGTTTATCACTGCCAAACCTGTCCATCGCCTCTTTATATGGTAGCCTTAAAAAATTACCATCAAACTTAACATTGCGTATCTGCCCAAAAAGCTCTTTAATATATCCCTCGCAGATGGACATTATATCCTGTTCGTCACAAAATGCCATCTCAAGGTCTACCTGTGTAAACTCCGGTTGGCGTTCTGCCCTTAGATCTTCGTCCCTAAAACAACGGACTATCTGCATATAACGATCAAAGCCTGATAGCATAAGTAACTGCTTATACAGCTGTGGACTCTGCGGTAATGCAAAGAACCTTCCCTGCTGCACACGGCTTGGTATAAGGTAATCTCTGGCGCCTTCCGGTGTGCTCTTTACCATGCTGGGGGTTTCTATCTCTACAAAACGTTTAGAATCAAAGTAATCTCTTGTAATCTTTGTTGCACGATGGCGTACCATGAGTGCACGGTGCGCCTTCTCCCTGCGCAGGTCTAGATAGCGATATTTAAAGCGTAGGTCGTCCCTTATCGATATATTATCGGTTATCTCGAACGGTGGGGTTTGTGCTTCGCTTAATATCTGTAATGAATCAACGTAAAGCTCAACATCACCGGTAGCAAGTGCAGCGTTTTTACTCTCGCGTTCTCTTAGCACACCCTTTGCAATTAAGCAAAACTCACCTCGTAATCGTTTAGCTTTTTCGAAAACCTCCTTTTCGGTAGCATCATCAAAGCTAATTTGTATTATACCTACTGTATCCCTAACATCAGCAAATAAAACTGCACCTAAATCTCTAACCTTGGCAACATAACCTGCTACCGTAACTGTTGTTCCAATTAAAGATGCGTTTATTTCGTCGCTGTAGTGTGATCTGCGTAGGTTGTTTAAGCCTTCCATCTAAACTCCTAAAATACGTGTAAAATATGTATGTGGTAGTATAGTTACCACCTTGACACTCCTAAAAAAGCTACTAAAAAGTAGCCTTGTAAAAATTAATAACTTAGCAAATTATTATATATGTTATATGCTTAATGAGCTGGGTTAACGATACTTCTCCAGTCAAAATCACCACGCTCAAGCCCTAGCACTAAAACCTCAGCCGTAGCAATATTTGTTGCAACCGGTATGTTATGCATATCGCAAAGTCTGAACATGTTCCATTCAGCAAGGGTCGGAAGCGCCTGATTAAGTGGATCTCTAAAAAATAATAACAGATCAATCTCGTTACATGATATACGGGCGGCAAGTTGCTGATCACCACCGGTTTTTCCTGATAAAACTCTTTTAATATCAAGACCTGTCTCCGCGGCAACAACCTTGCCGGTAGTGCCTGTAGCAAGTAATGAGTGCTTAGCAAGAATACCACGATAGGCTATACAAAAGTCTATCATTAGCTCCTTTTTTTGATCAGATGCAATAAGCGCAATGTTCATGTTCGGCTAATCCTTTCTCAGTTTTTTTACTTAAAGATATATTGCATTCACCTTGTTTCGAAAATTAGTGGTATATATTCACCGCAAATCCTGAATGCAATTCGTTTGAATATTTCATACTCTACACTGTCGTCGGTAAGAGAGTTGCCGGAGCAAGAGCAGGAGTATATTTCGGGAGAGTTAGTAACAACACCTATTAGTTGTACACCAATTTCGTCTATGCAAAAGTCAAGATCGCCGATAGGGTTTTTTCCCTGCCTTGGAATCAATACCTTGTTTAGTAATAACCTTGTGTTTTTTGCACCCATGTTATCAAGCTCTAAGGCAACAATAGCGGCATCTCTGACTGCAATTGGATCGGGAGTTACAACCATTATTACCATGTTGCTTAATGTGCAGGCAATCTTAAATGCACACCCAAGCCCTGCGGCGGTATCTATAATAATATAATCATAGTTTGATTGTATGCTTTGAATTATTCTACTTAATCCGTCTTTTGTAATAGAACCATCTTTGTACGGTGCACTTATAATGTTAAGTCCGTGGTGATTATCGCTTTTTACTATGGCATTCTCGATAGGGCATACACCCTTTAAAACATCATCAAGATCATATACCGTCTTAGTGGATACACCCGATATAATGTCTATACTGCGAAGTCCGGCATCTAACTCTATAAGCAATACTTTTTTAGATAGTTGACAAAGTGCAGTTCCTATAAACACCGACATAGTGCTTTTTCCGGTACCACCTTTGCCGGATGTTAGCGTTATCACCCCCGCCATTTACTTATACCACCTTATCAATACTATAGTAGTTTAGTGCACTGTCATTCTGTGTAATATTGTAGCTGGAAGCCTCCTCTAGTGCTGTAGCCTCAAACTCCTCGTAAAACATTTCTCCGGTAAGGGTCTCACGATAGATCTCTAAATCCTCAATCTCTTCATAGTCCTCGTCTACACGATATATTACTATTCTATCCCACTGCTCAATCGTTCCAAAGGTGCCGGGTGACTGGGCTGATATTGTAGCAATGTCTTCGGCTGTGTAAAGGGTGCTTTCCTCGCTTACAAAGTCCTCGTTATAATATTGTGAGGGGGTACCTTCAGAATAAACACTACCTGCATTTTCCAACACATCGGGCATAAATTCTTCTACTGCAGCATCAAAATCGTTGTTTTCCTCAAGGTGGGTTAAAATATGATCAGCTAACGCTTTTTGTTCCTCCAGCAAATCCTCCGATAGTTCGGTATAGCTTGAAGTGATTGTAGAAACATCTATTCTGGTAATAGGGGTATATTTGTCGCCGAAATAATCTGCAATTTCCTCTATAGTTGGTGCTGATTCCCCCTCGCCTAAGTATTCATCTTCAAAAAGAATGGTGAATTTATAGATACCTAAAGAGAAATCATAGTAGGACTCTTCTCCTATGCCATTTTCGGCAAGTATTTCTTTATTGTTTTCATAGTTGTAATCAAAGCTTTGATCAAAAGTTGTTTGCTGTTCTTCGGTTAATGTTTTGCCTGCATCGTCAAAATTAACCTTTGCATATGCAACCTTTTTCAGGTTGTCGATAGTATCAATAGAAATTTTATCTACTGCGGTTGTTCCGTCCTCGTAGCTTTGCTCAAGAAAATCCGTAGCACCGTTTAGCTCAGACCTTACAAGCTGATATGACTCATACTGTGCAGCAAGGTAAAGACCCGGGGTTACGGTGATATCACCTATGGTCATAACATCCTGCGGACCACGACATCCCGAAAAAATTAATCCTACTATTACTAACACTACAGCAATTTTGTAGTTGCGAATCTGCATGTTTTTACACTCCTAATTATCATTCTTCTCATTTTACCATATTTGCAATCACTTTGTCGATACTATTTCGCATAATTTACATTTTATACAATGAAGATAAGTGTTTATGCACAGAATTATACACAAACAGCATAGCTGAGCATCTATTAAGCTTATAAATGCCTTTTACTACTTAATATAGCAAGTATCAACTTTCCTTCGTTCTCCGGCTTTAAGGCAATTTCTTTAGCTGCAGTAAGTACCGCACCTGCACCGACAGATAGTGGTAGTCCATCGGTATAAAGCACCTCGGTTGCACATTTTCTTGCAGCAGAGGTCGCCACCGATACGATATCGTCTACAATATATGGATTGTAGTTACCGGGGATAAGTGGTAGACCAATATCATTTAGACCATGTGGGCTATAGATACCACCGGTTAAAACCTGACTTTCAAAAGGTTGCACCCCTATTATAGATATGCCGTTTGTCCATGCCTTAACATATTCACCGGTTCCGCTTACCGTACCGCCGCTACCTATACCGGTAACAAGAAAGTTAAAATCCTCACCTGCTACCTTAAGTATCTGTGGGCCGGTAATACGGCGATGCACTTCGGGGTTATCATCGTTGTTAACAAAATCAACAAAATACCCACCTATCTTCTGAGCAAGGGCAGCAGTGTATTGTAATTTTTCGCTAGCTGTGCTTTTTTCGGGGGCAAAGTGTAGATTTGCACCAAGTGTTTTAAGAAGTTTACTGCGTTCCTCCGGTAGGGTTTGAGGAACCACAAGATGGGCAGGGTGCCCCATGCTGAGTGCGGCTATCGTAAGCGCCATACCAAAACTACCACCGGAATAATCCACAACCGGCATACCGCCCTTTAGTTTGTGGTTTTCTTTGGCATATTTTAACATGTTATAGGCCACATAGTCTTTCGATGTGCCGGTAGAGCCAAAGTAATTTATAACACCGACTATATCGGCATTAAGATTGTGTAATTTTTTAAATCCGTTTAGATAGATATATTTAAAATCCACACACATATCATAGTAGTTATTAAAAGTTTCCACTTTACCTCCAAATATATAGCTGTTAACCTTGCGGTTAGTTATCAATATCTTCCCTATTATAAATAATTATAGCAAAAAAAATAAAAAGTACAAGGATTTTCTTGTGTGTTGTTGAAATTATTGTGATTTTTTGCTATTATATAGTGTAGAATTGCAAAATTAGGAGAAAAGTTTGCCGAAATATCTCGATAGATTTGATGTAGTTGTAATAGGTGCCGGGCATGCCGGAATAGAAGCAGCCCATGCTGCCGCACGTGTAGGTGTAAAGGTAGGCTTATTTACCCTTACCTTGGATGGTATTGCAAATATGCCCTGTAATCCGGCTATAGGTGGGGCTGCAAAA
>CAYJKW010000001.1:25425-98039 GCA_964370765.1 uncultured Oscillospiraceae bacterium
ACTTGTAAGGGAGATAGATGCACTAGGTGGCGAGATGGGAATAGCGGCGGACAAAACAGCGATCCAGCTACGCATGCTTGGAATGTCTAAGGGTGCGGCGGTTCAATCGCTGCGTGTGCAGACCGATCGTCAGGCATATCATCGACTTATGAAAAAGCGTCTTGAAAAAAATGATAATATCTATATAAAACAGGGCGAGGTTGTTGATATAGTTACATCAAAAGGTTGTGTTACCGGCATAAAAACTCGGCTTGGAAGCCACTATGCGGCCAAAGCGGTTGTAGTTGCTACGGGAACATATCTTGGTGGTAGGATATTTGTAGGTGACGCAAGCTATAAAAGTGGCCCGGACGGACACCATGCATCGATACAACTTTCTAAAAGTTTACAACGATTAGGGGTAGAGTTAAGGCGATTTAAAACAGGTACGCCGGCACGGGTGAAAAAAAGTAGCATTGATTTAGCAGCCTTAGAGGTTCAACCGGGGGAGTCGCTGCCCTTTACCTTTTCTTTTTCTACAAGGATCCCACCTAAAAATCTTTCGGTATGCCATATTGCATATACCGATGAAAATGGGCACAAAATATTAAGGGACAATCTTCATCGCTCACCGCTTTACAGCGGAGACATCGTTGGAACCGGCCCGAGATATTGCCCGTCTATTGAGGATAAGGTAGTTAGATTTGCCGATAAACCTCGACATCAACTTTTTATAGAACCATGCGGCATGGATACCGAAGAAATGTATATTCAGGGTATGTCATCATCCATGCCCGAGGATGTACAGCTACAGTTTTATCGAAGCATTAAAGGGTTTGATAATGCTGAGATTATGCGTCCGGCCTATGCAATAGAGTATGATTGTTGTAATAGCTTACAGCTTAGTGCCGGTCTGCGCTTTAAACACATATCAGGCCTGTACGGTGCGGGACAGTTTAACGGAACATCCGGCTATGAGGAAGCGGCGGCACAGGGGCTTGTTGCAGGGCTAAATGCAGCGAGATTTTGTAAGGGAATGGATGAAATTCATCTATCCAGAACTAACAGCTATATAGGTAGTCTTATTGATGATCTTGTAACAAAAGGTACAAACGAGCCCTACAGGATGATGACCAGTCGAAGTGAATATCGCCTGTTTTTAAGGCAGGATAATGCCGATTACCGACTTTGCCCAATTGCACATAAGCTTGGTATACTATCTAAAAGCCGCTTTACACAGTTTAATAGGCGGGTGAAACAGGGCGAAAATCTATTAAAGCTGTTAAAAAAGACATCGATTAAACCTGTGGATATAAACGATATCCTACAGCGAAATGGAAGTGATATTATATTATCGCCAACACCCGCAATAGAGCTTTTGCGCAGACCACAGGTTACAATACAGGATATAATGCCGCTACTTTCACAGAATGATTTTAATTTTGCAGTATGCTTTTATATACAGACCGAGATTAAATATGAGGGGTACCTACGCCGTCAACAGCTTAGAATAGAGCAACAAAGGCGGGACGAGCAGATTACAATACCATCGGATTTTGATTATGGCGCAGTTACGCATCTATCGGCTGAGGCAAAGGAAAAACTTGCTGCAGTAAAGGCTACAAACATAGCTTTAGCAGCAAGAATACCGGGTGTTAACCCGTCCGATATTGCTGTACTTGTACTTGCGATAAAAAGACACAGAAAGGAACAACGTTAAAGATGCCTGTTAATAAAAGATTTATTGTAAGGTTGCTTATATGTATTATATTAATAACGATGGCGGCTGGTGGCTCTGTCTTAATAAAGGAGACGATAGACAGCGTTACTGCACCGGAAAACTCCCTTCCGATTATAACCGGAAGTATCGGGTATACAACCCCTTATATAGAGCGTGCCGGATATGAGTGGAATTTCTTCACAACAGAGGTGAAGGTGCCTACGGTATCACCACCCGATTTAAGATTAATTATTACAAATGTTACGGCCGATACACCTATATTAATTAACTTTTCTAAGGAGCCGGATACATTGGCGGTTTCGATGAGTGAGGGGCAGTATAACCTTGAATTTGTATCACAGGATATTAATGCACTGTATACACCGGAGGTTGCCGGCGTTTACACCTACTGTGTTGAAGCGGGTTTTGACCGTGGTTCGATAATTTACTATTTTGCTGTAGAGGTTAAGGAGATGGTTTAGCTATTCCGGCTGATGGCTGCGAGATAGCAATGCCGCAAGCGATGCAAACAAAACGGATCCACATATACCTGCAGCAGCCGATGTAAGTCCACCTGTTAATATGCCGGTAATGCCCTCTTTTTCAATTGCAGTAATTACACCTTGCATCATTAAATGCCCAAACCCCGGCAGCGGAACCGTTGCACCGGCACCGGCAAAATCAACTATAGGTTGGTAAAGCTCAAATGCCGATAGTACTGCACCTATAATAAAAAGACTTACAAGTAACTTTGCAGGTGTTACGGTAAACCTGTCCATTATTATCTGGCATATACCGCACAGTAAGCCCCCTACTAAAAATGCTTTTAAAAAATCCATCTACCCCTCCTGTTGAAGCCCAAGGCTTACACCCAAAGCACCATCAATCTGCCTAAGCCTTCCCTCCGGCAACGAACCTGTTCTTTCTCGTAACCGCTGCTTATCTATGGTTCGTAGCTGCTCTAACAGAACAACACTGTCCTTAGATAGCCCACAGTCTACACTGCTTATCGGTATATGTGTAGGTAGTGGGTTTTTTCCTACCCTACTTGTAATAGCGGCGGCTATAACTGTAGGGCTGTGCCTGTTCCCTACATTGTTTTGAACAATAAGTACCGGCCGTATGCCACCTTGCTCTGACCCTACAACAGGGCTTAAATCGGCGTAGAAAACTTCCCCTCTTTTAATTTCCATTGCTTCTCCTTAGTGCAAAAATATGTTTGTAATGATATTTTTGCCGTTACTTTACTTTTTATTCCATCTAATGTATAATTTCATTAATTCGACAAAGAGGGAATAGTGTGAGAATAGGTATTGATGCTGTGCTAATTAAAAGAATGGAAAAAAGCATAAAATCTGAGCATTTCTTAAAAAGGGTGTTTGGTGAGCGTGAGCTGATAGAACTTGAAAAGCGAGCATTTAGCCCCAAATCGGCAGCAGTATGTTTTGCAGCAAAGGAGGCATTTGGGAAAGCTGTGGGGTACGGCATAATGACACGCTTTGCTCTAAAAGATGTTGAGCTGCTACACAAATCAAACGGAAGACCGTATATAAAATTAGCTCCTGCCGCACGTAGATTATGCGGAAGGAGCAGGGTTTCGGTATCGGTAACGCATGAGGGCGAGCTTGCTATCGTTGTTGTTGCATTGGCGTAGCAAGGCAGTTTTTATAATTATATGTCTAAATTATTACTGTAGTAAATAAGATCATAAGGGGTAACGTTACAGCACAAAGTATGGTTGTAAGGGTTACTACCTTAATAGCAAAGTCCACATCTCGCCCATACTGTTGTGCGAAAAGTGCAGCGGTAGTTGCGGTGCATGTTGCGGTACAGATTATGGTAGATAACACCATCGTTTGATCCAATTTATAAAAAATATTTATAAGATATAAAAGCGCTATGAATATTATGGGGATTAAAAACAATTTTACCGCTGCAACCTGAATAACCCTTTTATCGGAAAACATACTTCTAAAGTTACATTTTGAGATAAAAACACCCAGTATGATCATAGATAGTGGTGTGTTTAGGCTTGCGATGTAGGTTATTGGTTCTGAGATAAAAGAAGGGAAACGTATCCCTGTAATATAAAAAGTGAATCCCGTTATAACCGCCACTATTGCAGGGGTGGTTATAACTTTTTTGATACGCATTGCCAGCGAAAGATTATCTTCGTCCGACACTACCGAAACACCGTGTGACCAAAGAAATGGGTTGTACACCGCAAAATATGCAGTGCCATAAAATATTCCTATATCACCGAATGTTGCGTACAAAAGTGGGAATCCCATGAAAATGCTGTTGGGATATGTACAGGCAAATATACTGATTCTGCTTGTCCAGGACTTAGTTCCGAATATCAATGTAGATACTATTGCACCAAGCGACAGTGCTAGTGTGGCAAGCAGCAGTGATAAGGCTAAATTTTTTGCCATCTCGGGTGAGTAGTCTGCCTGAAAAGCATTAAGTATAGAGCAGCTTACAACGACTTGAAAAAGAATATTAGTAAGTTCCTTGACTGTTCCTTGAGATATAAGTCCGCGCCTATCCAAAAAGAAACCAACGCCCATAAGCACGAACATGATTAAAATCTGATTTGCTAAGATAATTGCAAAATCCATCTATTTGACCTACCTAATCTAACTTTAGTACGGCTGTAAAGGCCTCACTCGGAACCTCTACGCTACCAAGCTGACGCATCTTCTTTTTACCCTCTTTTTGCTTTTCAAGTAGTTTCTTTTTACGGGTGATATCACCGCCATAACATTTTGCAAGTACATCTTTACGCATTGCACTTACTGTCTCTCTTGCGATAATTTTACCGCCGATAGCTGCCTGTATAGGCACCTCAAACATCTGCCTTGGGATGCTTTCCTTTAGCTTTTCGGCAATTTTGCGCCCACGCTCGTAGGCCTTATCAACATGAACAATCAGCGAAAATGCATCGACTACATCACCGTTAAGCATAATATCCAGACGGCACAGTTTAGATTTTTCATACCCGCACAGTTCATACTCGTAGCTGGCATAGCCACGACTACGGCTTTTGATTGTGTCGAAAAAGTCGTAGACAATTTCACCAAGTGGAAGTAGATAGTGTAGGTCAACACGGGTTGGGTCGATATATTTCATATCTTTAAATATACCTCGGCGCTCCTGACACAGGTCCATAAGTGCACCGACATAGTCGGTAGGGGTATATACATGCGCATTTACAAACGGCTCTTCGCTGCTTGCAATTTTAGTTACCTCCGGATAGTTTGTCGGGTTGTCTATCATCATTACCGTATCGTCGGTAAGGGTAAGTTTATATTCAACCGAAGGTGCGGTAGTAACAAGCTCCATCATAAACTCACGTTCAAGGCGCTCTATTATCACCTCAAGATGAAGTAGCCCTAAAAAACCACATCTAAAACCAAAGCCCAGTGCAACCGATGTTTCTGGGACAAAGGAAAGCGATGCATCGTTTAAAAGAAGTCGATCAAGTGCATCACGCAGATCGTTGTAACGGCTGCCATCGGCAGGGTAGATACCACAGTAAACCATAGGAACAACTGGTCGATAGCCCGGCAGTGGCTCCGTGGCCGGATTGTCGGCAAGCATCACGGTATCACCAACACGTGTATCACGAACATTTTTAATAGAAGCACAAAGGTAGCCAACCTGTCCGGCCTGTAATCTACCTGTCGGTGCCATTGCTATAGCGCCGTTATGCCCTACCTCGGTTACTATATATTCTGTGCCTGAGCGGAACATCTTAATGGTATCACCAACCGCAACACTACCGTCTACTACACGTATATATACAATTACACCTTTGTAGCTATCATAAAGGCTATCAAAAATTAGCGCCCTAAAGGGTGCATTTATATCACCAGATGGAGGGGGGACATTCTTTACAACATCCTCTAACACGGCCTCGATACCAACACCCATCTTTGCCGAAACGTGCGGAGCCTCAAGGCAGGGGATTCCTACAATCTCCTCTACCTCCTGTGCCACCCTTTCAGGATCGGCACTGGGTAGGTCTATTTTATTAAGGATAGGCACAATTTCAAGCCCACCCTCTACCGCAAGGTAGGTGTTGGCAAGTGTCTGAGCTTCAACACCCTGTGATGCATCTATAACTAGGATGGCACCTTCACAGGCTGCAAGACTACGGCTAACCTCGTAGTTAAAGTCAACATGTCCGGGGGTGTCGATAAGATTTAGTTCATATTGTTGGCCATCGGCTGCTTTGTAGTCTATTGTTACAGCCCTTGCCTTGATAGTGATACCACGCTCTCTCTCGATGTCCATATTATCAAGCAGCTGGTTTTCCATAAGGCGTTCTTCTACAGCGCTTGTTTTTTCCAAAATCCTGTCCGCTAAGGTGGATTTACCGTGGTCGATGTGTGCAATTATGCTAAAGTTACGAATATGCTTTTGACTGTCCATTATTTCTCCTAATATAATCCACAATATTTTACCATAAAAAGCAAGATTTAGCAACTGCACAGCAAAAATAAATACTATAAGCTGTAAATTGTGTAGTATAATAATTTTTTATTGCATGTTATTAAGATCAATGCAGATGCTTAGTTTCGAATTTTTGTATTCTGCACTAATATTCATATTCATCTGCTGTGATAGGGTTTTAGATATGGATAGGCCAAGGCCCGTTGTGTTGCTTGCCGTGGAGACTGAGAAAAAGCGGTTAAACAAACGCCCTACATCCACTCCGGAAAGGCTGTTAGCCGTATTGGTAAATATTACCTCGCTGTTATCATTTAGTACAATATGCAGATCTTTATCGCTGTACCTTATTGCGTTAGATATAATGTTATTAAATATACGCTTTAGTGCAACCTTATCTGCATGGCAGTATAGCTGTTTTTGTGTGATGTTTAGCTTTGGCACAATTTCAGCCTTGTTAAGTGATGCATAAAATTCAACGATGCTTTCTTCCAGTAAGCTGTTTATATTTACCTTTTCCATACATAGGTCATCAACAGTGGACATTATTACGGAGTATCTGAATAGCTGTTCTGTCATTAACTTTAGTGTATCGGTTTTACTTTGAAGCAGCTCAATATAGCTGTTGATTTTTTTCTGATCATTCTCCACCTTGATTAGGTCAAGATAGCCGCACATTGATGTAAGTGGGGTTCGTAGATCATGCAAGATGTTGGTGACTGCTTCCTTTAGCTCTCTATCGCCGTTTTGATATAAAAGGCGCTGCCGTTGTAGCTGTTGCAGTTGCACATTAAGCTTATGGGCAAAATTTTTTAACAATCGATCGTTAGATGATAACATTATTAACCCATTGGTGTCGGTGTTAATGTGTTTATCTAATCGATCGTATATTTCGTTTAGCCCAACCTTAATAAAGTGTAGCTTTATCGCGAGGATGGAAGTCGATAATAATAAAACAACAGATAAAATCCACGGCAGCATAGTTAATTCCTTACTATTTTATATCCTTTTTAATAAAGCAATGTGCACCTAATACCATTAGGGTGATAGCAGTTAATACAGAAAACAATATTAATAGCCATGGGTTTGCAACCTCTGTCCATGCTACCTGTAAGCACTGCCCTATCGGTAGTATTATCAGCGCTATCTGATACACCGCCCGTAGATTACCATCTATATAGCGTGGGTTTGGTACAGCCGGCTGCTCTACTAGTCTACCGTCTACACTCATTTCGTATATACCCCGACTAACCTCCGGTTCCTTTAGGTTATTGTCAAGATAGGCGGCGGATATCGAGATTAAAAAAAGCACCAAAAGGCAGACAAGTAGGGACAAAGCTTTATTAGATATATTCATTGAAATAAACGTAAATAGTGCACTGTACACAAGGCAGACAAATACCATGATTGCTATATATGTTAGTGCATTTGCCAGTCCATAGGTAAAGAATCCTAAAATAGGAATACCGATAAGCGCAACAACAAGATATATAGCCATAATTAGTATTAAGCCAATAAACATTGTAGTTAGATTTGCTAAATATATGTTTTTTCTTTCATGCCCCATAACTATCTTGTTTTTTATGGTACCGTCGCTATATTCTGTTCCTAAAAACATAGCGCATAGCACAGCACTGAAAAAACCGATTGATGGGGCAAATGTGAAGTAAATATCCTCAAAGGTGCTATCGGGTGGGAGTGTGTCTACATTGATACACCTTACAACTACTGCATAGATTGTAAATGATAGCATTGCAAGAGTAGAAAATAAAAAAATTCTATCGCGAAACATTCTATTAAGGTTGGCAGTTAACAATCTATTCATTGCTATCACCTCCCACAAGGCCTATATAATAGCTCTCAAGGCTCTCATCTTTGTCGGTAACCGAAAGTATTTCACATCCGTGCGTGGATAGAGCCAAAGCTAATTGTGTGATGTTAATTTTTGCAAAAACATCGGCTCTGTTTTGTGCTGTTAAGCGATAATCCAAACCCATATTATCCAATGTCATGCATAGTGCTGTGCCGTCGGTTACCTGTATATCCAGACATTTTCTACAGGCATTTTCTAACTCTGCAAAGCTAATTTCCTTTACGATGCTTCCCTTATCAATAAATCCGAAATGAGTTGCAACCTTTGCGAGTTCATCTAAAATATGGCTGGAAATTAATACAGTTATCCCATTTTCACGATTTAGCTTTAAGATTAGCTCACGAATCTCTATAATGCCCTGTGGGTCAAGTCCGTTTATAGGTTCATCTAGCACAAGAAAATCCGGATTGCCTGCAAGTGCAATTGCTATGCCAAGCCGTTGTTTCATACCAAGCGAGAAGTTTTTAACCCTTTTATTACCGGCTTCACTAAGCCCTACAAGTGCTAAAAGATCATCAATGCCATCAAATGATGGCATGCCGAGTATGGTGTACTGCTGTACTAAGTTTTCTTTTGCAGTAAGATCAAGGTAGACGGCCGGTGTTTCCACAACAGCTCCAATGCGTATTCTTGCAGTAGATATAGCTTTGCTATTCGAGCTAACACCGTATAGTTTGAAATCACCCTTTGTAGGGGTTTGTATTCCGCAGATAATTCGAATTAGTGTAGTTTTTCCGGATCCGTTTTTTCCTATAAATCCATAGATTGATCCTTTAGGTACATGCATACTAAGGTTGTTTATTGCACTAAAATGTTTATACTTTTTACAAAGGCTGCTTGTTGATAGAACATATTCCATTTATTATCTCCTATTATGTTGTTTAGCATAACAACATAATACCGCTAATCTGTAAAGAAATCGGTTAAGAAATCGGTAAAGAATTAGTTAAGATTTTTTAGCTTAAAACCAATACCCCATACTGCCTCTATATAATCGTTATTATCCACAGCACGAAGCTTTTTACGCAGATTACTTATATGAATCTTTAACGAGCTTTCGGTGCCATCTGGGGTATCTGCACTAAGTAGGTCAAGGATCTGTGACTTTGTTACTATGGTTGTACCGTTTATCATTAACAGCTTAATTATAGCAAACTCGGTTCTTGTAAGCCGGATCTGCGCTGTTCCTAGTTTCAAAACATGTGTTGCAGTATCTAATATTAAATCTCCATGTTTTAAGATACTCTCATTGACTGTACAAGCTTTACGTAGCTGAACGGCTATTCTTGCAAGCAGCTCATTTGAATCGAAAGGCTTTGTAATATAGTCTACTGCACCGCCAAGTAAAAGTGTAACCTTGCTGTCGATATTAGCGTTAGCACTTACTACTATTACAGGGATATTATAGATGTCCTGTAACAGCTGCGCACCGGATAAACCCGGTAGCATTAAATCAAGCAGAATTAAATCCGGCCTGTTATTTTTTAGTAGAAGCTGTGCCTCTGTACCGGAATAAGCCCTTAAAACCTCATGTTTATCCCTGGTAATTATTTCCTGTATAATATTTCCAATATCGACATCGTCATCTACAATTAATATTTTTGCCATTTCTTATAATCGCCTTTAAATAGTTTGTGTTATTTAATAATATAGCCAAGCTCTCTAAATTTGCGATGGATCTCGGCAATGTGATCAGAGTTTCTTGTCTGGATTGTAATATGTAGTGCACACACATTAATATCAGTGTTTTCCTCGGCATAGTTGTGGTTAACCTTTATTACGTTTGCACCAAGTTCGGCAAGTAGTCCGGAAACGTCCCTTAACTGGCCGGGCTTATCCAAAAGCTCTATCGTCATGTCGCTAAGTCGGCCGGATGTTAACAAACCACGATCAATTACCTTGTATAGTATATTTACATCTATATTACCGCCCGATAAAAGTGCACAAACCTTTTTGCCCTCTATCGGAAGTCGATTAAACATTACAGCCGCAACCGATGCAGCACCTGCCCCCTCGGTTACTAGCTTTTGTTGTTCCATAAGTGTTAGTATTGCCGCCGCAATCTGATCATCAGAAACGGTTACAATATCGTCAAGATAGCGGCTACACATATCGTAGGTTAACTCAGATGGTTGCTTTACGGCGATTCCATCTGCAAAGGTAGATACCTTTGCAAGTCGTATTGCCTGTTTTTGCTCAATTGATTTAAACATACCGGCAGCGCCGCTTGCTTGCACACCATAAACCTTGCAATTGGGATTTAAAGTTTTTATTACATAACCTACACCGGACGCAAGTCCGCCACCGCCTATTGGTACTACCACAGCATCAAGCGACCGCACCTGCTCTAATATTTCAAGTCCGATAGTTCCTTGACCTGCTATTACATCCTCGTCATCAAATGGATGAACAAAAATCTCTCCACTTTCTTCCTTATGCGCCAATGCCGCTTTATAAGCATCGTCGTAAACGCCATCCACCAAAACTACGTTTGCACCATAATTTTTTGTTGCCTCTACCTTAGATATTGGCGAGATGCTGGGAAGAAATATTGTGGATTTAATTTTACGCTTAGCTGCTGCAAGAGCTACCCCCTGTGCATGGTTACCCGCACTACAGGCAACTACCCCTTTTTTTGACTGATCATCTGTTAAGGTGGACATCTTGTAGTAGGAGCCTCTAACCTTAAAAGAGCCGGTAAGCTGTAGGTTTTCGGTCTTTAGATATAATCTTGCAGGGGTGTCTATTCTTGTAGCGCGAATAACATCCGTTTTATTTATAACACCGTTTAATGTAAGCGATGCTTGGTATACCTTTGAAATAAATTGATCTGTCATCTATACTACCTTTTTTGTAAATATATTGTACAATTATAACATATAGATGAAAAAAAGCAAATTTACATATATTTTCAAGCGAACAGGTGATGTCTTTGCTTGTTTTTTCTGTAAGTAGATGATATAATGTACAAGATACTACAGGTAGACAGCGCTGATTTTTCCATTATTAAATATCAAGGTTTTAGATATGTTGGTAATATAGCTGCTATACCTGTAAATTTTTTGACAATTTATAAAGTGTAGGTATAATGCTGCTAAAACTATATGTAAAACTAAATAATATTATCCAAAGATTTAAAAGCAAAAGAAAAAGCAGTTACGAGATAGATATGTGTAACGGGCCGTTATTTTCTAAGCTGATAAAATTCTCTATACCGCTTGTGTTATCCAGCATACTACAATTGCTGTTTCACTCGGCGGATATAATTGTAGTTGGTCAGTACTCCGGGCCTACTGCGCTTGCCGCTGTTGGTGCAACCGGTTCCCTTACAAATCTGTTTATAACTGTGTTTATGGGATTGTCGGTAGGTACAAATGTTCTAACTGCAAGATATTTTGCCGCAAAGAAATTTAAGGATCTTTCCGAGGTTGTTCATACATCGGTTGCAATTAGCCTTTTGTTCGGCATAATACTGTTTTTTCTTGGGTTGTTTTTTGCCCCTACTCTACTTAGTATGATGGACACGCCGCAAGATGTTATTGGTCAGTCAGTCCTATATATGAGAATATTATTTTTAGGTATGCCGGCACTATTATTATATAATTTTGGTGCTGCAATTCTAAGGGCGATGGGGGATACAAGGCGTCCTCTTTACTACCTTTCTATCTCTGGAGTGATAAATGTTATAATTAACCTGCTTTTAGTTGTTGTAGTCGGCATGGGGGTTGAGGGAGTTGCAATAGCGACTATCGTTTCCCAATACCTATCTGCCTGTATGGTGCTTAACTGCCTTGTAAAATGTCCGGCTGTCTATGCTGTGGTATTAAAACAGATTCGTATACATAAATCAAAGTTAATCGAGATACTTAAAATTGGCCTTCCGGCAGGTGTTCAGGGCGCAATGTTTACATTTTCTAATGTACTTATACAGTCCTCTATTAACTCGTTTGGCTCTACCGTTGTTGCCGGAAACACCGCCTCGGCTAACCTTGAAGGATTTGTCTTTGTGTCCCTTAATGCATTTCATCAAACTGCAGTTAGTTTTGTGTCACAAAATATGGGTGCAAAAAAATATTCCCGCATTCCTAAAATTACCGGGCTATGTATCTTGAGTGTTGCGGTTTTAGGCGGTGTTATGGGTGGTGGGTTTATCTTGTTTTCCCAGCCACTACTTAGCCTGTATAACAGTGATCCGGATGTTATAGTACACGGTGTGACACGTTTGACATATATCTGTTCCGGCTACTTTATCTGTGGTATTATGGATGTAACTATAGGTGTGCTTCGTGGAATGGGTTATTCGTTTATATCAATGATAACATCTACTATCGGGGTATGTGGGGTTAGAGTTGCTTGGGTATACACGTTGTTTAAATATACAAATAGTCTTGAGGTCTTGTTTTTATCCTATCCGACAACATGGAGTATAACAGCGGTAGTAAGCCTTGCGTTGTTTGCATATGCCCAACGAAAACTACCTAAAGAGGGTGCGCTGATATAAGTTTAAAGGATGAGCCGTTTAAAAGGGACTGATGATGACACAAAATAAAAGGTGGTATCCCTTGTGAAAAGGTATACCACCTGAAAAACAGTTATATTAGCAGTTTAACTTACGGTTTGTAGCAAATCCGCTAGGCAATTCCAAGAAGATACAGTGCCAAACCAATTAATCCGCCACCGCCGATAAGCGCAACCATTCCAACCTTAAACTTGCGATATGCTATAATGGCAACTGCAACCATGGCCATAAAGATAAAGTCAAGGTTTCCTTGAACCGTAAAGATTACGTTTACAAGTATGCCAAGCGAGGCCACTGCAATCAATCCGGTAACAACCGGCTTTAGCAGTGTTAGGGTATCCTGCATAATGCTAAGGTCGCGGTAGCGGAAATACAGTTTGCAAAGTATAAGTGTAATTATTATAGAAGGTGTAATTATTCCAGCAGTAGCGACTAGTCCACCAAGAGGGCCGGCAAGTTTTGATCCAACAAATGTTGCGGAGTTTAGGATTATTGGACCGGGTGTAAGTTGGCTAATGGTAACAAGGTCGGCAAATTCGGTTGCGGTTAACCATGCTTTTTGTGTGACCGTTAGATGCTGAATAAGCGGTAGAATGGCATAGCCACCACCAAAACCAAGCCCCCCTACAATTAAAAAGGAGATATATAACTCTAAAAAAATCATTTTTTAGCCTCCTTTTTTACATCTTTTTTTGCATTCCTAATATGCCTGAACACCGAGATGCCACCGAAGATTATTACCGATGAAAAAACCATCAGCGCCGGATTTACATTTAAAAAATAACTAAGTGAAAAGGATAGTGCTATTAAAACTGGTGCTATCCATTTTAACTTTTTATAGCTATCTATGGTGTATTGTAAAACAAGGTCTATCATTATCGCTGCAATAGCTGCGCTCATACCCCTAAATACGGCAGTAACAACGTTGCCATCCGGATCGTTAGCAAAGATAGAGTAGAATGCCTCAAAAATTGTTACCAGTATAAGTGGTGGAAGGATAGCGCCAAATAGGGCGCAAAAAGCGCCCGGTATGCCTGCAAGTTTATATCCAACTGCAAGGGATGAATTTACAGCGATGGCGCCCGGACCTGATTGAGCAATAGAGACAAGGTCGGACATCTCGTCTTTATCTATTAATTTAAGATCATCTACATATCGTTTTGTAAGCAATGGTACCGCAATATAGCCGGCACCTATCATAATTAGGCTGATGAACAGTGATGTTGCGAAAAGGTTAATATAAATATTATCTAATAACTTCTTCATTAAACTTCCTATGTTATTATTCTAAAAGCTCGGTAGTAGCCACATCTTCAAAGATACCAGATGTGCCGTCAAATGTACCCCATGGGTTCATGGCATAGCGGTTTATCTGCAGCTGATAGTGTAGGTGGCTACCGGTTGAATAACCTGTGGTACCCATGTATGCAATAAGCTGCCCCTTTTCAACCATGTCGCCAGTTTGCACATGTAGTGCCGACATATGGAATAAATATGCCTTTAGCCCACCACCATAGTCGAGAACTATTGTGTTGCCACTAAGTTGTAGAAATCCAGCGTATTCCACCTTTGCATGGTTAGGTGCGATTATAGGAGTTCCCTCCGGCGCGGCGATATCTATTCCACCGTGGTAGCCATCAAACGAACCGTTAATATAACGTGCAAGTCCATACTCACTTGATATTCTGCCCTCAGCAGGCATTAAAAATGTGCCCTCCCAGTAGATATTATCATCCTTTGTATCGTATAAAGGATATATTATCTCGCGGTATTCTGCACTTGCCGTAGCACTATCTGCCAAAGCGGATGTGGATGTGTCCATTGTAAAACTTTGGGTTCCATAGTTATGTGCCACAACCGTGATAGGTATATCTTTGATATAGTCGCCGACAGTAACAGTAGCCGAATATTTTCCGGGCTCTACAAGATAGCCGGTAGGAATTATAGCGGTATAAACACCTTCACGCTCTACAAACAGTGTACTTCCAAGCTCACTATCTATCTGTGGTTCAACCCCCTCGGGAAGGTTGTGTAGATAAACCGATATACTTTCTCCCTGTGGTACCTCGGTAGTGGATACTGTTATTGAGGGAGGTATAACCGGTTCTACTAAGTTATAATCGAACCCATAGCTAAAGGTACCAAAGCTACCATCCTGTTGTACCTGTTGCTCTATCGTAACCATATAGTTATAAAGCCCAGGTTGGGCAAGCTCGTAATCGTTAAGCTCATCTAGGGTGCCGGAAAAAAGGGCCTCCCCATTAGAATAAATGTATCCTTTTACAGTATAACCACCCGGGGCTATGATATCGGGTGGTTGCTCGGTGTTCTCAAGCAAAAGCCCTGTAACATCATAATCCTCGGCTATGGTTTTTCCCTGCGGCTGAAATAGCACCGGATAGGTCCATACACTACCCGAGAGTGGCAGGCTTTCCTCCCCTATCGTAATGTTTGGAGGCGCATACGAAACAGAGCCTATCGAATTATAATAGCTGTTGTAGATAGAAATTCCGCCTAAAGCTGCAGCAGTTATCACAAATAAGATGGCTACAATAAGTATAATTTTCTTCATTATTACAAAAACCCCTCGTAAGACAACGTATGTATTATTATTCCTCGCCGTCCACATCGGGTAGCTCTAATGTTTTATGATGCTTTTCCTTGAATGCTGCAGAAAATTTGCTAAAAAACCCAACTTTTTCTTTAGGCTTATCCTCGGATGACGGACGTTTTTTTCCATTAAGAAAACTTTCGGTAAAGCCTTCGTCAAATATGCTGGCAGGAGCAATGTTAGCTTGGTCAGCTGGCTGTTGCTGCTCAGGAGATGGGTCGCTAAAAGAGATAGCCTGTGTATGCTCGAACGATGATTGTGTAGGCTGTACAGCGTTAGGTGTTTCGATAACCGCTTGTGGCTGAGTAACCGCTGACGGTACTATCTGTGTTGCTGCTACAGATATAGGTTGCGGTACTGTTGCTGTTGTGGATTGTGTTGTTGGAATATCAGGTGCCTTAGTAGATATAGTGCCACCTACAACTCTTTCCGATCCCTTAGAAGATGACTCGATAGCTGTTAGTTGTATAGGCGCATCTTTTTTCTTTGCATATTTTGTATCAAGCATCTCAAGTCTTTTTTCATCCTGTGTGCCCTGTGAGATGTTGAGTGTAATCCTGCCTTTGCCATACGCTGCGACAATCGCATTAACAACTTCGTCCATATCCATATGGTAGCAAAGCAGTCCTTGCAATGTAGATGCAATTCGGTAACGTGTAGGCATAGTAGGGGATGCAAGCAATGGTAAACTTGCAATTATTAGCGACTGAATACAGGCAGGACAGTTATCCCCTGCTATATTCATAAATTCTTGCTGTATATAGGATATATCATCGCCCGACTCGAGCCATTCTATGGTGGTAACATCCCGATTAATCGCACGCGTTACCGGATATATACATGCATCCACCGCAATCCCATCTATTAATACAATAGATGAGCCACAGGGGTTACAGCTATTTCGTACACTATAACATTTTTGCAGATGCAAAGCCTCACAAAGTGCCGCGCCGGTGTGGATAAAGCAGCTGCATTCCCGGCCGTTAAGCCTAAAGGATATAACCTCTTTTTTCATTTACCCGTACGTTCCTTTCTGGTGTGTTGCTGAATGTGTTTTTATTGCAGAAAAACAGTACTACTTGTTGTTTTTTGCAAGTTCAATACTGTGAGTAATAGATGATTTAACCTGTTCACGAACTAGATGAACAATAAAATCATGATTTGCGGCACCACCATCGCCCGGGAATATAGAGTGCAGGATAGCCGCTGTTATAGGACTGATGTCAGCAGGGAATATTCCGCTTCCCTCTGCAAGAATCTCAGCCTCGGATAGACGACGTGGAGGATGCCCTTTGCTTACATAGCTTAAACGCAGTCTCTCTATTCTCATTCCGTCAGCCGTTAGGCTAAGGTTTGAGCTACAACACATAAGTGGGTCTTTTGAGTTGTTGTGGGACACATAATATAAAGAGGAGCCGAATATTTTTTCCAAAGATGCCTTTTCTATAACTATTGCAGTAATTATCTCACCGGGTTTTAGGTTAGGTTCGCCCAACTCGTTATAAAGGTCAGCTATCTGTATTAGCTTGTTTTCACCGCTTTTATTAATCTGCAAAAGGGCTTCGTAGGCACAAAGACATGCCGTTGTTTCCCTTACCGTGTTTTGTTTGCAAAGGTTGCCACCGATAGTTGCAGTGTTTCTAAATGCAATTGTACCAATATCCCTTACAGAATCAGCAATAGCTGGAATATGGCTACGGATTAACGGGCTTTCGAGTAGGTCGGTAAATGTTGTTGCACATCCTATTACTAAATTTTCCTTCTCATCTAAGAATATGCAACGCAGCTCTGAAATATCAGCAAGAGTTATAACTACATCTGTAGTTACTGCACCTAACGCTAAACGGGGTAACATGCAGTTACCACCACCGATAAAAATGGAGTTTTCATTTTCACTATATAGTTTTAAGGCCTCCTGAAGGCTTTTTGGGGTGTAAATTGTATCTACATCAAACAATTGTTGCCGATCCTTTCTTGTTTACGCTAAATTTTAGTTGTAGCTAATTGACATGACAATTATTTTAGATCATTCCTGCCTGTTCAAACTCTTCAAAAAGATGTTCAGAGGTGATGGGCAGTGAACTAAGTTTAATTCCGGTTGCGTTTAGCACCGCATTTCTTATGGCCGGAGCTACAGCAATAAATGGCGCATCGCCTATTGGCTTATCGCCAAATGCTGTGTTTGGCTCGTTATTATCTACAAACTCTATTGTGATGTTATTCTTGCTAATGGTGTTTTTGTTGTGGCCTGGAATATTTATACCTGCTGTAGTAGGATCAATTGTTATCGGACTGTTAAGTGTAAAGGCTATTGCATCTACAATCGCTGCCTGTCCCTCTTTTAATAGAGAATCACTTTCTGTAACTTTACCGTTGTCAAGTATTGTTATTATTCTATCTACAGTTATCTTACACATAGATATGTTAACAGTTACATCTGCAAAGCATACACCAAAACTTAATGTTTTATCGGCAACATTATTGCAACTTTCGACTGAAGTACTCTGCCCCTTTTCAATAATGTCCTCCACAATGTCAAAAATTGGCATTAGGTGGTGATTGTTTTGCATATCGGTAAGATAACCGTTCTTGATGTCAGGCTGTACCACATCACATCCAAGATGAATTCTTGCATGGTCAATTAAACGTGACTTTAGGCGCTGTGCCGCATCTTTTAGTGCAAAACCTGTGGCAACCTCGTTTGTAGAGGGAAGAAGATCGTGTGGATAATCAAAAACTATCAAATCAGGGTCAATTCCGATAATCTTTGCTACTTTGCCACGATACTTTGCTATAGTTGTAGCAGATTTAGGCTTGTATGCCAAAGAAATTGTAAGGCTTCCGTCCGAATGAACAGTTAACCTTGTGTTGGCTGTAGATTGATCATTGCCGGCGTTATAACAGAATATAGCCATTCCGATACCTTTACGGTTATCGGAGCTTTGTTTTTCTATGTTTTTACGCTTGTTATCCCAGTCGGTAAGTTCACGCCCTCTTATAATACATCTGTCAAGCGCATAGCTACTTGCTGTATAACCATCAATCGAATCACCGTATCCTGCACGAATACAGTTTTTTATCCTTAAAAGCATAGGGTCGACACCAAGATCAAATGCGATGTCATCGATATGGCTTTCTATTGCAAAAAGTGCATGTGTTGCGCCAAATCCCTCACAAGCCTTTGAGGATGGTATGTTAGTGTAGTAGCTATTAACCTTAGCAAAATAGCTGCCCTGTGCAGAATAAAGGTGACGCATGAGTTTGGCGGCCGATATTGCAGCCTCGTGACTGTTGGAGGCATAGGCCCCTATATTAGAATCGATAAGTACGGTGCGCCCCATTATAATGCCGGAATCGGAAACACAGGTTTTAAAGTTAAAAGACATAGGGGTGCGTAGACAAAATTGATCGACAGAAGAATTAATCATTATTGGTCTACCGGAAAGTTTTTTACAAAGATAGGCACAAAGGGGTTCAAATGTAATGTTGCCGATGTCGTCGGATGTAGAAACAACCTTAATAGAGCTCATGGGGATATTAAGTGCGTTGCTAACGGTTTTTCTTACTGCATAGCCGTTTGCTGAGGTGTGTATTACCAATCGATCATTTTCGATAAAGCAAAAACAGCCATGGGTACTACCGGCATATGTAGGCTCTATCATGTAGTTGCCGGTGTAGCTTTTATGATCTTCGGGCAGTTGCTCAAAAGAGCCGGTTTCATAGCTGCCGTAAAGATTTCCTGTTACACCATCGTGTAGGTCACGGTTACCGGCGTTTTTATCGGTACCATAATCAAGGATATTTGTATGGGTACTGTATTCAACCTTGATTAGCTGTGCTGCTTGATTTGCAACCGATACATCTAGTGCAACAACTGCAGCAACCGGATCGGTGTGGCAACGTACCCTTTTTGATAATAATGTTGAATCCGGGTGCCCTGAAACACCTGTTGTAAGACATACGTCGTCTAAAACAGAAAAATGTTTATCAGGCACATCAAAGCAGGTCACAACGTCCACAACGCCCGGCAAGGCTTTTGCCTTTTTGGCGTCGATGGATGTGACAAAACCATTGGCTATACTGCTGTATATTAACTTTGTAACAAGACACCCTTCCCGCAAAAGGTTGTCGATATAACCTGTTCGCCCGGTTACAATTCTTTTATTTTCCGCAATACCATTCAAAGTTATACCTCTTAAAATGAACTATAGTGATACGAGGGTATCCATAATAACGTTATACAGTTATATAATACTAAACAATCCAATATTTGTCAAGCAAAACACCGCCCGTAAACTGCCTTTACGTGCGGTGTTTTAGCTTTGTTTTTTCTAAACTACTGTTCATGCTCTTCTAAAAATTCAATCTTTTGCAATACCTCTTCGGCAGTCTCCTCAACCCTAGGGCCTGTAATGGGGTTTGCCTTGCCGGATGTTGTGGGAATTCCGGTCTTTAGCATAGCAAAATATTCCAGTAATTCATTATTGTTCGCTTTATTATTACCATTCATAAAAAACACCTCCTTGATGATATCATCACCAAGGAGGTAGTAAATTATTCCTGTTCGTCTTCAGAAAAATACACTTCAAATTTTGCGCCGCAGCTAGGACAACATAGATCCTCGTTGCTTAGAGTGTCTTCGTCCATACAGACAACCTCTTTGCATTCCGGGCATACAATTTCGTAGATTCCGCTATCGTCAAAATCTTCATCGTTGCAACCACAACCGGTCATCTCCTCCATAGTGGTTAGATCCTGATCTATTGCATCAATCTCGTCATATATCTGATCGATGTCATCACTATGGTCAACAACGGTATCACAGATGTCACTCAAAAGTGTTAGCATCTCCTTTAAGATACGACCTTCTTTTGTAGAAAAATCCGGATCTAATCCGTCAACTAAACCTCTGATGTAAGAGGCTCTTTCCTTTAAATCCATTATACCGTCTCCCTTATATTGTAAATTAATTAAGCACGTCCCATATATTCGCCTGTGCGAGTATCAATCTGAACCTTTTCGCCTTCTTCTAAGAACAATGGTACCCTTATCTCCGCACCTGTCTCGACTATTGCGGGCTTTAGGGTGTTTGTTGCGGTGTTTCCTTTAAAACCAGGATCGGTTTGTGTTATAACAAGCTCCACGAAGTTTGGAGGCTCAACACCAAAAACACTACCTTTGTAGGAAAGGATTTTAACAACCTCGTTCTCCTTAACAAATCTAAAGCTGTCAGGCAGGGATGATTCGTTAATTGGGGTCTGCTCATAGCTTTCTACATCCATAAAGTGATATAGCTCACCATCACTGTACAGATATTGCATGTCCCTACGCTCAATATAAGCCGGTGGGAATTTGTCTGATGGGTTATAGGTTGTCTCCGTAACTGAACCGGTAATTACGTTACGTGTTTTTGCACGAACAAATGCTGCACCTTTACCGGGTTTTACATGTTGAAATTCGATAACCTGATAGACACTGCCGTCCATCTCAAAGGTAACGCCGTTTCTAAAATCGCCGGCTGAAATCATAAATTAGTCTCCTGTATGTTTTGTAGTCTTGTGGTATTCATACCGTTAAAGTATCTTCTTCCTTGTATAATTATATGAAATTGAAAGCAATTAGTCAACAGTGGTTGAAAAAATTTTTATGCTATGTTAAAATATCTTTGATATTACCCATTTCGTTGGGCAAAATATCGATTAAAATAATAAGGAGAAATATTATGGATAGTTATGTTTGCGATGTATGCGGCTGGGTATATGACGGTGATATTCCCTTTGAAGAGCTACCGGATGACTACGAATGCCCATTATGCGGTGTTACAAAGGAACAGTTTTCAAAGGAATAATTTTACATGAAGATAACGCAAGATATATATTCCGTAGGCGTAGTTGATGGAGATGTAAGGATATTTCACGGTTATAAAACACCTTTTGGCACTACCTATAATGCATATCTGGTAGTAGACGAACAGGTTACCTTAATAGACTTTGTCAAAGCGCAGTTTGCCGAGGACTTTATTGCAAACATAAAGGAAGTTTTAGGCGAGCGTCTAATCGATAATATTATATGCAATCATGTGGAGCCAGACCATAGTGGTGCTTTGCCTTTGGTTAACGAACATTATCCAAAGGCAAAGATTTATGGTACTGCAGCCTGCGAAAAGGGATTGCGAGCATACTATAAAGGAATTGACTTTGAGTTTAATTCGGTTAAACTGGGAGACACCCTTTGCACCGGATTAAAAACATTTAGATTTATCCCTATGCCAATGGTTCATTGGCCGGATAGTATGGCCTGTTATTTAGAGCAGGACAAGATTCTGTTTTCTAACGATGCCTTTGGGCAACATCTTGGTACCGGTGCGGTTTGGGACAGCGATATAACAACAGATGAATTGATGGAACGTTGCGCAAACTACTATGCAAATATCGTCTTGCCGTTTGGTACGCAGGTTCAAAAACTTGTAACAACCCTATCGGAATATGATATAAAGATGATATGTCCGTCCCACGGTGTTATGCTTAAAAAGTCCATCCCGCTTGTGTTGCAACGGTATAGCTTTTGGGCGCAGGGTAGGGTAATGGATAAAAAACTTGCAGTTATCTATGATAGTATGTGGGGCGCCACTACAAAGATGGCAAGAAATTTAGGTAGAGAATATCTGGAAATAGGGTTTGAGGTTGATATTGTCGACCTTACATCCACCCATTACTCTGAGGCGATATCAGTTATGTTGGAGGCATCACATGTATTTGTTGGTAGCTCCACATTAAATAATGGCATGCTTCCTACAGTTTCTGCTTTTTTATGCTATATGAAAGGGCTTAGACCCAAAAACAGAATCGGTATGGCTTTTGGTGCCTACGGATGGAGCGGAGAATCAATCAAGGATGTAGAGGGAATTCTTGAATCCTGTGGATTTGAAATGCTACCAAGCCGTAAGGTGCAGTGGGATATCTAAGTTAGCCGAATTAATAATTATTACAGACTAAACAAAAAAGGGTAATGTGATTTTTCACACTACCCTTTTTTAATCATGCTATATGTATTAAGATGTGATTAACCAAAGTACCTTGCAAGTAGTCCTGCAAATGCTTTTCCATGACGAGCCTCGTCCTTTGCCATCTCGTGAACTGTGTCATGAATAGCATCAAGATTTGCAGCCTTTGCACGTTTTGCAAGGTCAAACTTACCGGCTGTTGCGCCATTCTCTGCTGCTACACGTAGCTCAAGATTTTTCTTTGTAGAATTGGTTACTACCTCACCAAGTAGCTCTGCAAACTTAGCTGCATGCTCTGCTTCTTCGTAAGCAGCCTTCTCCCAGTAAAGGCCTATCTCAGGATAACCTTCACGGTGTGCCACACGGCTCATTGCAAGATACATACCAACCTCGGAACATTCACCCTCAAAGTTAGCGCGAAGATCGGCTATAATATCATCACTTACACCATCAATTACACCTACAACATGCTCAGTGGCCCAAGACATATTACCCTCTACCTGCTCGGTGAATTTATCGGCGCCTACCTTACACTGCGGACATGATGCCGGTGCACTGTCGCCCTCGTGTACATAACCACATACTGAACATACAAACTTTTTCATTTTTCTACTCCTTTTGTTTAATAATTTTAATATATGTTACTCTACCTCATCAATACGGATTTTATATAAATCCTCACGTAAGGTATTGTTAACCTCTTCAAACTTTTTTCTGATAGAACACTTTTCAATGTCATCTACCCTTGTACAGACAAACTCACAACCAAGGCAGTGGTTTATATTTATCGGGCCATCGATTGCCTCTATAACCTCGCCAAAGCTAATACATCTGGTGGGGTCAACCATCTCATAACCACCGTTAACTCCTTTATGAGATTTAACTATTTCGGATAATCCTAGCTTGCGCAAAATTTTTAGTGTAAATCTTAGCGTTACACCGCTTTGTGCAGATATCTCTTTCGCTCCGATTATGCCCTTTTTATTTATGAGATAGCATACTATCCTTATTGCATAATCTGCTTCATGAGTTATTCGCATTAAAATTTATCCCTGTTGTTTGTCTACGGTTTTAGTATACATTATATTATTGCGTTTGTCAACCCTTAAAATACACTTTTTTGGTATATTATTAAAATATGGTTGTTTTTTTATAAGATAAACGATATTTATGTATCGGCAAAGCAGCACCGGACTTAACATTATAGCCTGTATTATAATAAAGTTTTTTTCTGGTAATTTGCAATCACGCATAAATTATGTTATATTATAAAAAAATATTTTGGGGTGAAAATTGAAGATAACGGTTATAGGTTGCGGTAGATGGGGATCGTTTATCGCCTGGTATCTTGATAGTATAGGACACGAAGTTACACTTTATGGACGAAAAAGCTCTGCCGTTATGCAGACTATTGTCGATACACGCAGTAACGGCTATATAACATTTAAAAACAGCATAACATTAACCACTGCTCTTGATGATATCGTTAAGGCAGATGTGGTTGTAATATCTATTAATTCCCAGGGGCTTAACGGACTTATGTCCGAGCTTTCACAGTTTAATATTAAAGATAAAACCTTTGTTCTTTGCATGAAGGGGATAGAAATTGAAACGGGCAAAAGACTTTCCGAGATTGCCGGAGATGGCCTGCACGAATCCAACAGCGTTGCGGTTTGGCTTGGACCGGGACATGTACAGGATTTTGTAGCCGGTATACCTAACTGTATGGTTATAGATTGTGATAATGATGATGTTAAGCGCAGACTAGTAGATGAATTTAGTAGCGATCTAATACGCTTTTACTATGGGCAGGATATCATAGGAAACGAGATAGGTGCGGCAGCAAAAAATGTTATTGGCATAGCAGCTGGAATGTTAGATGGGTTTAAACTAGTCTCGTTAAAGGGTGCATTAATGACACGCGGCTCAAGGGAGATTGCAAGGCTTATTAAGGCTATGGGTGGGAATGAGCTTTCGGCCTATGGTCTTTGCCATCTTGGTGATTATGAGGCAACACTTTTTTCGCCACACAGCCATAACAGGAAGTATGGTGAGTGTTGCATAACAGGGGAGAGCTATACTAAACTTGCCGAGGGTTATTATACTGTAAAGGCACTTGTTAATCTTGCCGAAAAATATGATGTGGATCTTCCACTTTGCAACGCCATATACAGTGTTTTATATGATAAAAAGTCTGCAAAGCAAACACTAAACGGACTTTTTGCAAGGGATTTAAAAAACGAATACTAGACAAAACATTATAGGGTAGTAATAAATGGAAATCATAATTTTAATATTGTTGGTGCTTTTAATCGGCGCTTTTTGTACTGCAGGCTGGGTGGTTAATAATAAAACCGTAAAGCCGACCGGACTTACCTACCAAGAGACTAGGGACGGTTTGATAGAGGCGGGTTTTTGTACATCAGGTGAGCTTGATAGCTACAAATTTATTAATACAACGATAAAATCAAAAAATGGATATGACCTTAGTGGTTTGTGGTTGCCTCAAGAGGGTGCTAAAAAAACGATAATAATTGTGCATGGTTTTACGATGAATGCACTTGCATCGGTACGCTATGTCGATGTGTTTTTATCAAAAGGATTTAATATATTAATGTATGACCACCGTTATCACGGAAAAAGCGGTGGCGATAGCTGTACCATGGGTTATTATGAACAGGGCGACCTTTGTAGCTGGATAGATTGGGTGACTGATCGTGTAGGAGAAGGGTCGGAGATAGGACTGCACGGTGAATCAATGGGTGCCTCTACCTCTATTATTGCTACAGCCAATAATGATAAAGTTAGCTTTGTTATTGCCGACTGTGGGTTTGCTGATCTATGGGATGAGCTGGAGTTTCAGCTTAAAGGTAGCACAAAGCTTCCGGTAACACCGCTACTGCACCTTGCTGACTTTTTTAACAGGATAAGAACAGGTAGTAGCTATAGGGCGGTGTCACCGATTAAATGCTTGGAAAATATACATCAGCCGATTATGTTTGTACATGGCGATAATGATAAGGTTACACCCTGTAGTGACTCGGTTGCAATGTATGAAAAGTATAAAGGGAAAAAACAGATATTTATAGTTAAGGGCGGTAATCATGCCGACTCAATAAAGCTGCAAAAGGCTGAATATATTCAAGAGGTACACCGCTTTTTAGATAGCTTTTCGAGCTGACCTGGTTAGCGAAGCATAAAGAATGAGCCCGGTAACACAAAGTAGTGCACCAAAGGCAAAAGATAGGCTAATGCTGTACTGTGCCATCTTTCCGAAAACAAGATTTACAACTACACCCAGTACCGACATTATTGCCGAATAGATGCTAAGTTCGGTTGCGCGGTTTGTGCTTTTTACAAATTCGTTTTGTCGTTGCAGCTGTATTGGTTCGAAAAGGCAGTGTGCAAGCCTTAACGAGACAACAAACAGGACACAGGCTATGCCGCTTGTAGTTATTGTTAATAAAGAACAACCGATAATTGCAACCAGATAGAATAATATTGTCGCAACTATATTGCCAAACTTTTTGCCGATTGGTTCGGACAAAAAACCTAAGCTGCCAACTAATGATAGCAGTATAAACGCAGCACCAATGCCTGATAGAGGTATGCCTACATCTTCATACTTAAGCTGCGAAATGAAAACGGTAATCAGCTGATGGGTCTGGTTGAAAAGTGTAATTGCAACAAGGTAAAGTATCAGCCTTGAATTGTTAACTATAGTTATTGTTATATTTTTTATTGACTGCCAATCGCTTTTTTTGCGTTTTTCTGGTAGGGACTCTTTTAAAAATAATGTTAAGATAAGCGCTAATGCATGGCTAACTACCGTCAATAATGCAGAAAATCTATAGTTGTTACCTATTATCCAGGTGTAGATTATTGCTGCTGATAAAAGTCCCAACGAGCCGAGTGTGTTGTATATTCCAAAGTTTCGCCTACTATTTTCTTTTTTGTCTGACAGGTATACTATGCTTGTATCCAGTCCGGAAAGACCGGAAAATACAATGGCGATAAGAACTCTTTCTAGCAAGAATAATACAAAACTGTCCGCCTGCCAAAATATAATTTTTGATACTAAAAATACTGTACAGGTAAGTACCATCATTTTTTTATAACCTATTTTATCGGCAAGAATACCAAGTGGTATTTCAAGGCAGAGGCATAGTGCAAGCGATATACCCTCTATCGAGGTTATGTCAAAAATTGTAATACCATACTCGTAGCGATAAAGTGTTGCGATAGGACCATAAAAAACCATGCCGTGCAAAAATGTAACGGCAAACATAATATATAAATTTTTTTTCATTTTCAATCCTTATAAAATGGGTACAACAATACACACCACGTTAGTGGTGTAGTGTTATTGTTATACACATCAAATTGGACTGTTCAATTTTATTATCCTTTTTTATATTTCTAGATAGTTTTCGTCTACATATACTGCTATGCTACCATCATTAACATGAAAGGTTGCACAGCCATCATCCTCTATTATGACTTTATCATTACTGTTGCCAAGGCAGTTTACTAGCGTCTTGCCGATAAACCTTTCGCCCATGCACATTCTAATGTTACCTGCAATACTATCGGTCATTACTACGGCAAGGCCGGAGTAGGTGTGATCATCATGCCCAAGGCGTGTAAAACCTACCACCGAGCTATCGTTGAAATAATCTATCTGATCACCATATGCAAGGTCACGTCGAAGTTTAATTAATGTTGTTAGACCATCGCCTACCGGATTAATGTTATGGTGTGGTATTCCATATAAATCACCATAAAATACACAGGGTATACCGTCACGGCGTAGTAGAATTAAAGAGTAGGCGTGTAGCTTAAACCAACCCTTAACCCAACTTTGCAACGCCTGCCCAGGCTGTGTATCATGATTATCTACAAGCGTTACCGAGCGCTCGGGGCGTTGTGAAACAAGTGTATCGTTCAATATCTTACTCATATCATAGCTACCGTTGCTGTTGGACGCTTTGTGTAGGTTGTAGTGCAGAGGTACATCAAAAATATGTAGGCTGTGAGCAGTTTTATCCAGATAGTATGTAAGTGCGGACAGGGTTTGATTCCAATATTCACCTACCGCAAACAGCTCTTTGCCGGTGTGCTCACGCATAGCCCGTAACCACTGTGCAACCTTTGTAAACTTGATATGCTTAACGGCATCAATCCTAAATCCATCAATACCGGTAGTGTCAAGATACCATCTGCCCCACTGTACAAGCTCATTATAGGTTTCGTCATTATTAAGGTCAAGATCAGCGCCCATAAGATAGTCAAAATTTCCCATTTCGATATCTACATCATCATCCCAATTTTTTCCATTAAAAAGGAAAAGCGCTTTTTGTGATGTAAGTTCGTCCCAATCAGTGCCATCAAAGTGGGTATGGTTCCAACAAAAATCGGAGTATTTCTTGCCGCGTCTATCAAAGGTGAATTTTGTCCACGCCGATATCTCTCGCTCACCCTGCTGTACATGCCGTTTTGTAAGATCAAAAACCTTTGCCGTTACAAGTTCGGTTGCGTCAGCGCCTAATCGGTGGTTAAATACTATATCGGCATATACCTTAATTCCGGCCGACTGTAATGATTTTATAGCATCTAAATACTCGTCCTTTGTTCCGTATTTTGTTGCTACGGTGCCCTTTTGATCAAACTCTCCGAGATCGTACATGTCGTATACTCCGTATCCAACATCGTTTACCCCAGACGCACATTTATACGCCGGTGGTAGCCAGATATCGGTAATTCCAATATCTGCCAACTGTTGTGATTTAGCACATGCGTCCCGCCATAATGAGCAATCGGCAGGTAGATACCATTCGAAAAACTGAATTAAGGTACGATTTTTCATTAAGTTTCCTTTGTGTTGTTAAAGTTCTTTGGCTGCCAGTCTCATCCTTTTGTATAGTGGCCCAAAGAATGCCTTTGTATTTATCATATTATTTATCGTTGCAGATGTATTACCTGCCATATCGGCATAGTTAATACACATTGCCCTGCACCGATCTGCGGATATCGGTACAAGTTTAATAACAAATGTGTTAATAGCTCTTTCATGTCCGTTTTCCGGCTTTGTATCGCTACTATATCTGCTTGTGCCGGGCATATTGTCGTGCTGAATTGACTTAGATGCGAATATTCTTTTTTCGGGATCAATTGCATTTAGAACCACAAAGTCAAAATGTCCAAGTGCAGGTATATTTGTACTTGCAACTGCAGCTTCAAGTCTTGCATCTACCTTCCAATCATAAACCTCAAGTGGTTGTTTTTCGTGATCTGCCGGGTCACTTACAGGGTCTATTACAGCATACCCTTGTGGCGAGGTCATATATTTAAACAGAGTGTCTGCATCAGCATCAACGCTACCAAATGCTCTTGTGACCAATACACCACTCTGCTCAAATGATCCGCTTACAGGTTTAGATTCTACCAGTACACCGTCCTTTATACTCTCAATCTTCCAACCGGTTGTCCTAAACATTCGTTCAGCCTCGTCATACATACGCATGGCAAACTTGGGGGCATCGGTTAGTCGCTCCTCCCCTATGAGATGCTCTTTGCCGGCATGTGTGCGGATTCGATTTTTGGAATATTCCTTTAATATTTTTTCACAATAAAGATCTTCTTTATCACTTTGCGGGTCGAAGTAGGGGTAGATAATCTCATTAAATGTGCTTGAAACCTCTGTACCCCATTCGTAATGCTCTTGTACGGGATAATCGTCCTTTAAATCTACATTGTAAACGACATCCTTTTTGTTAAGCTCTGCCTCATCATCGCTAGTAAGGAATACTGTATGGAACAGTACCGAGTTATTTAAGCTTTTATGCCCTAACTTACATATTGGACCGGCTGCAAGATTGCCGGCATCAAATATCCAGTATTCATGGCCTGAGCTGTCCTCTGTTTGCGCAATGTCGGTTACAACACCGGCAAGTAGATATCCATTGCCACTTTTGTCAGAATTTTCCATGCATGAAATGGTATATAATAACACCTTATCCGGAAATTCGTAAACATCGGCAATTTTAAAATCACCCTTTGTTACCCTTGCGATGGAATTATTAGAGTTGATAGTTCCGCCTTTTATCTCACTAAGGGGAACGATTCGGGTTTGCACATCTTTATATGCATTGTACACCCTTTGCGGAAGCATCTCGGATTTAAAGCCTTTAAACATTACATATAAATCCTGCTCATTGAAGTTTCTTTGTTGGCGCCCCATATAGCTATACATATAAGGTCCCCAACAATATTTTTTGTCCCTTATATAGTCGGACTCAATTTTAAGGGTTTTCATATCTACTACATGTTTGCCGATACTCGAGAGATCAAGGGGTGGTAATGTTCCATAGCCAACAATATTAGAAGGGAACAGGTTGCCCTTTAAATCCTTATCATAGCTTCTGATTATTTCGGCAGTGTTGGTTGCAGGGGTATGCAACATATAAATTGTTAAAATATCATCCGGGTTTTCGTAATCGGCTATCAGGTGAATACAGGCTTCATCAATCTCTATCTGTTTTGCGGTTACTACCTGCAGATTGTCGGTCATGTCTCGGCGGTCAACTACATAAACTATAGTTTTAGTATTTGGCATTGGTGCATTTTTCCAGGGAGAAAGAATTTCGGCACCGGTAACAAAGGCTGTATCAGCAAGAAGTATATAATCCTTTGTAAATATAAGCTCATGTATACTCTGCTTTATCTCGATATCCGTTCCATCCTCGCTAATAATCGACCATTTTTTTATCTCGGTTTGGCCATCCCATTTCATAAGGATACAGGGGTGCGAGCCGTCCGCTTGTCTATACTGATAGTTTACAAGGAATAGTTCATTTGTAGCTGTGTCGGTGTATATTACATGTGAGTTACTGTAACCGGCAAATAGATTACCCATTACATCGCCTGCCGTGCCAGCCATCATCGGTAACCATTCATCTCTTCTTCCAAGTGGAGTTGAAATCCGAAGATTCTCCCTGTCTATTACCCAAGGCCTATCAACATCACTTGTAATTCCAAGTCTACCGTCAGGAAGTAGATACATGCCCTCAGTATAAGAAAACATGCCAAGTCCGGGCGACATAAACATCAACCCCATATGCTCAAAACGGTGTTTTGTGCGCTGCAACGCAACCCTTGATATAGCAGCTGGGCTCCACATTAAGCGGTTTTGCAGCTTTGCAGCACCATCTTTAAAGCTTATTTTTACTATGTTTGTATCGCCAACCATAAATGCCTCCGGACTACCAAGGCATTGGCAGATATACATATTGCCGGAAATATCATGGGGTAGATTACCATCAATAACGTTTAGCCCTATATGGCCGTCTATCGTGGTTGTGTTACAAACACTGTATGAGTCGGGAATAACGGTAGACTTTTTATTACGTTTTGATAAACGGGATGTTAAGTTTTTTACACCAATATACGAATTGCGTGTTCCACCCATAACATATCTTAATTTAGGATAGATATTTGTCTTAAGGTTTTTATTTTTTTTATCCATAACAACTCACTTCTATGCAGTTAATATCCTTCGCTTATTGCCTGTTTTGACTCCTCCGGCAGAATGTTTACAATTGTAAACATCTTCTTGATTTTTATAATTACCACTACCGCTATAATGGCAACTACAAGTAACATAAGTTCGATATAAAGCAAATTGGCACCATTAATGTTTAATAGCACACTTGCAGTATCAATAACAGTATGTGCAACCATTACTATTGCAATACATATAGGCAGCTTTTTAGCAGTAATACCATAGCAGATTATTAGTGACATAGCTATATGAAATAGCGTTGCAAAAATTCTTTCAAAACCAGCAACTAAGAACATGCTAGGTTCTGTTGCAACGATTGTATCGATTAACCCAGTTGCCATGTCTGCATCGCCTAGCATCTGTGCAAGCCCTGCTGCTCCGGAACTGTTTATGATAAATACAATCACCAAATTATTAATGTAGGTAAGTCCGACCAGATACATAGCTTCAATTGCACCATGCCCAAAACCTGCACCAAGGCCAAAGTGATAGCTTAGTCTGTTTTTCATAACAAAAAAAACTACTAACCTTCCTGCTGTTTCAAACAATGCTGCTGAAAAACCTAACAACAATGCATAAACTATAGGATTGTTTTGAGTAAATTCCTGATATTGCGGCATCATGGAAAATAGCTGTAGTAGGGTAAGTCTAATAACTATCTGTGGAATATAAAAACCCAAAGCACCGGCAATAATTGCCGGCGTAATTCCTTTGACTTTTTTTGCAAGAACAACCCAGATTATTAAGGGCAATATCAAGGTTATTAGTAAGGTTATAGCTATAAAGACAATCGAACTTGTTGGTACAGGGCCTAATGATGACATCATATGAACTTTACCGCTGTGCCATATGCCATAACCTCGGCGGCACCGGCCATTACTGCTGCAGAGGAATAGCGCATTGCAACTATGGCATCCGCACCAAGGGCTGTTGCATCCTCGACCATTCTTTTGGTTGCAAGCGCACGTGCTCCGTTCATCATATCGGTATATGATGTAAGTTCACCACCTACTAAAGTTTTAAGGCTCGAACCAATATCACTGCCAAGGTGTTTAGACTGAATGGTGGAACCTTTAACAAGACCTATAATCTCAATGTTTTTGCCAGGAATATTTTCACATGTAACAATAATCATAATAATCACCAATTGTTTGTTCGTACCATGATTATATCACTAGTAACATACTATTTCAATAGTAATGATTTTAAAGTGAATTAATAATTATAAATAAACACCTAAAAATGTTTAGTAGGTATATTTTTTTCCATTGTGTTAAGAATAGTTTTATCAGTCAATAGGGGGGAGTAGCGTTGCTTTACTACACATATACAGCCCGCAACATGTCCGGTGTAGTTGTAAAGGGCGTTTTAGAGGCTAATAGCAATGATGATTTTTTTAAGGCTATTGATAAGCGTAACCTAACCTGTATAGCTTATCAAGCAAGCGATAAAGAGAGCGAAAAGGTTGCTACAACATTTAATCTAAATAGCAAGGATTTAATAATTTTTTGCAAAAAGATGGGGACGATGATCTCTGCTGGGATAGGTGTTACAGGTTGCCTTGATGTACTGATAGGATCTGCATCCAATGCAAAAGCTGCCAACCTTTACAGGCGATTAAATGAATCGGTTCGTAGCGGTATGCCGTTATCACAGGCGATGACGGAGGAGGGCGAGTCTTTTCCGGCGCTGATGTATTATATGGTGCAAAGCGGTGAGGAGAGCGGAAATATTGATAGTATATTTTTGCGTATGTCGGAGTATTATGATAAGCAGCTAAAAACAAACCGTAAGATTAAAAGCGCATCCTCCTATCCTAAAATGCTTGGCGTTGTGGCGTTTGGAGTTGTTGTTGCACTTTTTGGGTTTGTACTGCCGGAACTTTTTGTTATGTTTGATGGGATGGAGATTCCGGCAGTTACACGCTTTATGATAACACTCTCAAACATTGTTACACAGTATTGGCCGATATTAATAATCGGTAGCTTATTATTGTTTTTTTTAATTAAGATAATATTTAAGCTTAATGCAGTAATTCGTTTTACCGATAAAGTAAAACTAAAGATACCACTTATAGGCGGGTTAACGAGGATGATATATTCCGGTAGATTTAGCTCTACTCTTGCCCTTTTGTATGCATCGGGATTGCCACTGCTTGACACACTTCGGCTTTCAACTAATGTGATAAACAACAGCTACATGGCAGAAAAGCTGGAACTTGCGACACAGGATGTAAGCTCAGGAGTTACACTATCTAAGGCTGTCTCAGACTTAGATATATTTGATACAATGCTACCCAGTATGATAGCTATAGGCGAGGAAACAGGCGATCTGGACGGCATGTTAAACAGCACTGCCGAGTATTATGAGGGCGAATCTGATAGTGCAATAGAATCCATCTTAGGAATATTAGGACCTGCACTACTTGTGCTTATGGCAATAGTAGTTGCAATAATATTAATATCGGTATTGATGCCGATTTATAACGGATATGGTTCGATAGCAGCGTTTTAAACTAATATAGGAGCAAAATAGTGATCTGTATTGATGTTAGTAGCGATACTATTCAGATAGTAGTCGCAAAAAAAACAAGAAGAAAGGTAGAGATACTAAGCTGTAAAAAATTAATGTTACCTAATAGCCTTTTTAAAGGTGATGGTGAGATTAACTTTAATGTTTTGGAGGAATGCATAGCAGATACACTGGGAAGCATAGCCGATAAAAAGGTAGTAATAACCTTTTCTTTTTCTACAACAGTATACAGTTTGCTTCGGATGTATAAAGAAAAAAACAATCGTCAGCAACGTATGGCGATAGAGTCACAGGTTTTTGCAAATATATCGGCAGATGATTATTATGTAGATTATTATCTGCAGAATGCGACGCCGGATAAGGATGGGCTTTGTGATTTTGTAACCTATGCAGCTAAAAAAACACTTGTAGATGGCAGTAAGGAGCTGTTAAGAAAACTTGGGAAAACGCCTGTTGCATTTTTGCCCTCACAATATGCGGCGTACCTTTTTATAAAACATTATTTTAACGAAAAGACAATTACACTTGCCAAAATATCGCAAAAAGATATAACGCTACATCTTTTTAATCCGCCTTATAATATTATAACGCGAAGCATTTTGTTAGAGCAGGCTAATACCAACACATTGTCCGGTGTGCAGGATGATACAAGAACTATTCTACAGCAAAATTTGGAAAAACTTAATTCCTACCAATCTATCAAGTTCCCGGGTAAGTCGATGGAGGGGATTGTATTATTCGGAGATAGCAATGTTGAATCGGCAGTTAAGTTTATACAGGATACTATAGACATACCCTGTGAGAAACTCTCTGATATAGTAGGTGACCTCTCGACCTGCGAGGCAGTTTATCCTATAGGTAGTTTACTGTGTGAATCGGTAGGTAAAATCAACTTTTTTGACGCTGATATCTATACAAGGGCTATAGGCAGGCAGAGGACCATTAATCTGCCGGTAGCTGCAGCATCTCTTTTGGTTATTGCAAATATAGCTTTAATTATTGTAACAATGATTATAGAGAGTGAGATTAACAATGATGTAGAGCAGAAAACACAGCTGTTAAACGAACCGGAAATTATACGTCAGCTAAACAGCTATGGTGTATTACGAGAAGAACTTGTTTCAAAATATAAAAGCGAGTCTGATTTTGTTGCAGTTGAGGCTGAACTTGAATCGATGAGCGACTTTAATCAGGATACCTACTATACATTTATTAACGAAGCACCGGATGGGGTTGTTGTAGTGAATGTTAGCTATACTTCAGGGGTGTACAATATAAGCTGTGTAGGTCAGAATGAACAGCAGGCAGCAGACTATGTTAAAGCCATTACCGAGCTTAACCTGTTTAAAGATGTAGCCTACTTTGGTTTTAGCGATAATGGAACGGATGTGCTTTTTACTATGACAGGGGGAGGTAGCCGATGACTAAAAGGGATAGGTTAATACTTGTCACGATAACTACTGTTTTCTTGCTGTTCGTACTAAATTATTTTTTTACTGTCCCTATAATAAAAAGAAGTATAGCGCAGGCAGAGCAGGCAGAGCAGCTTGATGCCGAGATATTGCAGCTGCAGGAGGATATTGCACAGGGGCAGGACCTTATGCAGGAGATTATAGCGGTAGACAGTAGGCTGCAAGTACTGGGGTTAGAGTATTATAGTAACGAAAACTATTCAGTACACAATCGCTTTGTAGATATTGCAAACGCATACGGACTTTCGGTTTCTGCAATCGCTATTGGAGAGGCAACACCGACTGAACAGAATACACAGGCGGCGAGTATAGAGCAGATAGCAGAGCATAGGCTGGTAATAAACCAGCTGTCGGTGCAGGAGATAGAGTTGATAGATTCCTATTATAGTATAGTAAAACAGCCTGTGACGATAACTGTTATAGGCAGGGTGGATAGGATAATCGATTATATAGATGAAATGTCCCGCGAGGATGTTTATACGGTGATGACGGCAGCCGAGATGGATACAGTTTCGATGCAGTCCGATATAACGGTAGCGTTACAGTTTGAGCAATATCGATATATATTAACACCGATTCAGCTTGATGTTAATATTGTTTAGTGATTATAAGGAATGATAAAATGGCAGAAAGAAAACGTTTAGGCGATATGCTTGTGGAGGGAGGTTTGATCACCGGCTCTCAGCTACAAAGCGCTTTAAAGCTTCAACAAAATTCCGGTGGTAAAAAGCTTGGGGATATTCTGGTGGATACCGGTGTTGTAAATGAGGAAGATGTTCTGCGTATTTTGCAAAAATCACTTCATATTGAGTATATATCACTTGCCGAGATGAAAATTCCGGATAGTGTTGTATCGATAATGCCACACGATATTGCCATCAAGTACAATGTTATACCATATAGATTAGTTGCAGATGAGCTTTATTTGGCTACAGCCGATCCACTTGATTATGATGTGCTATCGATTGTTGAGACAGCCACAGGAAAGCGGGTTACACCCTGCCTTGCAACAAGGGAGGATATTGCAAATAGCATTGCACGCCATTATGATCGAAAGTTGATTGTTACAGCTGCCGATACCTTAAATGCAACAAGCTCAATAGTAGATGAAGCAGAGGCATTAGAACAGTCTGAAAGTGTGGCGGCAGAAAGCCGACTTGGTAATGTGCCGATAGTTCGATTTATTAATAATCTTATACTACAAGCACATAACAGCAGTACTAGCGATATTCATATCGAACCTACGTCACAGGATGTTAGGATTAGATTTAGGGTGGATGGATTGTTATCAGAGATCGTAAGGATGAACACCCGCACACTTCCGGCTATTATTACCCGTGTAAAGATAATGTCAGGTATGGACATAGCGGAGAAACGCATACCTCTTGATGGACGTTTTTCGCTTGACATTAGCGGGCAGGAGGTTTCTGCACGTGTTGCAAGTATGCCGACCGTGTTTGGAGAGAAAATAGTAATACGCCTGCTTGCCGATAGTCGTTTAGGGGTGCTGCAGCTGGAAGATTTAGGCTTTACCAAGGAGGATGCGGCGGTTTTACGTAAGGCTGTATCTATGCCTAACGGTCTTGTTTTAATAACAGGCCCTACCGGAAGTGGAAAAACCACCACCCTTTATTCACTTTTGGCACAGCTTAGCCATGTTAGCACAAATGTTCTAACGGTAGAGGATCCTGTTGAAAAATATGTGGAGGGAATAAATCAAACACAGGTAAATAATCGTGCCGGACTTACCTTTGCAAATGGATTGCGTGCAATCCTTCGACAGGATCCTGACAAGATAATGATAGGTGAGATAAGAGATACTGAGACTGCAGATATAGCCGCAAGAGCAGCCATAACAGGACACCTTGTGCTTGCATCCATGCATACAAATAGTGCAGCATCCGCCTTTATGAGAATTGTGGATATGGGTGTAGAGCCTTATGTTGCAGCCTCCTCTATAGTTACTACGGTAGCACAGCGACTTGTTAGAACACTTTGCCCTTATTGTAAACAAAAATACAGCCCACAGGATGCCGAACGTGCCTTTTTGGATAGATACGGCATAACGCAAGAACACCTATATAAAAGCCCGGGTTGTGCAAGGTGTGATGGGCTAGGGCATATAGGGCGGCGCGCAGTATGCGAGATAATAGTTACAGATCCTAATATTAGAAAGATGATTGTTAACCGCAACAATACAAGCGATATAACCTCCTACCTAAAAGAAACACGCAACCAAAAGTTTTTTATAGATGAGGCAATAGATCTTGCAATAAAGGGTATAATATCGGTGCGAGAAGCGATGGTGCTTAGTGATGTGATCGAATAGCGAGTGATTTTTCTCCTTTGGGAGCTACATATTTTATATGTGAAAAGGAGATTAAATGAAAAAAATCATACGTAAAAAGAACATAAGCGGATTTACCCTTATCGAGATGTTAGTAGTAATATTAATTATAGTTATTTTAATTGCTATTGCTGTGCCTGCTGTTGCCGGCTATCGTAGAGATGCACAGGAAACAACCGACAAAGCGGCGGTTAGAACGCTTTATACTGCACTTGAAGCCGCATCGGTAAATGTTAGCCCTACCGAACTTGCAGGAACGGTAAATAACTATATTTCCGGACAGGTGGATATTGATAACCCGCCGGATGATGACTATTCAAAGGCGGTTGTGGAGTTGCTTGGGGAGAATTTTACCGGTAGTTTTAGGTTTGGATTTTATCGCAACAACGGTAGTATTAGGTGGGTATCATGGTGGGACGAAGACACCTCGGATGAGGGAATAATGCTATATGATATCGAAAATGGTAACCTTGGGTATCTATCCGATCTTAAGGATGAGTATGCCGATACCATTCATTACAGGCCTACCGGAATAATTATGTAAGGTTTTAAACAAAGAAAGGCGATCAGAAGTGACAATAATAGTAACGATCGTTTTTTTTGTAGCAGGTCTTATGGCTAATAGATTTATCGATCTTTATATACGCCGCAGTTTTACAGGTAGATTTAACAGCCTTAATGCCGTATACACGGTAATGGCGTTATTACCTATATTATTTGCGGCGTGTGGCCATATCTATATGTACCAAGATATTACAAAGGCAATAATACTATGCCTGTTTTTTATTGTTTTAGCGATAGTAACACTTTCAGACATCTACACGCTTACCGTAGCGGACAGGATGCATCTTTGTATAGCATTATTAGCAGTAGTAAATACTATATTAAACATGGAAGATGTTTTGTTGTATTTATCTGGTTTTTTTATTATATCGGTGCCGATGTTAGTAGTTGCAAATTTCACAGGCGGTTTTGGCGGTGCCGATATTAAGTTAATGGCTGTATCAGGACTTTTGATTGGGGCAAGACTTATTGCTGTGGCATTTTTTATAGCGGTTATTTTAATGGGGTCGATCGGTATCGTACTGATCATTAGAAAACTGATATTTAAAACGCCATATAAAAGACAGATGCCATTTTGTCCCGCACTTGCTTTAGGCTGTGCTGTAGCAGTGTTTTTCGGAAATAATATTATTGATCAATATTCAATGATTGTTTTGAATACCGTGTAAGTAGGTTTTAATGTCAAAAAAGATTTTAGACAATATAGGGTTCACCCTTGTGGAGATGGTTGTCGTGGTTGCAATAGTTGCGATTACGGCCGCTATTGCTGTGCCATCTCTTATAGGGTTTATAGATGAAGGTAGGCAGACGAGACGAAACGAGGACGCAAAGACAATCTTTCTTGCTGCACAAAATCAACTTACCCAGTTAAGGGCGGTTGGGAATTTGAAGAATGCTTATGGTACACAGCTATCAGGCCAATATTTTTTGTTGGACGATGATGGGTCCTTTTTAAACGAGCTTAACCCTACATTTGAAACGATATCCCTAAATAATGTCTATCTAAAACTTGGCGAGATGTATCCTAACGGTGATATTGAAAATGGTAAGGATGGGTATGTAAGGTATATTTCAAAGCCTGCTGGTCACTATCCAGATAGTACAGTGCATATGTTATTGGAGGCATCTCTTGGTGATATTGGTGTTCTAAATAATGCAATAGTAATAGAGTACAATATTCTTACAGCAAAGGTATTGTCGGTGTTTTATAGCGATAGCGTTCAACAACTGGGTTATGATACCGCAGATGATAAATCCAACATAACCGCACAACGCCCATATCCCTATGCAGATGAGCGTGACCAAGGTTACTATGGTGTGGATTACACAGGGGACACTCCGCCGGAAAATAATGTTGATATTTCGGTTTTCCTATATGATGGATATAGGGATGATATTGCGGCAACGCCGGAGCGCTTAAACACTAACGAACCATTATCTGATGTAGGTAGTGACGGAGATTATCTACAAAATGTGCTATATGCAGAGATATTAATAGAGAAAACTGGGCTTGATAAACCGATTAATCTTGCTATTGATGGGGTGGAGGTAGCAACAGGTCTTGACCTATCACGTTTCGAGGATGGTGAAAGTTTTGAGGATGCACTTTCAAACTTTAATATTAATGATGAAGAACTTATATTTAGAAACGATAACAGAATTACCGGTGCAGTAGAGGATGACTTTGCAAGGTTTATCTGGGTTTTAGACTATGTTGGTGGTGATATGACCGATACAGCACAACAACGGTATTCGATAACAAGATATCAAACAAAATTTGGTGTTGTATTAAGCCCGTCAGATGAAATAAAGGTATCCGCTATACAGACTTCGTCCGGAAATATGCAGGTTGTATCCAATTCGAAAAATCCCTACTACCTTACCGGTGATACACCCTATGGGATTGCAAGCCCAAGGCATCTATATAATATTCGATTTACCGATATAACCGATTCGATTGAGTTTGCTCAAAAGGATGATATTGACTTCTCGGTAGATGATAATATCCTGTCGACTAATCCACTTGTTATGCCACCCCTGCCGGAGTTTTCCGGTAGCTACTCCGGAAACTACGATTTAGGAGATAATACCGGTGCATACACTATAAAAAACCTAAAGGTGTACGATGTTAACGACGATGGCAACTCGGTAGGTCTGTTCGAAAGTCTTACGGATAAGGCCCTAGTATCACATGTAATGTTTATAGATCCACTCATAACGGTGGAAAACACCACGAACCAGTGGTTACGTCCGGATGCAGGAAAATTTGCGGGAGTTGTAGCTGGTTTTAGCACCGGAACAATTCACCATATAACAATACTGTCACAGCAACTATCAACACCGGTTGTAGATGATGATACCGTAGATAAAGATGCTACCAACATACGCAATGACTATGTAGGGGGCATTGTTGGTATGGTTGGAGATAGTGTTAAAGAGGATTCTATTCACCATATCCTATACCTTGCGCCTGCACCGGCCGAGGAAAACGGGTCGTATACTGCAAACTATACGCGCTTTGATTATCCGATTATAGGCACAAACCAAACCATAGCAGCAAATCAAAAGGATAACCTAGCAGATGTAGAGCTTGCAAAAAAAGCTATTGCCGATGAAAGTTGCTACTATCTTGTAGGTCAGCTGCTAAGGCCGAATGGCGATGATACCGGTGCTCCCGACGAAAATATCAATGTGGATGTTGTGAGTGATGGGTTAGGCCAACCGATAAGCACTAATGATATCTATGCGGATATGAACAACCAATCAAGCGAGTTCTATAATAACTTTATCAAAACGGGTGATTATGGTTATGTAAAAGGTGTACGCGACCCCGTTAATCTTACCGTTGATGCCGATATGTACCCATACCCATACTATGGAAATAAACTACCGGATAGTGGAACTGTTGCACAAGACCAGCTTAGCTTTAGTTGGCCGGTAGCTCAGTTGCAACCATTTAAAGCCCAGTTTGTGTATTATGAAATATACGGAAATAAACTTGCCCCTAATATGCCGGAGGTTGGAGTTTATAGTATAACTTTATCTACAACCGATAAGGCACAAAACACCTTGATAGATACCGACGTGCAGACTAACTATCGCATCCTTTCGGATGGGTATGCTATAAGGATTAACCGGCCCTATTCAATGCTGGACTCGGACGATATAGATTTTGCAGTTAACGGTGTAGAGGTGCCGGACGAAATAAGCAGTTGGTTGTATAGGTATGCCGAAAATCCAGCTAGTGATGATTTTACAGATCGCTTTCGCAATGATATTAATTCGACTGATATTGAATCGATCTTAACAATTGATAATGCCGACCTACAAGCAGCGGTTGATAGTGCTAAGTATGGGGGAGACGAAACAGATATAATGCAGCTGTCGATTGCCAACACAAAAAATAATAGCTACAGCCATTCGATCTATATTAACCCGTTGTTTGCAAGGGCATTATATATTTTTAAGTCATCTGCTCAACCAGAAGATATGACCTATGCAATCAGAAGTCAGCGTCACCTTGATAATATTGGGCGATATAAAAACTCAACCTCTCATCTTTCAAGCTATGCTCAGGAGTTGAATATAGACCTTTTGAACTACAATAAAAGCTTCCCCTCCGGTGCAAACAATGCTAATATAAACCTTTGGAGCTACAACTCACTAGTTTCAAAGCCTGCGGGTAACCTGTTTTCAAACTTTAAATACAATAATGGTATATATATCGGTGGGTCAGGGATGGAGTATAACAGCTGTGTAGCCGGTACAACCTATGCGTTTGCGGGAAGTTACAATGGCTTTGGACACAGTATAGATAACCTTACCTTATCTGCTACCGGTGGTTCTGTGGCACTGTTTGAAGAAACTGAAAAATCCGGAACAATACAGGATTTAAGACTTAACAACTTTAATATCACATCTAGTGGGCTTACGATAGGTGCAGCGGTGGTAGCAAAAAATGCAGGCACACTAAAAAATATTACCGTTAGCAACGCTACAGTTTCCGGAACATACTATGACTATGCGGGCAGCACTACTGTTCCACCGGGCACCAACAGACCACTAGAGGTTGGCGGTGCGGTTGCTATAAACACCTCTACCGGTATCCTTAACGATGTAAAGGTAGTTGACTCCACAGTTTTAAGAACCGAAGCCGGTGCAGGTGGGGAGTATAATCCCAACAGAAGGGGTGCAGGTGGAATTGCAGGGGATAATAGTGGTCTTATTGTTAACAGTGGGGTAGTGGATTCTATAATTTCGGTAGCAGATAATGTTGTAGGTGGAATAGTAGGACTAATGCGGGAAGATGGCACGGTTAAGGATAGCTATTTTATTAGCAACACCGTTACTGCTGATGGTACCCCTAAATCTGCTATCGGCTATGATGGCACTGCCACGGGAATAGGCGGAAATACACCTTACTATTCTATCGGAGGAATAGTAGGCGGCGGTGAGGGCACGGTAGCCGATACACTATTTCTTGCAGTTGCACCGGAAGTCGATAAGACAGGTGATGGAATAGCGGACATGATAAATCCTTTAACCGATGAAGATGCAGCTGGTATCACCATGATAGATAATGTTTTTTTAAGCGGTGACTATTACTCGGATGATGGTGTAAACTGGGTGCGGTATGACTATAACAGCGTGCTACCGTCCTATGGCACTGCTGACAAAACAGGGTTGATAGCGTTAGGGAGTGAGTTTATAAACCGTAGTTGGCTTGAGACAAACGCAGATAATCAGCTAAGTAACTGGACACAGCTTCCACCATACCCCTATCCGCTTGCACCTTTTGCAGAGGAGACACAGGTTCCTTATGCAACATCATCATTTTTATCGCCCGAAACAGTAGGTTTGTCATCTGAGGTGGGTGGCAGTGCTCCGGTTGTGGAGGTATCACTGTATAATAAAACCGAAGATCGAAGCAGTTACGGGAACGTTGATGTTACCTTTGTTGGGGATATATTTATCGATCCCGACACGGTTACTATAGATAATGGCGATAGTTTTTTAGTTAGGGACAGTGATTTTACACTAACAAGGGATGATGGTACGGCTATATTGACCTTGTTTGGCATTGAGATTTTGCCAAATACAGTTAAAAAGATACAGTTTAATATATTGCCGGCCGATACGATACAGCAGGGTAGCATGACGGTTTCATACAATAAAACTGATTTTAGTATCGTGAATACAAGACCGATTGTATCTAATGTTGTGGAACAGACACAGCTATTCTATTACAGATAGGGGGGGTAGGCATAAAAAAATTAGTAGTGCTATTAAAGGATAAAAGCGGAGCATCAATAATGTTGATGCTTGCAACTATGCTTATGTTAATAACAGCCGGCACAGCGACGTTGACGTCTGCACTTAGCACAGCTAACATTAATCAAAATCAAAGCGATATAGCGCAGATAGACCTGTTTGCACAGGCGATACGCTATACATTTGAAGATATGCTTAACGATACTGCTGTGCCGGCTACAAGCAATAATTTACAAACAGAGATTGTGACATTAGTTTATGCAAATGCTGATGATGCAGATATAACACTTTATGACGGGCTTAGTATTAGTTTAGACGAGCCGTTAAGCGATGGGTCGATTAAAACACATCTGTTTGAATGCACGGTTGATATGACAGCGTTGCGTGTAAATAGCAGTGGGGACGTAAGTGGCCTGCTGACAATAATCGTAAAGATAGATGCTCATGAATTACGGGGCGACAACCCAGCATCCAGGGCAGAGTATGTTATGAGTTTTGCATTAGATAGTGCAACGGGAGATAGTGATGGCCTTACAAGCTATGGTAGATGGGAGCTGCAAAGATATGCAAAAATTGAAGCTTAACAATAAGGGCGAGACATTAATAGAAACAGTAATATCGGTGATGTTGTTTACCATCTTGTTTGTAGGTGTAGCGGGAATGTTAACACAGGCCGAAAATATTATACGGCAAAGTAAGCTGAAAAACGAGGAAGTACAGGATACCGTAAATATTATAATATCTGGCGATAACGCCTATAACCCTGATATCGAAATAATTACACAACCTGTGGATATTAATGTTACACTTACTACATCATCGGATAAAAAAATAGCTGTGAGCGCAAGGGCAACCCTCATGCGTACCGACAGCCTTGTGTATTTTTATGGTGGTTAGAATGATCGACAAACTAAAAGATAACAGTGGTGTGACACTTATCGAGACGATAGTAAGCTTGATGTTGCTTAGCATTTTGCTTGGTGGTATCACTGTTGTGTTTAGCACGACTCAGCGGCTTAATAAGGAGCTGATCTATATTGCACGACAGCAGATAATTGCCGATGAGGTCACGGCAGATATTTTAGATGATCTTAGAATGGCAAAAGATGTAGATCTAAGCGATGCATCGGTGCTAAAGATACAGACGGATAAATATACGGTGCTTTACTCTATTGATGATTCTGAGAATGTGTTGCAAAGAAGCTGGGAAGGGGCAGAGGATAGCACACCTAAACCTGTGTTGGCACCGGGATATTATATGGGTCATACGCTAATGCTAAACTGGCACAAGATAGCGGATATTGCTGATGGTGACTATGCGATTGCACTGGATTTAACTTTAAGTGACACAACAACAGGGGATGAATATGTAAAACAGTATCTAGTGCGCCCGCCCCTCTAAGGCGGCTTAGAGGCTTAAAGACAAAGATATTGTAATATAGAAAATAAGTATAGCCATTACAATCTGTTGAAAATTAAGCGATACCTTTCGTAATCTGTAAAGGTTTTTGTTGCTTTTAATAATGAATCTATAGAATAAGAATGCAACGACAACACTTAAAAGATATATTATGGCCTTCTCGCTATAAATTTCTATGTCTATAGATACTTTGGTGTTGAAGATGGTATTAATAACCGTTACACCAAAAAGTCCCCCTGCAATACAGCCAACACCAAGCAATAAAATTACAAAAGTTTTTTGTCTGCTTTGCTTTACCTGTGGCGAGGGTTTGCCAACTAGCATATGGGAATATTTCACAAACGTTAAGATGGTGCCAAAATTAACAGCGATAATTAAAATCTCGGTTATCGTTCCTTTAGCTCCATACTGCATAAAGTATTTAGATATTGAAGAGTTGAAAAATGGTGCACCACTTATTCCAAGTATCCCAAGTGCGGTTGCAATGCCGGTAATGGGCATAGTAAGAAATACACCATGAATTTTGCGGATATCACGTGTGCCATACTGTTTTATAATCATTCCGGCCGATAAAAACAGCAGTGATTTAAAAAGTGCATGGCAGATTATGTGATAAAGCGCACCATAGGTTGAAAGGTCATTTTGTGTTGTTAAACCTAATGTAATCAGACCTATTTGTGATATTGTGCTAAATGCAAGTAAAAGTTTAATATCGGTTTGTGATAGAGCCATAACAAAGCCTACGATTGCCGTGCAAGAACCAATAACTATGAAAAAGAAGCTGGAATCTATGGCAGGGGAAAAAAGATTTATAAATACGAAAAACAGGTAGATACCATTTTTTACATATAATCCGGATAGAATAGCAGATACGGCTGAGGGTGAGCTAGGTGTTCCGTGTGCACGTGGCAGCCAGCTAAATAGTGGGAAAAACGCACTTTTAAGGCAGATGGCTGTCATAATAAATGCAAAGGGGGTCACTACTGCTTTAGGATCTACCAAGGGCATGAGCCTTGCTATCTCAGATATAGAAAGCACACCGAATATCTTGTATAGATAGCCTATGCCGAACAGATAAAAAAGCATGCATACAACCTGTGACAGTAGGTAGACCATGCCGTCATACATGGAGCGTATGTCTTTTTTGTACATAATTAGTATCGCTACAACAACGGTTGCAACCTCTAAAAATACATAGATGTTAAAAAGATCATCAGTAAGAAAAACACCACATAACAACCCTTGCAGTATTAAAAAAAGCATTACGAATTTATTATCAAAAAAATCCTCATGCATTGTATAGATAAAAGATATTGAAAACAAAAATATCGATAAACCTATTAACGTGATAGTGTACCTTTCGGCGATAAGCGTTATTCCAAGCACAGAGTTTTGTGCGCCCAAAATCTCTACAATCTCCCCGTTATTTAAAATATTTAAAAATGTAAAGATAAAAATTAAAAAAAGTATACCTTGGGTTATAACCACGAAAAGACGCAAAGGGATTTTGGGGATTAAATACGCAATAACCCCCAATATTACAGGAACGATTACAAAATAGATTAAGGTCATTAAAAGTTATCCATTCTTTTTTTGTGGATAGCTGTCCAGTCAGAGTTGCCGTATAGGTGATAAAGATTAATAAACATACAAAGCGATATTGCAGTTACAGCTACACCAATCACTATAGCTGTTATCATAAGTGCCTGTGGTAATGGGTCGGCCACCTGAACCGTTGTTACGTTTATAGGCGGTGACTGTTCGGTTGTTGCAAACATGGTAAGATAAAATGTAATGGCGGCAACCTCCATAATACCTATACATACAATGCTTTTAAGTATGCGCCTACTGCTGAATATACCGGCAAGACCGATAAAAAAAAGTGCAACTGATACATTTTCACCGTTTAAAAAATCCATCTATTCTCCCTGTAATTAGCTATCTTCGTAGTGAACAAATCTAAAAAATATTATCGTTAGCCCACAAAAAACCTTTGCGGCAATAAGGCTGTTCATTATAATCATATAGATAACATTGTACTGGGTGTAGCTAAGGTAAAGTGACGTTACCGCAAATACAATGGCGAGAAGTGCGATTAATAAAAACAAAACCTTTTCCACCCTCTCGTACAGGTGAAAATTAATAGAGTTCTCCGGCCTTAGCAGGTATACACAGATTAATACTGCAGACAATGCTGCGCCGCCCTGAAATCCACCGCCCGGTGTAAGATGTCCGTTAACGGTAAGGTAAAAACCAAGTATCATTATAACAGGCAGGATTAAAGCAATAGTTCTACCAAAATGCATGCCCTCCTTAGGCTTTTCTGACTTAACAAACGGTATGCTGTTTTCGTGGCGAGAAAAATGTATAACCCCCATGACGCTTATAAGCAACATAAGCGCCTCAAATATTGTGTCAAATATCCTGTAGTTAAGGTAAATCGATGTAACGGAATTTTGTGCGGATGTATCGGACAGATAATTTTCTATTACAAGCGAAAACAGTTCAGGGTTTTGGGCAGCAGTGCTACCGGATGAGATGTAAAGGGTAATAACCGCAGCAAAGGCACAAAGTATATAGCCTGCTATTCGCGTGATGTTCATCGGCTATCCTCCCTGTTTGCTGTTACAAAGCGGATTCTTTCCTCACTAAGTGTTTTTGTAAGCATGTCTTTTATAGCCAACACATGTAACTCTGCATCAGAGCCGTATATAGTAATTGTATCATTGTTGTTGTGCAGAATAAGATCAAACATCTGGTTGCTTGCAATGCTTTGTGGTTTTTCCCATGTAAACACCGCCTGTGCCTCAAGATCATGCGTTGAACAATACCGCATTATGCGTGATACAACATCCTCCATGTCTGCCCTAAGCTGATAATCGCTTTTGTGCTCTTTCGATCCTGATGTAAAATAGATATAAAATGTTCTGTGCTTTTTTAGTGCAACAATAAATAGTATTGTGGACAAGGCACTGCCGATTACAGCCTCAGCGATTGCTACGTCCGGAGCGTGATACATTAGGTAGCAAAATGAGGCGAGCAGTGAAAATGCTCCCAATGAGATAATTATTCTTTTGTAGTTTCTGCAACTTACTATGTAAAGTGCAACTATAATCATAAGGATAAAAATAAGTTTATCAGCCGTCATCTTCATCCCCCTTTAGCTTATAGCCGGAAAAATATGCGGATGCAGCAATGGAGGATGTTACAATGGGGTTTATAATAAGAATTACAACCAGTATTAATACTAGTTTAAGTGTAAACGAGTTAAATCCGCTTAAAAAAACTATACCTATTAAAATTGTGATTAGGCCGACAGTATCTATGTCCGCAGCCGATAAAAGCCGCGCATAAAAATTGTCAAAGCGATATATTCCGATAAGTCCGACAGCAATAAAAAAAAGTCCGATTATTATTAGTATGTATCCAACTATCTGCATAAGGACTCCTTTTGATTATTTGTTTTTTTGAAGGAATTTTGCAATAGAAGTAGTGCCCACAAAACCAAGTACAGCAAAAACAAGGCCAATATCAAGATAGATAGACTGACCATTAGTATAAGAATAAAGGATGACTATAATAATAATTTTACTGCACAACAATGAAAAGCCAAGTAACCTATCCCAAACCGATGGTCCGATAATAATGCGAAAGCTACTTAAAAAAGCAGCGATCACAAGTAAAATAATAACTATGTTTATTAGCATACTACATACACCTATCATCATACTTATGGGTGCTTTTCTCTAACGATAACAGCTGTTGCTCAAAGGTGGTGGTAGGATTGCCTTTGTGCATGGACAGCACAGTTAGCTCCCCCTCTTTGTTATCTACCGTAATTGTACCCGGTGTTAGGGTTATGGATGTAGCTAGAATATCATGCAGGTAAACATTTTTAATATCTTTGTTTATTTTTGTAGTAATGAAACAGGGGGAAACGTCCCCTTTGATGATATGCCAAGTGGCCTTTATCCCTGATAGATAAATTTCCTTTAGCAGAAAAACAAGGTATAGTATAAACCGTATGGGTGGAAGAAAAAAAGCGTTTTTATAGTTGTAACCAAGCAGTCGGTTTGTTATAAGCAGACAGCCGAGCGTTACAACAACACCGCTAATAATGTATATTATGTCGGTGCTTTCGTTAATAACAAGCCATACGAGAAATAATACTATTGGAACGGTAACCCTGTAGATTGAACTGAGCAAAACACACCTCTCATCGTCGACTTACAGGTAAATTATACACAAAATAACGTAAAAAAGCAATATTTTTGTACAAAATATTTTGGCGCGACTATGATAAAAAATATGATGTTAAAAGGATAAAACTTTGTCTTGCAAATATAGAGTAATTCCCTTAAAATAGAACTATATTAATTTATGGAGGTATGAGCCGATGGAAGGTTTTATGACAAGATACAATAACTGGGTATCTAAACAGGATTTAGATGGCGAGTTGATGGCGGAGCTTTTGTCGATAAAAGATGATAAAACAGCAATCGAGGATTCTTTTTATAAAGATTTATCTTTTGGAACCGGTGGACTACGGGGTGTTTTAGGTGCAGGATCTAATAAGATGAATATCTATACAGTAGCAAAGGCTACAAGGGGGTTGGGGGAATACCTAACCGAAACCTTTGCTGAGCCAAGCTGTGCAATTGCATACGATAGCCGTAATAAAAGTGATGTATTCGCACAGATTGCAGCAGTTACACTTGCGACGATGGGAGTTAAAGTTTATATATATAAGGAATTGGTGCCAACCCCCATGCTATCCTATGCGGTGCGGGAACTTAGCTGTAGCGGTGGTATAGTAATAACTGCTAGTCATAATCCTGCTAAGTATAACGGTTATAAAGTTTATGGTGCAGATGGTTGCCAACTTACATTAGAGGCCGCAGACCTAATTTCTGACTACATGAAAAAACAGGACGAATTTATAGCGCAGGGCCTGTCATTTGATAACCTTTTAGCCGATGGTAAGATAATATATATATCAGATGAGTTAAGCGAAAGTTACTACGCAAAGGTGATTGCACTTAGTCTGCAAAAACCTACAGTACCGCTTAATGTTGTATATAGCGCGTTAAACGGTGCAGGTAACAAACCGGTACGCAAAATTCTTGATATGCTTGGCAATATTGATGTAACGGTTGTAAAGGAGCAGGAAAATCCGGACGGTAATTTTCCTACCTGCCCTTATCCAAATCCTGAGATAGAGGAGGCGATGCGGCTTTCTGCTAAATATGCTGCCGATAACAGTGCTGATTTTTTCCTTGCAACCGATCCGGACTGTGATCGCGTCGGTGCAGGCTATATTACCGATAGCGGTGTGCGTTTAATAAGTGGCAACGAGATGGGCATAATGTTAACCGAGTATCTGTGTAAACAGCATATTGAAATGGGTACAATGCCAAAAAATCCTATAGTAGTTAAGACAATAGTTACAACCGAGATGCTAAATGCTGTTGCGAAAAAATATGGGTTTGAACTTATTAATGTTCTTACCGGCTTTAAATTTATAGGCGAGCAGATAGCAATGCTTGAGCAAAAGGGTGAGGAAAACCGATTTATAATAGGGTTTGAGGAAAGCTATGGTTACCTATCCGGAAGCTTTGTTCGTGATAAAGATGCAGTTATTGCCAGTATGTTAATATGCGAAATGGCTGCATATTACAAGGCTAAGGGAAAAACGTTGCTAGATGTTTTAAATGATGCTTATAATAATTATGGATACTATAAACAGGGCTTATTAACATTCGAGTTTGAAGGTGCAAGCGGAATGGCAAAAATGAATGAGATACTGGATGTAGTACGTTCGATGAGGGGTAAAAGTTTTGCTGGCAAAGCAATCATTAACATGGTTGACTATGAAAATGATGATACCGGTCTACCGAAAAGTAACGTTGTAAGTATGGAGCTTGAGGGTGGTTGTTATGTAATAGTGCGACCTTCAGGAACCGAACCTAAGCTAAAACTTTACCTAACAGCGGTAGGGGAAAACCTATCGATTGGTGAGGAAAAGCTGGCACAGCTAACCAAATCAAGCAAAGATGTGATTGAAAATATCTAAATTTAACGGCAAAAGGTTGTAGCGAATATGTTCGCTACAACCTTTTTGCTTATAAAAGCATTATAGAACCTCAATCGAGTCCACAAGGTAGTTAAGGCCGGAGCTTGAATAAAAAAATGCATCAATAGTTCCGGCAGCCCTTTCGTTTTTTACCATCTCAGCAGTTTGTGGGTAGGTTTCGTCGTCAACAATTACTGCAGATTTTAAATTAGGTAAAGTCTTTTTTGCTTTTTCTAATCTGTTAAGCCATTCTGTAAGCGTGTAGGGACTTGAATTTCTAACCTCAACCACAATAATCTGCGGTTTGTGTATTTCTACCGTACAGTCAAACAGATCGGTATTTCGCTCTTCAATTATCATGATGTGGCTATTTTTACGAGTTAAAAGACTTACAACTCCATCCAGTATGAGACCGTTTCTTAGATATAGTAATATTGTTTTGCTCAAACAAACCACCTCCTTTTTAGGTTAGGTGCGGTGTCGCTAATAGCCTGTTATTACTATTTTAACAAATATGCAGATAATTACCCCATACATACGTATAGTATTTTAAATTAATTTTTTATATCTAAAAAAAGCTCGTCAGCAATCATGAATTTTTTCATTGATACATCTATTGCAAGCTTTAAGATATTATCGTATCCGGTTTTACCTTTAAGGTTCGCAATATGGTAGTTAAGTGTGCTTCTTGTAATGTTAAGTTGATTGCATATTTCGGTGTGGGAGTAACCGTTAACCTTAAGCTGTAGCACCTTTAGCTCCTGTTTTGTAAACTCTGATGCATGTGCGAGCCCTATGGTGATAACAGGCAGCTTATCAGGGTATACCTTCTCGCCTTTCATTACATTCTGTATCACATCCAGTAGTCGACAGTTACTGTGATCCTTGTACCAAAATCCTTCGCAACCTGCTGCTCTTGCCTTGTCAATATGTTCCTGCCTTACTAAAAATGTTACTATTATTACCTTGGTAGCAGGGTTTGCCTCCTTAATTATCTTTGCGCTTTCTATGCCATTTTCATGTCCGGCAGTGTGTATATCCATAAGTACAAGATCTACCTTGTTGATTTTACAAAAATCGGGTGCCTTCTGTGCATCCACAAGCGAGCCGATAAGGCGGTAGTCATTGTTTTCAGATATTATATAATGCATAAGTTCACGAGAGCTTTTTTGGTCATCGACAATTAATATGTTATACATAAATCCCCTAAATATAACCGATAAAACACAGGTAAATGGTATTGTTGCAACAAAATGAATAACGTAGCTTAATATATGATGATAGAAACGCTAGCTATATATTTTATTATATCAAAAAAATTATATTATGGCTACTGCTATTAGAGATAATTTAATAAAACGCAAACTTTACAGGTTAACAAAAGACCAACACTATATATGATGTAGATATAGTGTTGATGAATTTTCTGTTTGAAAGGTTAAAGCAAGCTTTGCTATTGACTATCATTGGTTTTAGGTATATAATTAATTGCAGTATGCTAGCATAGTTCAACCGGATAGAGCACTTGTTCACAACTAGCCTGCTCACACAAGATGATGAGGTGGTACAAAGGACTTAAACAAGTGGTTTTAACGGCAGAGTAGGAATGGCAGAAAACAGACATGACTACTGAACTTTAAAACTAAGCTTTTCAGTTAAATTAAATAAGCGCTCGTAGTATAACGGATAATATGAAGGCCTCCGACGCCTTAGATTGGGGTTCGATTCCCCACGAGCGTACCAAGTAGTGTGATCAAAAAGGATGTTATTCTAACAAAACTCAGTGATCATGCGGATTTAAGAGGATAAATCGTCAAGATTTACCCTCTTTTTTTACGTCAATTCAGGGGATGTTATTGCCATTTTCTAACCACCGACCGGGAACGAACGCACCAAAATATAAAAATTAATAAATTGTACCCGTAAGACCGAGAGTTTCGACTTAAACATTTGAAATTGAAAGTCCGGTAGGTGAAGATGATATCTTAGAGAGTAAAGATGTATCGGTACCAAATGGTGGAACACTGACAAAACCAGATGATGGTACATTCACTTTGGTTTCGGAAGGGTATGTAATTGTTGGATGGTATGATAAGGATGACAAAACAAAGGAAAAAGTTGATCCCGAAAGCGATTTTAATGGATTGGTAACCAAAATAGATAGATGCGGCTACCGTCTCACATGATGAAAAGAGCCTTTACCGGCATCAGATGATTCTGAGGCAGAGTCCGAGCAAGAAACATCAACCGAAGCGACTATAGATGATAATTAAATCCCTCAAGTAGCACCTGAGGTTGAGACAACAAACCTAGAGATTTCTCAAGTTCCAACAGCAGCACCATAAAACGAGCAAAACTATTTATGGCTATGGGTAGTTGTTTTATTGGCAGTTGGACAGTAGTTACACTAAGAAAGAAAAAAGCCGCAGCTGCTAAACAAGACGAATAGTTATCTTTAAAAACAGCTGATAAACACTCAGCAACACAAAAGTATATGTTTGCCTTTAATAAAAATTCATCGGCAAACCGGTAGCAATATAAAACGCCTATAAGGCGCGGATAGTAACCGCATCTTATAGGCGTTTTTGCACGTTACCGCCACAATATATTTAAACACAATCATCGGCCTGATTTTTGTGTGTAGTATTTGCATAAACCCTAAGGTTAAGCCGTTCGATCCAAGATGAGTGGCATTGCACAATCTGTATGCTCTATGCTTGTGTTGTTTCTCTAACCATTAGTTGACATGGTACCTGTAGCGAAACATGGTTTTTTCGGTTCGTTAATATTTTATCGGTTATGGTGTTTATTGCAAGCTGGCTTAGGCTTTCGGTGAAGATGTGTACCGTTGTTAGGCTAGGATGTATAAACTCAGCAACAGAGATATTATCGATAGAGGCAACCTTAATCTGCCCTGGCACCATAATATTATTATCATGCAAAGCTCTTAATGCGCCTATTGCAACAGCATCAGATTCACAGAAGACAGCATCGGGTAGTTCGCCCGGCTTATTTTGAATTATGTTTATCATTGCAGAGTATCCGGTTTCACAGTTAAAGGATGAATCGTGAATATAATCCTCAATAACCTCATGCCCATAATAGGATAGTGCGTCTATAAATGCATAGTATCGTACATATCTATTGATTAAATCTACATCGTCCTCCGGCAACTTGCCAATATAGCCTATCTTATTGCAACCAAGGTTATCAAAATGTTCAATAATTAGGTCTACACACTCGACAGCATCACAGATAACCTCATCAATATCACAGTTTAGGGAGTTAACCCCTACATATAAAAGATTATTGTTTACAGAGCGTATAGTTGCAAGGATTTCCTCTGTTAGTTGCCCCATGATTATTATGCCTGAAACCGGTGTATTCTTTATTTTATTAAACATCTTTTTTTCGTTACCGGATGTTATAACTATAGAAAATTTTAACGAAAATCCCTCGGCAAGTATGTGGTTTTGAAGGCGTGTTAACATGTCTCCATATATCTGATTGGCAAACGTTTCACCGCCACAGGATAACACTATGCCTATCGTCCTGGTTTTTGTGCTTATCGCCTGGTCGGTAGTGCCTATAAGTTCACGTGCCGTTTGGTTTGCTACATAACCTAACTCCTGTGCAACTTTTAATATGGTAGAACATGTTTGCATACTGGGCTTTTTTCCACCATCCACATCATTTAACGCCCTCGAAACTGTGGAGATAGAATAGCCGGTTATTTTTGCAATATCTTTTAGTGTTACTGTCATTATAGTTCCTCGTAAGGGGGGGCCTTCACATAAATTTAAGAGCAATAAATTTGTGTTTTAACAAAAATTTTTAATAAAACATTACGGACAATTATACCTTTTTTTAATAAAAAAATCAATAAATTATATAATAAAAAAAGTTGTTTTGCATGTGAGGTTTTTTATTGCCTGTAATTTCAGTGCATAAGCATGTATGCAACTTGCACAAATAAATTGTTGTTCGCAAGATTTTCCAAACGTTTGGAGTTGGCGAAATGGAGAAAAACACAAAAATTATTGCATTGCACTAACTAAACATATACAATATCAATATATCAAGCGGCAGAATTTTAACATTAACATGGTTAAGTTTTGCATCACAGTTAGATCAACGGGTAGTGTAGAATATGCTTAATTAATTTTGTATACAGTACCCCAAATTACAATTAGGAGGATTTTATGAAAAGGTTATTAGCAACAGTTTTAAGTTTAACTATGGCTCTTGCAATGCTGGCAGGATGCGCCCCACAGGAGGAAACTGCAACCCCCGAAACTGATACTCCGGCCGACACAGAGCAGACATCTTCTACCGATTCCGATACAGCTACAGAGGATGGACTAGTACCGCAACCGGAAGGTTATCCCGATGGTATAATCGAGTGGGTAGTTCCCGCAGCGGCCGGTTCAATCCTTGATATATTTACAAGAAAGGTAATTGAGAATATTGACCTTGGCGGTGATATCGCCGTAATTAATATCGATGGTGGTTCACAGACTATCGGTACAACAGATTACCTTAGCAGAGAGGCCGATGGTATGTCTATCATGACATCCGGTGCTGCTGGTTTGATAACACAGCCGATATCCAACGGTGATACTTTGGTGTATACTGTAGATGACTTTATCTACCCTGGACTAATACAGCCCTACGAGCAAAACTGTATCAGCGTAAGAGCCGAGTCCGAACTTAACACCGCCCAAGATTGGGTGGATTTAGTAACAGGTGATGAGCGTGTTACCTATACTGCAACCAACCCCTTAAACTTCGGACATGTAGCTGCAATAGCTACCCTAGCAGAAATTGATACAGGTGACGTTGTCTTTGTTCCCTACTCCGGTTCTGCCGAGGCTAACAAGGCGCTACTAGCAGGTGAGGTTGATTTCCTATGTGGCACTATCTCTGATGCTGTTGCGAACGAGCAGACAAAAATTTTAGCAATTGTAGGTGCAGATGAGGTTGAGACACTACCCGGTGTTGAGCCTTTAACAAATTATGGTGTGGATGAAGAATTGTTATCATCATTAAATGCTAGCATTTGGTTAACGTTACACAAAGACACTCCAGAAGATGTAGCTGCATGGATTAAACAGCAGTTTGAAATTGCAGTTCGTACCACCGACTACACTGAATTTTTGGCAAGTAGAAACCTTAACGCATTTGGCGAAGTAAAATCCACCGAAGAAATAAAAACCGACCTTGATAACCTAATAGCAATATTTACCGAAGTTATAAACGATAATGAACAACAGTAGGAGAGATTAAGATGAAAAAACCCAATGTACTGTTGATCTATCCGGACGAAATGAGGTACGATTCTACATCGTTTGCAGGAAATAAGCTTTGCAAAACGCCAAATATAGATGCACTTATGGCCGAATCCACCTGTTTTGAGAGTGCCTACACCTCCTTTCCTCTATGCTGCCCTTTTAGAAGCTCTTTAATGACAGGCAAATATGCACATAATACGGGTGTTTATTATAACCACTACCCGATACGCCTTGACCAGGACTTTCTGCCGCAGATGATGAAAAGAAACGGATATTATACCGGATGGATCGGGAAATGGCATCTAGCAGGTGGTGATAAATACTCACACGTTCCAAAGGAATACCAGTTGGGTTTTGATGAGTTCGTAGGATTTACAAGGGGCCACCAATATCTAAACAGCGTGTACTATAGGGGGGACGATAAGACAGCCTACAAATCAAAAAAATATTCGTACGAGCCGGAATACCAGACCGAGCAGCTTTTGGATTTTATCGATAGCTCGCTTGAGAAGGAGAAGCCGTTCCTCGGTATGATCTGCTATGGCCTCCCCCACCACCCTGTACATCTTCAACCGGAGCATTATAAAAACATGTACTCCCCCGATGATGTAGAGCTTCCGGATAGTGTGCCGGACTGGCTAAAGGATACATCCAAAGAATACCGTGCAATGTACTACGGGATGGTTAGTGCGGTAGATGACCAGATGAAAAGGATTATCGATTATCTAAAGGAAAAAGATTTGTACGATAATACGGTTTTAATTCTGGTGAGTGACCACGGCGATATGTGTGATGAGTTTGGTATCGAGGATAAGGTAGTATGCCACGAAGCCTCCTGCCATGTTCCGTTCGTTATACATTATCCCGAACTGCAACCAAAAGGAAATATTGTAAACCAGATAGTAGATCCTACAATATCTATCGTTCCTACTATCTTAGATCTATGCGGAATAGAGGTGCCCTCGTATATGCCGGGCAAAAGCCTAAAAAATGCAATGGTAAACGGCAGTGATGATAGTTTAGATAGCTATTCCTACTACCAGGTGATTAAGGTTCCGGAAAGAGTATGTGAGGTATTTGATCCACAGGATGCAAGGCTTTTCCCCGAAAGAGGTTTTAGAACCAAAGATTTCCTTTATGTCGAAAAATGTGGCGTACCCTTTAAATGTTATGATCTGCAGAAAGACCCGAACGAGTACTACAATGTAGTAGATAACTTTAAATATCTTGGAAAGATAAGGGAGTTTAGTGCGCAGCTAAAAACGATTATGAAAGAGGTAAAGGACGATTGGGATATTACCCTGTATGATTTCCCGAACAGAGATAACTACCAAAGCCATGGTAAGGCTCCAGCAAGTGTTCAGGACCTTTATGCTAACGCTGTTTACGAAGAATAGTGCGAGGTTATTGTTTATATGAAAGAAAGAGGAAGAAACACAATATTTGACATTGTATTGGGTGCGGCTGTAGCTTTATTTGCTACAGCGCTGTACCTATGGATTATACCAAACCAGATTGAACTTAGAACCTCCTGGAGTGATGATGTAATTGTAGATAGCAGAACATTCCCCTACATTATTGCTATATGCTTGTTTGTGGTTGGGGTTTACATAGCTATAAAGGGCATAGTTACACACATTAAGATGAGAGAAATGATACAAGCACAGGCTACCGAAAAACAGGGCAAAACCTACAGGGATTATATATCACTGATAGTATTTGTAGCGATATTACTTTATGTATTGGCATTCCAGTTCTTTGGCTTTTTAATAGCCACAGTTATATTTATTCCGCTTTGTATGTTTATACTTCAGACAAAAAAGATTAGCTATTACATAGTTACCTACGTTTTTGTTTTTGCAGTGGCAATGTTATTCCACTTTTTTCTCAACGTTAGAATTTTTTAGGAAAGGAGGTAGAGTATGGAAAGCGTAATTTTTGATCTTTTAACTATTGCTAATATAGCATTTATGTTTATCGGTGTAGCCGCCGGTATAATAATTGGTGCAATACCGGGACTAAACACTGTTTTTGCAATAACCATTATTTTACCCCTTACCTTCTCGATGGATCCTGCTTCAGGCACACTTCTTCTTTTAGGTGCATATTGTGGCTCGGTTTATGGTGGTAGCATTACCGCAATACTTTTAAATACCCCAGGAACTGCCGGCAACGCCGCTACTGTAGCAGACGGCCATGCACTTGCTAAGCAGGGAAAGGCCGGTGATGCACTTAAGATATCCCTAATAGTATCTGTAATCGGTGGCCTTGTAAGTGCGATTGTATTATTGCTTTTTGCACCGGTTGTTGCAGAGATATCTTTACAGTTTGGCCCGCCTGAGATATTCTCGCTATGTGTGTTCGGGCTTATGGCTGTAATAGGTGTTTCGGATGGGCAGGTAGCAAAAGGAATTTTAATGGCATTAGTAGGCCTACTTATATCTACCGTTGGTATAGATGCAACCGAGGGTGTCCCTCGTTTTATCTTCGGGCAGACCCAGCTATTAGGCGGCCTTAACTCAACAATCATCATGCTTGGCCTATATGCAATAAGTGAGATGATGGTGCAGAGTAAGATTTGTATCTCTAAGGTAAACGAATGGAAGGATATGATCCAGTACAACAAGGCTACTATAAAGATTATAGAGATTTTAAAGTACTGGAAGATAATGCTAAAATCCACCATTATCGGTATAGTTATAGGAATTATTCCCGGCACCGGTGGTGGTATAGCATCATGGCTTGCATACAATGAATCTAAACGTGCCTCAAAAACACCGGAAGAATTTGGCAAAGGCTCTATCGAGGGAGTAGTAGCGGCAGAATGTGCTAACAACTCTGTAACTGGCGCAACATTGATCCCCCTACTTGCTTTGGGTATACCCGGTGATGTAGGTGTTGCTGTACTACTCGGCGCCCTTACAATGCAAAATATTATACCGGGTCCGGATCTGTTCACAAGCGGCAACTCCTGGGTTTATGTGATAATGGGCGGCATGATAGCCATTAACCTTATAATGTGGTTTCAAGGTCAGGTGTTTGTCAATGTACTTACCAAGATAGTAAAAATTCCAAAGCATATCTTAGTACCGGCCGTTGTTGTTATGTGTGTGCTTGGCGGATATGCTACCTCCACCCGCCATTTTGATGTGCTTATTCTTATAATCTTCGGGCTGGTTGGATACTTTTTAAAGACTAATAGTTTTCCGATGGCTCCACTTGTCATTGGTATGATTTTGGGTAAACTCATGGAAAGTAATCTTCGCCGTTCACTTATTTTATCGGATGGCACCCCGGCTATATTTTTCAACAGACCAATTAGTGCAGTTATTCTGGTATTAGCGCTGCTTTCATTACTATACCCGATTATTGCAAAGTTAATAAAGAAGATTAAGGAAGATAAATCGGCGAAAGTTTAACAAAATATAGTAAATGTTTATTTAAATGAAAGGGAAGTATTATGGCATATTTAGTAACCGGAGGAACAGGTTTTATCGGCTCCCATATCTGTCGAGATTTAGTGCGCGAAGGGCATAAGGTTATTTCACTAGATATAATTTTAGATTACACTATTCTTAATGAAATAATGACACCAGAAGAGATCTCATCAATTTCATTCGAGCTGGGTGACACCAACGACTTCTTACAGCTTGCTTTATTAATTAAAAAGTATGACATCAAAAAGATAATTCATCTTGCCTCACCACTACATCCATTTTCGGACCAAAATCCAGCCATAGCATCACAGACAATAATTATGGGCACTGTAAATGTTTTTGAAGCCGCAAGAATATTTGATCTAGAGAAAATTGTTTGGGCAAGCACTGTAGGTATATTTGGAAACGCCGAGGGGCTGATTGCCAACGATCAACCTCACGATGCAAACAATATATATACAAAAGGCAAATCTCATTGCGAGTTTCTTGCTGAAAGATATACAAATAACTTTGGTGTAGACCAAATCGGACTTCGCCCAACGGTCGTATACGGACCTGGAAGAAAACGTGGGTTCTCATCATATGTTCAAAAATTACTTGTAGAACCGGCTTATGGTAAACCTACCGTAGTACCCTGTGGGGATGCAGTTATAGATTGGCAGTATGTTGATGATATAGCAGCATTGTTTGTAAAGTGTGCTAATGTAGGACGTACAAAATCGATGTTTTATAACACAAAGGGCGATGTTAGAGGTGTTAAAGAGGCGAGGGATTATGTATTGACCTTGCTACCTGAAGCCGATATAACCCTTGAGCCGGGTGGAATGGGTATTGTTGCATCTATGGAATATGATGATTCGGTTTTAAGAGAGGAAATTGGCTTTGTACCACAGTTTAGCATGGAAAAGGGAATACTTGCTACACTTAACTATTATCGTAAAGCGGCAGGTTTGCCAGCACTAGTAGATAATAATCTATAGTATTTAGAATTTAAGCCGGTTATATAGGCTTTAGCGTCTTTATAATCGGCTATATTTATTATTAAAAAAGGAGAGTTACATATGCCCTATGTTAGAGATGTCAAATCATTATACAACCATGCAATAAAAAACAACTATATACTTTTTGCCGCACATTCCTTTGGTGATATGAGAGTTTTAAAAAGTATGCTTGATGCAGCAGAGGAGGTTGATTCCCCATTTATTGTGCAGTTTATGTCGTATCTTGATAACTGCCACCCTAATGTAAGCAATTTTTTAGATTATTTTGTTAACGGAATCTGCTCCGAATATAAAATTCCGATTGCTATGAATCATGACCACATCTCCTCGGTAGATAGATGCAAAGAGGCGATAGATACAGGGTTTCTTTCGGTAATGTTCGACGGCTCATCTTTGCCGTTAGAGGAAAACATAAGAGATACAAAGAAGGTAGTAGATTATGCCCATAAGAAAAATGTATGGGTAGAGGCCGAGCTTGGACATATAACCGGCTTTGAGATGGGCGCAGGTGATGTATTTGTTACACAGACTACCTACACCGTACCGGAAGAAGCGGCGGAGTTTATAGCTAGAACAGGGTGTGATTCTTTGGCTATTGCCGTGGGCACATCTCATGGTGGTATCGATAACGGCGGTAAGTATTTAGAGATAAACTATGATCTTCTTGCAGAGATAAGAAAGGCAGTAGGCCCCGATTATCCGCTTGTTCTACATGGTGCGGCACAGATGCCAAAAGATTTGGTAGCTAAGGTGAACAAGCAGGGCGGTAATGTTCCATATCTTGATATGTGCGCAGCTGAAACGATTGAAAAAACTAGAAACTACGGTATTGCTAAGACGAATATGGATGTTGACAACTGGGTTACTGTCACCACGGCTTTAAGAAAACAACTTAACGAGCAGCCTGAGGCTTATTTTATACATGCACATATAGATGAGGCGATGCCTGACTTAAAGGACTATATCAAGTATAAATTAAACGATGTAGTAAAGAGTTCCGGCTTTGGATCAAAATACTACCAGGATATAAAATAGCAAAGCCATTACTTATAACTACCATGGCCTAAACTTAGAAATAATAAGGAATAAAAACTATGAAACTTGAATTTGAATATGGCGAAGGTTTAATGAGCGCAAACCTTCCCGATACAACCGATGTTTTTATACCGGGTGAAACGGTTAAAGACCCAGAGTGTTTGCCACAAGATTGGGACACCCTATATGCCGAAACTTTAAAAAGCATACGCAACCCCATAGGTATGAAACCCTTGGCAGATTATGCAGGTGCAGACAGTACGGTGGTGTTTATAATACCCGATATTGTTAAGGGCGGTTGCCAGGAAACAAGCCATCGTAAGGTTAGCATAAGTGCATGCTTAGATGAGCTTTATTCAAAGGGTGTTCAGAGGAAAAACATATTAATGCTCTGCTCAAACGGATTACACCCCCGTGCAACAATGCCGGAGATGCGCGAGATTTTAGGAGATAAACTGTTTAATGAGTTTTACCCTACAGGGCAGATTACAAGCCATGATTCGGAGGATTATGATAATGTGGTTGACCTTGGTTACACCTCGAACGGCGACCATGTTTACCTTAACAAATATGTATACGATGCCGACATAGCAATATTAATCGGCCATACACAGGGCAACCCTTACGGTGGTTACTCCGGGGGCTATAAGCACTGTGCCACAGGCATAACACATTGGCGCAGTATCTCCGCTCACCATGTACCAAAGGTTATGCACAAACAGGATTTCACCCCTGTTTCGGCACATAGCGAGATGCGCAACAAGTTTGACCAGCAGGGTATGTTCATGGAAGAAAAGATGGGCAAAAAGTTTTTCTGCTGTGATGCAGTTTTAGATACTGTCAGTAGGCAGATAAGCATATATAGCGGCTGGGCTAAGGAGATGCAACCAATAAGCTGGAAGGATGCCGACAAACGCACCTATGTACATTGGGCAGAGAAAAAATATGATGTAGTTGTATTTGGTATGCCAACAAACTTCCACTATGGTAACGGAATGGGTACAAATCCCATACAGTTTATGCAGGCATTAAGTGCACAGGTAATACGCCACAAGCGTATTTTGAGCGATAGATGTGTGTTCATAGTGTCTAGCATCTGTGACGGTTATTTCCATGATGAGCGCTGGCCTTATCTACGCGAGCTTTATGATATGTTCCAAAAAGATTATATGAATATACTACCGGACATGAACCGCTATGGTGAATATTTCGGAACAAACGAGGAATATATTCGTAAATATCGTTTCTGCAATGCATTTCATCCCTTCCATGGTTTTAGCATGATGAGCTGTGGGCATATAGCCGAGATGAACACAAGTGCAATATATATCGTAGGTGCAAGGGAGCCTGGAATTGCAAGGGGAATGGGGTTGAAAACACGTGCAACCTTTGAGGAGGCTCTTACCGATGCAAAGAAAAAGTTTGTAGGAGAGGATCCAAACATTCTTGCCCTTCCACTTGCTTTTAAACGTGGTGCGGTGCACCTTTGTATGAAGGACGGTAGCGACGATGGTTTAGTAGATAGTACCATACATCCGTGTGGTGGTATTTAATTTTACATTTTGTGGTGATAACTGTTTTTGCACTCAATAAATTTAATGTGTATAAAAAAGGATAAATCATTAAGATTTATCCTTTTTCAATCTATTGTAAAAACAAGTGAAAAAACTTATGTCTTGCTATACAGTGAACTGTTTTTTTCCGATACACCTCTAAAGTCGTTTAGGTCTGCATTTAGTGCGCTAACAGCATCCTCTATCTGGCCATTCTCAAGTGCATCTAATACCTTGTGATGGTTTTTTGTATCTAAAGGTGGTGCAGTTGCATCCCACCTGTCCCAGTAAAATTGGGCATATGCACGACGCATTACAGCTAAGGCTCGCTTTAACTGTACATATGCATACTGATTTTGACAATACATCATGAGATGTAGATGAAATGCTGTAATATTTTCCCAGTGATTAAACATATCGCTGCTATTTTCACACAGCTGATCTAATTCGCGTAATTTTTGCAGTTGCTTAGGAGATATGTTGGTATAAGATTGGCGCAATATCCCGCACTCTAATGCACGGCGAAAGTTTTGGATTTCGTTTACATCGTCTATTGTTAACCTTACAACCTCATATCCGCAGCGAGGAAGATTTCTCAAAACACCATCATCACAGAGGCTAATTAACGCTTCGCGTACCGGTGATTTACTGCAACCATATGCTTTTACTAAATCTTTCTCCGTTAAGATTTGATGTGGCTTAAATTCATAATTTAATATTGCTTCTAATATTTTGTCATAAATAGTTTGCTTTAAACTCTGTAACGGCATAATTTTCACCTCGTCTTAATGGCAATTCGTCTATCTGTACAATGAAATTGTTTGAGATATGTGGATAATGCTCGATGATAGCCTGTTGTAATGTGTATAACATTATAACAAATTAACTCTTAGATGTAAACATTATTTTATATATACTACAAATAAGAATAATGGTATTGACTTAATCATATCAGTGTGATAATATTAACAATATCAATTTTGTAAACTTTTGGTAAAAACAAGGTAAGATTATCAAAACTATACCAATGCCGTAGATACATAATATATTTTAATAGTTTTTGAAAGGGTAAAATGGCAACTATAAACGAACAAGCATATGACAACTATCTGACAATCCTACAGGATGAGTTAATCATGGCACTTGGGTGCACCGAGCCGATTGCAATAGCCTATGCATCTGCAAAAGCCCGTGATGAATTGGGTGCGTTTCCTGACAGAATTGAGGTTAACTGTAGCGGAAACATAATAAAAAATGTTAAGGGTGTAACCGTTCCTAATTCCGGTGGACTTAAGGGTATAGATGTTGCTGCTGTGCTTGGGGTTGTAGGCGGATGTGCGGATGAGGCATTACAGGTTTTAACATCGATAGAACCGTCTCATATTGAAAAGGCACAGGAGTTAATAGCTAAAGGGTTTTGTAACTGTAGCCTGGCTGAGGGAGTTGAAAATCTATATGTTCAGACTGTTGCCTTTTCAGGGGAACAATTTGCCTCTGTTACTATACAGTATCAGCACACCTTCATTGCAGAGATTATAAAAGATGGCGAGGTTATCTACAGTGGTGACATGGCTGGCAACAACCCTAACGGTAAACGACGTGGGGATAAAAGTAAAATGTCGATACAGGGCATTTTAGATTTTGCACAGGCCGCTAAACTTGAAGACATTAAGCCGATATTAGAGCGTCAGATTGAATATAATGGAGCGTTGGCCGATGAAGGTTTGCGAGGGCGCTATGGTGCAGAAGTAGGTCGTACAATGTTGGATTGCTTTAATAATGAAGTTGGTACAATAGCGAGATTTAGGGCTGCTGCTGCTTCTGATGCCCGTATGGGCGGTTGTGCACTGCCGGCAGTTATTAACTCGGGAAGTGGCAACCAAGGCATTACTGTATCGGTTCCTGTGGTAGAGTATGCAAAAGCATGGAAATTAGATGAAGATAAGCTATATCGTGCGCTTGTAATTAGTAATCTGCTTTCGATACATCAAAAGAAATATGTCGGTAACCTTTCTGCCTATTGTGGTGCAGTAAGTGCCGCTTGCGGTGCCGGTGCCGGTATAACATATCTTGCTGGCGGAGATTTTGATGCGATAAGCCGAACCGTAATAAATACAGTTGCCAATGTGGGTGGTATAGTTTGTGACGGTGCAAAAAGTTCCTGCGCATCTAAGATAGCAGCAGCACTAGAAGCAGCGATTTTAGCTCATCATATGAGTTTAAATAATCGTGTTTTCCAACCAGGAGAGGGTATAGTTGGTGAGGATGCTGAGAGTACAATTCGCAGCATCGGCTATGTAGGGAATGTTGGTATGCGTCAGACCGATATTGAAATTTTAAATATTATGTTAGAAAAAACCGATGTGCATGCTATCTAGACAGTAAACAGAATTTTTCCCCATATAATAGCTAACGCAGGCTATAAAAGGGGACGAATATACAAACAAAACAGTTTTTAGGAGGAAGATTAATGAAAAAGTTTATGGCAATTTGCCTGACACTGCTTATGCTAGTGTCTTTGGTAGCTTGTGGCGCACCTGCCACATCCGAGGTGACGGCAGACGGCACTACATCAGCAGCTACAGATGATACTGCTGCAGACGCTACAGGCGAAATACCCACGCAGACAATCAAACTTACACATCCACAGCCGGAAAACACACCGGAAGACATGGCTATTAAAGAGATGGCTGCACAGATTGAAGAGCTATCCGGTGGTGCAATTACCTGTGAGGTATTCCCTAATGGTCAGATTGGTAGTATTCCGGAGTCTATACAGAGTGTACAGATGGGTGTAACTCAGATAGCAATGGGGCCATGTGCAATTATCGCTTCTTACGCTGAGGATATCGCTCTTATCGATATGCCTTACCTTCTTCCACAGGATACATCTGTAATTAGCGAAGTTATGAACAGTGAGATTGGCGTTGAGTTTATGGATCGCCTTGAGCCTGCCGGTATTACAGGCCTAGGTTTTTGGTTTGCCGGTTTCCGCCAGATGACCTCTAACTCTGATATTAACTCTGTTGCCGATATGGAAGGCCTAAAGATGCGTATCATGGAGTCTAACATTCTAACATCTACCTACAATGCACTTGGTGCACAACCTATCGTTATCGCTTATGCCGAGACATATAACGCACTTCAGAATGGTACTGTTGATGCTCAGGAAAATCCGGCACAGTCTACCTATGGCATGAACTTCCACGAGGTACAGGATTACATTGTTGAGACATATCATGATTCTCAGAGCCATATCCTAATGGTAAACTCTGAGTGGTGGAACGCCCAGGATGCGGCTACACAGGAAATTGTTCGTCAGGCAGAGCTTGCCGGTCGTGCAGTACTTGATGCAGAGCTACCGGAGTATACCCAGTTTTGCATCGACGAGATGGTTGCTACAGGTTGTACCTATCACGCACTAACAGATGATCAGGTAGCAGAGTTTAAAGAGGCAACAGCTGTTGTTTATGATGAATTCTTAACAACAGAATGGCGTCAGGATTACATTCCTCGCCTACAGGCTGCATTTGATGAGGCTGTAGCAGCAAAGGCTTCGTAACTAAAACCCACACCATTTTTAATCCATAACTTGAGGATTATATGACGCTAAACGGCGAGTGTCACATGTCACCCGCCGTTTTTGCAAGGAAAGGATAAAACATGACAGCGATTTCTAAAATTATGCGACAGCTTGTAAAGGTTGAAAAGCTAGTAATAGGTGTAGCTTTATTACTTGCTACTGCAGTTATTATCTTTACTGTTATCTCTCGCCGCTTTGGAGTTGCTCCACAGTGGGGTGAAGAAGCTGTGCGTTACTTAATGATTTGGATTACCTTCATAGGCAGTGGAATCTGCTTTAGGCGGTCTTCTCACTTTGGAATAGACATAATTCGCCGTGTGAAAAACGAAACTTTTCAAAAAATAGTCAGCCTATTTATCCTGCTTTCCTGTGCATTATTTATCGGGCTACTTTTTTATTTCGGGCTTGAATATGTTAGTTTCACCTTAACTTCGGGGCAGAAAACTGCAGCTTTAGGTTGGCCGATTTACCTTGTTTACCTAAGTGTGCCGGTAGGCGCTGGGTTAACCATTATACATCTTGTTGAGCTTTTTTTAAGCCAGGTTTTGGGTGTATATACAATAGAAGAATAATGAGGAGGACTGTTTAATGATACCTATATTACTTATCTGCCTTGCGATCCTCTTCACCGTAGGTGCGCCTATTATGGTTGCTCTCGGTCTTTCAGGATTTATGTCGCTTTTATTGGGATCCACAACCGATGGAATGATTGTTATCCAGCGTCTTGTCGGCGGTATTGATTCCTTTGCTTTAATGGCACTACCTTTCTTTATCTTTGCGGCTAACCTTATGGATACCGGTGGCCTTTCTCGCCGTCTGCTTGATTGGGCACGTGCAATGGTAGGCCATCTATGTGGTGGTATTGCCGCCTCTACACAGCTTGCAAGTATGTTTTTTGGTGCACTTTCCGGATCTAGCCCGGCAACGATTGTTGCTATCGGTAAGGTAATGTACCCTGAGATGATAGAGCGTAAATATCCAAAACACTTTATTGCCGGCCTGCTTGCATCCTCCGGTTCTGTTGCCCTAATTATACCGCCAAGCGTAACAATTATTATATTCTGTGTTACCACCGGTGTTTCGGTAGGTAAAAGCTTTATGGCCGGTATTATGGCCGGTGTTATATTCGGAATAAGTAGCCTAATATACATCTATTTTTATGCAAGAAAACACAACCTTCCGCGTGATAAAAAGGCAAGCAGAAAAGAGCTGTGGACAGCTACAAAAAAGGCAAGTGCTGCACTTATGGTTCCTGTAATCATTCTTGGTGGTATCTATTCAGGATTTTTTACAGCTACCGAGTCTGCTGCTGTTTCTGCAGTATATGCATTGTTTGTAGGTATGTTTATCTACAGAGAGTTAGATCTGAAAAAGCTATGGAAAGTTGCTGTTGATTCGGCTATCTCCTGTGCACAGGTAATGGTACTAATATCATCAGCCACTGTATTAGCATGGATATTAACGGTTAGCCAGGTTTCTACAACTATTACAAGCCTACTACTCGATAACATTACCTCCCCGCTAGTGTTCCTTCTTGTCCTTAACCTAATACTGCTTGTTTTAGGTATGTTTATGGATGGTGCTCCGGCAATTCTTATTCTCTCTCCGCTAATATTCAATATGGCACTATCGATGGGTATAGATGGTGTACATCTATGCATAATTATGATATCTAACCTTGCGGTAGGTATGTACACACCACCTTTCGGCATGAACCTGTTTGTTACTAACTCTATTACCAAGATTGATATGATAGACATGCTTCGCGGAGTGTGGCCATTCCTGGCTGTAAATGTTGCTAGCCTAATGGTGATTACCTATTTCCCGCAAATAATTATGTTCCTTCCAAATATGTTGGGATAATTCTAACTAAGCCACATTATACGAAAATTAATTATATCGGAGAATAAAATGTTAGAACTAAGAGATCAGATAGCAATCCAAAAAAGATTGCAAGCTAGCATGGATAAGCATGGTTTAGATGCAGTTATCCTAGCTGCACCGGAAGCAATTTTTTATGCAACCGGTTTTGCAAGCCAGTTCTTATACCAATCTAACCAGATTGGCCTAACGGTTGCCGTAGTACCAAAAGAAGGTAAGGTAACACTTATCTGTAACGAGTTTGAGCGCCAGACAGCCGTATCAAGCTGTAAGGACATAAACATTGTATCCTACCCGGTTTGGATATACATCGAGGACTATGCTAAAGAGGTTGAGGAGGAGAAGCCGGCACAACCGGATCTTAACCTAACCTTTCGCATGGCATGTGAGCTAATTGGTGATACCTGCCCTAGTGGTAAGGTTGGTGTACAGGCAGAAAAAATTTCACACACTAAATGGCAGTACCTTGAGGGTGCATTTAAAGAGCGCCTAGTAGACTGTAGCGAGGCTTTGATGGAAGCTCGTATGATCAAAACCCCTTGGGAGATTGATGTGCTACGCCGAGCCGCAGAAATTTCTGAGCTTGCTATGTTTAAAACTGCAAAGGAAACAGTTCCGGGAATGACCGAAGCCGATGTAATGAAGGCTTTTAAGATGAACTGCCAGATGCAATCCAGCGATGTAATGGATATTCTACAGGCACATACCCTTGCTTCTGATTTTGCCCCTGCAATCGTGCCACGCCATAACCGCTTAAAGATGGGTGACGTTGTAAGGCTTGATGGTGGCCCGATATACTGCGGATACGGAGCCGACCTAGCCCGTACCTTTGCTATAGGCCAATCTACGGATAAGCGCCGTGAGGAGATATATGCTACGCTTTGTAAGGGTGTTGTAACTGCAAAAGAGATACTTGGCCCCGGCCTACCGCTGGCAGACCTTTTTCATGCTATAACATCTACAATTAAAGCAGATATTCCTGCCTACAAACGTGGACACCATGGGCACTCTATCGGCTGTAATCGTTTTACCGAGGAAGCTCCGTTTATCTCACCGGCCGAGGGACGTTGTTTTGAGCCTGGTATGGTTTTCTGCCTTGAGATGCCTTATTATAGCAGTAAAAACCATAGCTTTAACATAGAGGACACCTTCCTGATTACCGAGACAGGTTGTGAGTTTTTCACAACCGCAAACGAGAGTCTCTACCTTTAGCCTGATCTAAGGTGGATATAAAAGGCACACTCCTTCAAACAAAACATATTTTTAGATTGCACAACATAAGAATTCCCTTAGACAAATTAATATTGTCTAAGGGAATTCTTACATTCTCAGCGTTTTAATTGGCCGGTACTTATAGAAAGATAGAGTGTTTTTTAACCAATCGTTGCACCACCTCAACTTATCACAAACGTTAATCCAAACTCAAGTTTTTGATGTCGCTTTAAAACGCAGCTTTTCATCTTTTCTCGTGCAACTATCGGCGTATCGTACATTCCTGTGCATGGTTCAAAAGCTACATTTTGGTAACCTTTAAACGCCCCGTTGTTAACCCAAATGCCAAGGTAGGGTAGATCGTGTATCATCTCGATACACAGCCCATTAGGATATCTATACGAACATCTTCCACCGGTGTCCTTATCGTTAAAGTAAAATTTGTAGGTGTTTGCATCTGCCGTCGTCTCGCAGCAGTCTGCCTTATCCTGTGAGATGTGTGGCCATGTATACAGGTTTTGTGGTTTCATGAAGGAGCTATCTTGCGAAAACATGCAGGTAATGGGGGAGTTGGCAGGATAGGATACGCCAAGCTTTCCGCCCAGCTGTGAGTTTATCATTACATGGGCCGCATATATACAGTTAAAATCAAACCCCGAAAGATTTTGGATCAAATATCTTACCTCCAGGCGGTTGCCTTTAAGCTCCGCCCATTTGTCCATCCTATAGGGGAAACGCACGCCATACACCCACATATGCACAGCGTCACCCTCTATCTCGCTATGCCAATCTAGCGAACACACTTCGCCGTGGTCAGGCATTACAGTGCCACTCCAGGGAGCCTCGTCATACACACAGCTATCAATAGTGGGGAACATATCATCAAATCCACTACATTCGGAGCTTACGTAATCACCGCCATATTCGAGTGTTGCATATGCATCGCTCTGATTTTGTACGAGAAATTCACTCAACGTTTCCTTATGAAATAATGATGCCAGCTTTGCACCGTGATTTGGCAAAAATATCGCCCGTAGCTGCTCGTTTTCCAAAGAAATCCCTTGAATATCCTTGTAATTCGTATTTTTGATGAAGGTTTTCACATCATATTCCTCGTTATAGGTTAGTTTGTGTTTAAACAACGGAAAGCTTTTGTCCTAAAGCGATACCGTGCTTTGTAAATTTCCTAAAGCTTCACGCCTGCACGACTAAACCATGCAGGCGTGTATTTCGTTTTCAAAGCTTACATTAAACAACAGTGTATGTTAATAGGTGGTTGCTTAGAAAGTTAGCCTACTGAAATCTACATTTTAAATTTACTTAAAAAGTCGTCGATTTCGCTTCGTGTAGGCATAGAGGGTGTAGTGCCAATTTTTTGTACCGACAGTGCGCCAACAGCATTTGCAAAATTTGCCGCTTGCCAGATATTCATCCCCTCCGATAGGGCGGTTAAAAGCCCACCGTTAAATGCATCTCCTGCACCGGTAGTATCAACCGAATTCACCTTGAAAGGTGGTATAATTCCTTTTGCCTGCCCACTGTTTACATACACCCCTTTTGACCCTAAGGTGATGATAACATTTTTTACACCACGATCGAAATACCAACGCGAGGCTTTAAGGGCAGACTCTTCGTCGTCAATCTTAACTCCTGTCATTATCTGCGCCTCTACTTCATTGGGCGTAACGAGGAAAATACCGTTTAACAGCTGATCATTTATCTGCTGTATGGGAGCGGTATTAAGTATAACCTTTGTTCCTAGTTTGTTGGCGGTTAGAATAATTTTTTCGATTGCATCTAAATTCACCTCTAGCTGAGTAAGTATATATTCCGAATTTTTTATAATATCCTCAAAGCTATCTATTTCGGCATCGGTTATAGTGCCACAAGCACCCGAAACCACCACGATTTCGTTCTGCCCCGTCGTTTCATCCACCAGAATAAGCGCCGTTCCGGTCTCGGCATCGTCCGTAACAAGGATGCCACGGCGATCCATGTTTAACTCTTTCATTGTATTGAGGGCGACATCGGCAAACATATCTCGGCCGACCTTAGTAATCATAGTCACATCACCACCCGATTTGTGGCAGGCAACCCCTTGATTAAACCCTTTGCCTCCTGCACCCATACGGAACATAGAACCTATTACCGTCTCCCCGGGGCAGGGTAGATGCGGTGTTCGAGACATTAAATCTACAACAAAACTACCAAAAACTGTTACTTTACTGCCCATACTAAACGCTCCTGCTTTGTTTTTACCTTATAATAAAGCTACTCCATCGCCGACACCTATTCGGTCTGCACCGGCTTTAATCATTTCATCGGCCTGTTCATTTGTTCTTATTCCGCCGCTCGCTTTGACCAATGCTTTGTCTCCGACAACCGACTTCATAAGTGCAACATCCTGTGCCGTGGCACCACCCGTGCTAAAGCCTGTGGAGGTTTTGACAAATGCTGCCCCCGCCTCTACCGAGAGTTTGCAGGCGGTGATTTTTTCCTTATCGGTTAATAGGCAGGTCTCTATTATCACCTTAACCGTGCCGGGGCGTGAAGCTTCCACAACCGCCTTAATGTCGTCGCCCACAAAATCAAGATTATTATCCTTTAATGCACCGACGTTTATCACCATATCCACCTCGTCGGCACCTTCGCATACAGCCTTTTTAGCCTCGTATGCCTTTGCTTCGGTGCTCATCGCCCCGAGAGGAAAGCCTACAACACAGCAGGTTTTAACGTCGCTATCCTTCAACTCGCCCGCAACAAGCGGCACATGGCAGGTGTTTACGCATACCGAGGCAAAGCCGTGCTCTTTAGCTTCGGCACAGTACCTTTTAACCGTCTCTGCCGATGCATCCGCCTTTAAAACCGTGTGGTCGATTATATTTGCAATGTTCATTTTTATTCCTTTCTATTATGTATAGCAAATCATGGTTTTAATCCGTTGCTTGTCAACTCCATCCTTTTCTGCGATTAAATCCACGGCTTCTTCCGGTGTGCACTCTCTTGTAATTAAGGGAGTAAAATCAATATTATGCTCCTGTATAAGGTCGATAACCCTTTTAGGTGCTCCAAACTCACTCATAACACCCTTCATAGTGACCGATTTCATCACAAACATATCAATTTTAAAATCATTAAGTCTTGTTTCATAAAAACCGATAAGCGAAACGTGGCCGTTATATTTTACCGCATCCACTGCATCGGCAATGGTCGAAATATTAC
>CAYJKW010000002.1:0-2826 GCA_964370765.1 uncultured Oscillospiraceae bacterium
ACACACACATAGAATGGGAAACTCGCCTTTACAAAGTCTTTCATACTGAGCTTCGTCATCGAACAGGTGATAAACATCATGGAGCCGAAAGGAGGTGTAAGACCACCGATCTGTAAGTTTAATGTAATTACAATACCAAAGTGAACAAGGTCAACGCCCATAGCCTCAAGTGGACCCATAAGTAGTGGCATAAGGATAAGGATTAGCGGTCCTGTATCGATAAACATACCGATAATTAGTAGGAAGATGTTAAGGCCAAATAGGAATATGTACTTGTTGGTTGTAACACCTAGCACCATCTCGGATAGTAGGTGGGGAATTCTCTCCCATGTTAGATAGTAACCGAATAGGTTTGCACCAACAACGATAAACATAACTGTTGCTGTTGAGTAGAATGTTTCTTTAAAGATTGGGATAATGTTCTCTAGCTTAATCTCCTTGTAGATAAGTCCACCAACGATAAAGCAGTAGATAACGGACATAGCACCACCCTCTGTGGCGGTGAAAAGACCCATTCTAAGACCCATGATAAGGCCTAAAGGCATGAATAGGGCAAGGATAGCATCCTTAACGCCGAATACAACCTCTTTAGCGCTTGCTCTTTTTTCCCTTGTTGCGCCATATCCGTGTTTCTTTGCCTCTCTATGCACAACAACCATCATTGCGATAGTTAGCACGATACCCGGTAGGTAACCTGCAAGGAAAAGGTCTGCAACCGAAACCCTGGTAACCATACAGTAGATGATAAGCATTAGGCCGGGCGGGATAATTGTAGGAATAATTGCGGAACAGGCTGTAACCGCTGCCGAGAAGGATGTGCGGTAGCCACGCCTTTCCATCTCCGGAACAATCATCTTACACTGCATAGCGGCATCGGCATTACTGGAGCCGGAGATACCACCCATTAGTGTAGAAAGTAGAACGTTAACATGGCCGAGGGAGCCGGGCAGATGCCCAACAAGAATATCGGCAAAGTTCATCAAACGTTTACTGATGCCGGAGTAGTTCATTACAACACCAACCATTACAAAGAACGGTATAGCAAGTAACGAGTAGGATTCAAGACCGGAAATTAGGTTTTGCAGTGCAAGCTGCGGGGGGCTTGAATCATTAATGAATAAAAAGTACGTCATGGATGCTGCGATGAGCGAGAATCCGGCCGGTACCTTTAAAAATAGTAGTACTAATGCCAATATCAGTGGCAAAAAACCTAAAAATTCTTCCAAACCGTTCACCTCACTCTTTAACTTCGTCGTTTGCTGCGTCCATCTTGGTTGTTGCTACAGCCTCAGCATCTGCTGCTGCTTCTGCTTCTCTCTCAGCTCTTACTGCCTCAAGAATATCAACCATTCCGGTATCGTGTAGTTTTGTGGATTTGCCCTGTATCAACCTTACAATCTTAATAACACCATAGATTGTCATAAGACCAAAACCTATTACAAGAACAACGTTAATATATACATAGCTTAGGCTTAAAACACGAGATGCCTTAGCACCTGTATTTATAGTAAGTAAGAAGCTATAATATGTATAGACACCACTTAGCAGTGTCAGGAATGCCATAATAATAATATCGGCTACCTTGCGTGCTTTTGGTGGTAGCATATTAATAAAAATATCAATCGCAATGTGCTCATCTACCTTAAATGCGGCGGCAATACCAAGGTAGGATGCCCAGATAAAGGTAATAAGTGAAAGTTCCTCTGCAGCACTTATTGTAAACTGGAAAAAATAACGTAGTACAACGTTAATTGCAGTAAAAATCGTTAGCCCGGCAAGTGCAGCATAACCGATAAACTCATCAAGATTTGCTACAAACTTTAATACTCTTTTTATTGACGAATTGCCCATAATCGCTCCTTTTCTTAATTAAACCTTTTAGCAGAACATGGCGGATAAATTAACAATAATTTAGCCGCCATGCTCGTTACCACTAAAAAGATTTTAATTTTTGCTTGGTACCGCTAATTATGCAGCACGGATAGCTTCAAGCTCTTCGAATAGTAGGTCGTATGCACCATCTTCCCAGCCCGGTAGAGTCTCGTAGTAAGGCTGTGCAGCCTCTCTCCACTCTTCGCGGTCAACTTCGATGATCTCAACGCCCTGGTCGATTAGACCCTGACGGCCTGTGGAGTCAAACTCCTCGATAAGCTCGTTGTTGTATACAGCACCTGCATCAAACTCTTCCTGCATGATTGTGCGCTGCTCTTCTGATAGTGACTGCCAAACAGCCTCAGACATCATAACGGAGGATAGGCCGATGAAGTGACCAGTCTCTGTCTTGTAGTTAAGAATTTCGCCCATGCCCATGTCGAAATCGTCGCCGTTAGGCATCTCGTAACCTTCGATTAGGCCAGTCTCAAGGCCGTTGTAAACGTCAGCCCACGGTACAACTGTTGGGCTTGCGCCAAGAATTGTAAATGTGTCTAACCAAACACTTGTAGAAGGAACACGGATTTTGTAACCCTGTAGGTCCTCTAAGCTTCTGATCGGGATATCTTTAGAAGCGATATGTCTCATACCGAAGCCATAGTCGTAGGTTAAAACTCTGATGCCAGCCTCAGCTGCCTTCTCTGTTAGGCCTGCAACGAACTCGCCCTGTACAAGCTCTGTGTACTCTTCCTGAGAGTCAACAAGGAAAGGAGCTGCAAGAGAAGCGTATTCCGGTACCCAGTCAACGATACAGCTTGTCTCAAATACGTTGATGAAATCAGCACCGTTAACACACTGCTCAGCGCCATCAACACCGTTTGCGATCTGTGCTGCGTCAAACAGCTCAAACTGTAGTGCACCACCGGTTCTCTCGGTGATAGCCTCTGTTGCCTG
>CAYJKW010000002.1:2926-28922 GCA_964370765.1 uncultured Oscillospiraceae bacterium
ACAGCTCAAACTGTAGTGCACCACCGGTTCTCTCGGTGATAGCCTCTGTTGCCTGTACTAGCGCAAGGTCAAGTGGGTTGCCTACGTAGAATGTATGGCTTACCATGAATGTTTTGGGGTTCTCTGCTGTAGGTGCATCACCTGCAGGCTCTGCAGTGTCTTCACCCTCTGTTGCTGTAGATGTGGAAGTAGGTTCCTCTGTAGTTGCTGGAGCTTCCTCTGCAGGAGCCGAGCAGCTAACTAGTGTGGCTGTGCAAAGTGCGATAGCCATCAGAATGCTCATGAATTTTTTCATTACTTACGATCCTCCTCAAATCCTAATGAATTCTTACTTTTTGCCTTTTTAGTTCGTTTTGTACCTCTGCTACATCCACCTTTGATGTCGTGGTATCCATCTTAAGTGAGATAGCAGCTGCAACTCCGGCAGCCTGGCCGGTAACGACACAACAAGACATATTTCTATACGAACAATGAGCTACCTCATCGCCGGATATAGACCTTCCTGCTACCAGTAGATTATCGATATTCTCCGGTACCATACAGCCATATGGTATCTGATAATATCTTCCCGTTGTTGGGATAATTAGGTAGCTTCTTCCATCGATAAATTCTGGGAAGATTCCTATTGTATCCTCAAAACGTCCCTGGTCTGTTACATGCTCCCTTGTTAGGTATGCACGTCCTTTAATCTTACGAGATTCCCTTGTTCCTATTGCAGAGCCAAAATTTCTTATCCTTGAATTTTCAAAGCCCGGAACCTTTGCCCTAAGACCTTTCATTGCTTCTAAAACACTTCTGCGGCCAACTATCTCTGCCCTACTTAGGTCTTCTACATCGGTACAGTCAAAACCACTCATGAAAACCATGTTCATCTGTAGAACTTCGCCGGTTTCATCATCAATATTACTGTATGTGCCACCAATTGCAACACCCGGCTCTGGGTTAATTATACCCTCTTCCCTCGCCTCGATAAACGGCCTCTCTATAAAAGGAGAGAACATATCATCCTCTTTACCGGTTGTAATCTGTTTCCAGCACTCACCGCCGCCCCAATCTCTGTAGGTAGGCTTAAGATCATTATCTATATAATCCTTGAATTTTTTTGTCTCTACACTTTTACAAACAAATGTAGTTGTTACACCCATAAGGTCGTCCTTTTCACCCATTGTGAATGGAGCGCCTACAAATGCTGCTATATCGGCATCACCAGAGCAATCAATTATACGATTTGCTAATATTGCCTGCCTGCCGGATTTACTCTCGGTAATAACACCTTTGATTAGCCCATCCTCAGTAATGCTATCGGTTACTAGGGTATGGAAAAGAACCTCAACACCTGCCTCAAGTACAAAATCATCTAAAAGAGGTTTAAACATCTCGGTGTCGAACACCATACTCTCGGACTGTACCTCTTTAGTGGCGATCCCCCATTCGATGGCCTTTTCCTCAAGCTCAATTGCAATACCACCGGCCTCGATAGTGCCCTCGTGGCGATACCAAGCAAACGACTCAACACCTGCAAGAGTAATGTTACCACCAAGGCAACCATACCTTTCGATAATTAGTGCCTTAGCACCGGCTCGTGCTGCACCTACAGCCGCTGCGATGCCTGCAGGACCACCGCCAACTACAAGGACATCGGTCTCACGCATTACCGGAATCTCTCTTGCTTTTTCTTGAAATACAACTTTTGACATTTAACACTCCTCATCTGCACCATGTGCTGTGTCGATCTCATATTTTTAACACAAACAGCTACTATTATTAAATCGTATTATTATATTATTTAATTTTCATCTGTCTATTTAAAACTAAATTTCTATGGTTACAAAAAATTTTCATTTTTTTGTATACAATTTCACTATGTGAAACTCAGTTTTACTTCTACTACATTATACATCCTACCCATTAGTTGGTCAATATCATTTTTATATTTTTAACTTAATTTGTTATATTGAACAACTTTATCTTTTGTTTTTTTACATATGCGATAGTTGCAAAGTAAAAAACGCTTAATTGGTAACAAAAGGGTTACAAAACATGTTTTTGTTTTTGCAGATTATGGTTGCACCGTAGTTTATTAGCTTTAATTTATTACAAAATAAAAAAGGTCGGAACTAGCAGTTTGCTAGCTCCGACCTTTTATTATTTAATTTTGACTACGTTAATATAAGTTTTCTGTGATTTAAAGCTATCTTTTGTAGCTATAGTTATAATCAACATTGCCCGCAATTCCCGGGCATCTTCCGGTACTGGTGTACTGCCATATATCATAACGATAGGCGAAATCTGTCTGTGCGGTGTAGTGTGCAAGCCAGATTCTATTGTGATCTATCGCGCTGTAGTCAAGTTGATTTAGGAACCAGGATTTGCTTGCATAAACCATCGGTATCTTGCCGCCGTTACGCACGGTATCACAAAATGCATTTGTTATCTGTGTTCTTACAGCTTTTGAGATATTGTTTGCATGACCTCCGGACTGATACTCGGTGTCAAACGTTATTCCGTATGCAAGGCTGTAACCAGCTGTAAGCTGCAGGCAGAAACTTGCCTCCTCAATAGCCTCTTGTACTGTAATAGCCTGCGTAAAGAAGTAGACTCCAACATCAAGTCCTGCAGCGATTGCACCGTTAAGATTTGTCCTAAAGTAGGGGTCCTCTACAAGTTTTCCGGTAGAGTAGCCACGGTAACCTGCACGTATAATTGCAAAGTCGACTCCACTTGCCGCAACTGCGTTCCAATCGATAACACCCTGCCATTTAGAAACATCGATACCATCACCTGCGGTAATCTCTAACGCTTTGCCATCTGCACCAAAATAATATTCTACTCCACCTATAATATAACGACCATCCTTAACCATGTTTCCGTTTGCATCATAGTAGTAATCGCCATGCCAACCGGTTTTAATTGTAACTTCCGGCTCCGGCTCATGCTTTGTTGCAAAGCTTGCAAATGGTTCGTTCATTACACGGTTTGTCCCCGAACCGTTAAAAAGCTCGCTTTCCGGTACCGGTTTAGTTGTTATCTGCGGCGTTGTGGTTGAGCTACTTGATGAAGGGATACTTGACGAAGGTACCGACACCGACGATGATGAAGATGACGGTATAGATGTACTCGACGAGGAAGATGACGACGGTGTAGACACGCTACTGGATGATGGTGTCGAGCTAGACGAAGCTGATGTAGAGCTGCTTAGTACTGAAGAAGATATCCCTCCCTCTGCCGGAGAGCTATTTATTGGAATAATCTCATCACTTGTTTTTGTAAACAAACTACCTAAAAGCCCTGTGGATATATTAAACGATGCGGTAGTAACTGTGGATATGATTTCTTCGGCGCCGATTATCTTGCCCTCTGCATCGGTAATAAATTTAAACGTTCTGTTCGCATATGTACCGGTAGTTACGGTAAACTCACTATCGGCAGTTTTAGGGGTATAGTAAACAGCCTCTGTTGATGGGGTGGTTGTTCCACCTTCTGACGGCAACTCATCACCAAGGTCTGTCGCCGGCGGTGGTGCGGTACCATTAGAATCTACAGGCGGGGAGCTTCCGTTAAACTCGGCATCCTCCTGCGATATATCTATATCAGATTCATCTACAATAAGATCCTCTAAATCCTCCTCATCAAGGGGGTTTGTATCTATTGTCAACTTTACATCAACAATCTTTGGCTTTATAGCTGGGTAACCATCACTTGGGTGAAGAATTGCTATATAGCTACCTTCCTCCTCTAGTTCATCTATCTCTAAAAAGCCTGTTTCATCGGTTATTGTATGTATGGATTTTTGACCCTTAGGGTCAATCAGTGTTATTGTAAATGGTATTCCTGTTATCGGAGTTCCTGTATCATCTACAACACGTATCTCAAGCAGGTCCTCTGCCGAGGCAAGCGAGAGATCAATTCCTTGGGTCTGCGATGACTCCGCATTGTTTAATAGCTGATACTCTATTACCGGAGTGCCGGTTGGTAGTACCGCGGCTTCATCGGCCTCTACAGTGGTTTGGGTAACAACCGCAACTCCGAAAAACGAAGAAGGGTTACCACCAGAAAAATGCCAAAGTGCAAGCACTGATCCAACCATTAATAAAAAGCAGAATCCCACAACAGCCGAAATTAATGCTACACGTGATTTCTTTTTTGCATTGGACGGTTCGGACTTTTTATTATCCTTATCAGTTGTTTTGCGTCTAGAACCTTTTTTATCGTTTAAAGGCGCTACCTCGTCCATCTGCTTTAATTTTTCAGTAAATGGATTGACCTTTACATCTGTACTATCCTTAACGTTATCCTTTATAAGTTCTATCGTTATCGGCTGTAACTCTTCCGGAATATTATCTGCTAAAACCTTTTTTTCAATCGGTTTCTCCACCTGCTGTTTCACTGGCTGATCAATCGGTTTAACAGGCTTAACGGGCTCTGCCTTGTCTATTCTACCCTTTTTTACATTGTTAAGCACATTTGTAACAGACCCAGGCTTTCCTCTTTTAAGTACAGGGCTATTATCTATTGTAATCTCAACTTTTTTGGGCATATCAACAGGCGGCACAACCTCTTTAGGTTGCTCCGGCATCTGCTGTGCAGAATTGACAGCAGGCTTTTTTCCTTCTTTGTTGTAAAAAGGAATCTTTTTATCACCCTTTACAAATCGCATATTGCTCCTTGTTTTCTATATAATACAAATTAAACTTAAAAAATTGTACACCTATACTATTTTACACAGTATACTATATGTATTTATATTTGTCAACATCTGTAAAACAATGTAGCTGTATAGTATTTTAAGTCAAGGCAATAATACTTTAAGTAATATCGTTTGCTATAGCTACTGTTTTAAGTAAAATAGAGCTGGCTGTCTCGCAAAACTCGGTAATATCAAATTCAATATTACCCGCAACTTCAACTCCGGCAACATCGTCCGCATTATCGCTAATACTACGAATAATAAGACAAGGGACATCATTCTTTGCAGCGATATGGCTTACCGATGCACCCTCCATCTCAACGCAATCGGGATTACAGCGGGAACGTATGTCTGCCTTAAGGGCATCACTTCCCACAAACAAATCGCCTGTTGCAATGCTACCACAAAGATGTTTAATTGAAAGTTCGGCACAGGATTTATCGGCAGCGGCAAGCAATGTCTTATCAGCCTTGTAACCTTTTAGATGTGGGTAGGACTGTGCAAGCATGTCTATCTCTGCATCATGATAAAAAACCGTTTCACCCAAAACAACGTCATTAATTCCCACTCTTCCACTCATATTCCCTGCGATACCGCTAAATATTACAGCATCACAACTAAAATGGCTGCATAGCAGTTGAGTTGCTGCCGCAGACGCAGCCTTGCCCATCCCTGCACAGCAGACGACAAGGGAAATGCCCTTATAGCTACCGTTATAAAAGTCTACGCCTCCAACAGTAGTTTTGACAACATCAGACATCTTCGAAACTGTTAGTTTAATTTCACCCTCAAGGGCGCCAAGCACCCCAATTTTACTAAATTTCATCTTTAACCCTTTCCACCACCATGCGGCCTCATATGAACACCGTTTGCAATAAGATATTCTTTTACCTCACCTACAGTATAATTTTTACTAAGCCTTGGCGAATAAAGCATACTGCTCATAATAGCTGCCTGTGCCGGACAGTTGTTAAACAATTCGGCAAGGTGTTGCGGAGTTCCTGCACCGCCGGAGGCTATCAATGGAACAGAGAGCATATCGGCTGCAGCCTTTGTTATTTTCATTTCGTATCCGCCAACCATACCATCGTTATCAATGCTATTAAGGCAGACTTCGCCTGCACCAAGTTCTTCCCCTCTTTTCACCCACTCTAACGCATCAAGTCCGGTTGCAAGGCGTGCGCCATCAATAAACACTTCATAACCACTTGGTATTTTTTCACTGACCCCTACAAATTTGACCTGCGTGGACAATACGATACATTGTGCTCCAAAGGCATTGGCTCCCTGTGTAATAATTTCTGGGTTGCGTACTGCCATGGAGTCTATGCTTATCTTCTCAGCACCGGCTTTAAGTGTCATATACATATCATCAAGACTTTTAATTCCACCACCGACTGTAAACGGTATAAACACCTTAGATGCTACTTTCTTTACCATCTCGATATCAATCTTACGTTTTTCGGCACTTGCCTTTATATCGTAAAAAACAAGTTCATCTATACCATCCGCATAAACCTTTTCGGCAAGCTCCTCAGCGGGTGCAACATTTATATTGTCCTCAAACTGCTGTGCCTTAGTAACCATACCGTTCACAACATCAAAGCATGCAATTAAGCGTCTAGTCAGCATTTTGCACCTCCCTCTAAAAAGCCTTTAAGTAATGCAAGTCCGGCTGGGCCGCTCTTTTCTATATGAAACTGTGTTCCGTATATATTGTCCTTATTTACAGCAGAGGTAAACTGGCTTCCATACTCAGTTACGCCCCAACTTACATCTTGATCCTTTGGGCAAACATGATAGGAGTTGACAAAATAAAAATAATCATCCTTTGCATCAAATGGTACCGATTTTTTAAACTCAACGTGGTTCCATCCCATCTGTGGGACTCTTAGACCCTTGTGGTCAAAACGAATAACACTACCCTTTAACCATCCTAAACAATCGGCATCCTCCTCTTCGCTATGCTCGAAAAGTATCTGCATACCTACGCACACCCCTAAAAAAGGAACTTTTTGCTCTAAGACCAACCTATTTATAGGCTCTATAAACCCTGCCTCACTAAGCGATTTCATTGTTGCACCTGCGCTTCCAACACCCGGAAGAATTATGCAGTCGGCACTTTCAAGTCCTGCAGGATTATCTACAAGTTTACCCTCAAAACCAAGTCTATTTACGGCAGAAAGCACACTTGGTGCATTGCCGGCAAGATAGTCGATTATTGCTATCATTGTACTCCTTTATGTGTTTTTATCCTGTTTTAGTAGCTCCCACAGCTCTTCGATCTTCTTTGCAGCGACACGTATGTCGGCATGCTCGCCGTTTGGATCGGTCTCCAGTAGGTAACCAATCTTTCCGGCAACAGCATAAAGCCTTGAAAGGGCTTGATCTGCCTCTGCTTTTATTGGGCTTTGTTGTGGTATAACAGCGGCCTGCTTTACCTGTTGCTCCCCTGTGAAGTCAAGAGTGAATGAATCGCCTAAGGAAGGTATTAACGGTTTAACACCAATTTTTTCTTCAACAAGTTTAGCTAATGCTAAGGTAGATTCCGGATCACCATGATTTAGAAAAACTATCTGCGGGTTTGGTGAAAAATGGTCTATCCATTTTACTAGTGCCGGCTGGTCGGCATGTGCCGAAATACCTGAAATCTTTTTAACAGAAGCCTTGACCGATATGGTCTCTCCGAATATGTTAACCTTTTTTGCACCTTCGATAAGTCGTCTTCCCAGTGTGCCCTCGGCCTGGTATCCGGCAAACAATATGCTGTTTTTAGGATTAAAAAGGTTATATTTTAGGTGGTGCTTTATACGGCCTGCATCACACATGCCTGATGCAGAAATTATTATACAAGAACCCTTATAGTTGTTTATTCTACGAGATTCTTCCGTTGTAACCGATAGGGTCAATTGATCAAAGCTTATCGGGTCATCACCACGGCGTAAAACCTTACGGGTATCCTCATCGAAATAGCTATCAGCATATTCTTCAAATAATCTTGTAGCCTCAACAGCAAGTGGACTATCCACAAATACCGGACAATGCTCATAACCCCTAAAGGCGCCCTCATCGTATAGCTCACGTAGATGATACAAAAGCTCCTGTGTTCTGCCTACTGCAAAGGCGGGAATTATTACCTTACCACCCTTAGCAAAGGTAGATTTAACTATATTTTTCAGCTCTTCTTTTGTATTGTCAAGGCCCTGATGCACCCTTGCACCATATGTGCTTTCCATAACAACACAATCACCGGAAGTGATATGGTCAGGGTCACAAAGCAATGGTCGACTATCATTTCCAAGGTCTCCCGAAAATACAAGCCCTCTCCTTTTTCCATTGTCATCAGTTAGCTCTATTCTTACGATTGATGAGCCTAAAAGATGTCCGGCATCGTAAAAGGTTAATTTTACATCCGGTGTAATTTCTATTGTCGTATGGTACTCAGTTGAGCTGAAAAGCCTAAGTGTTTGTTTAACATCTTCTTCGTTATATATTGGCTCCTCAGGCGGTTTTCCGGCACGAATAAGCTTTTTATTCTTCCAATTAACTTCAGATTGTTGAATATGTGCACTATCAAACAACAAAAGTTCCACTAATCTGCGTGTAGCCGATGTAGAGTAGATAACGCCGTTAAATCCATGCTTTACCAACATCGGTATGTGACCAGAATGGTCTATATGGCTATGGGTAAGTACGATAGCATCAATTTCGGACGCGTGACAGGGTAATGTCTGTATCAGGTCATGGTCCCTCCCCTGAAACATACCGCAATCCACAATCAGCTTTAAGGATCCCTGTTCAAGCAGCGTGCAACTTCCGGTTACCATACCGGCAGCACCTAAAAATGTTAGCTTCATGGTATACTCCTAAATTGTTGTTTGCTTATTTCCAACCATAACTCTCATCTTCGAGCGTTAGGTGTGGGTTATAATATGGATCACCTTTATCGTATATATCGCTATGCATGCTTGTCAAATTGTCCCTTTCGGTCAAAAACCGTTTATGGTTTTCGCCAGTTTCATCGCTCCCTCGTGAAAGGCTTTCATGATGATATGCCTCGGCAAATGGAGTCATAACATTTAGGTATCCTGCCTTATGCAACCTAATACAAAAATCAACATCGTTAAAGGCAACTGCAAATTTCTTTTCATCGAGACCGTCATGGTCAATATAGAGTTTCTTTTTTACCATTAAGCACGCCCCTGTTACAGCAAGCAGATTTTGTGTTGTACAAAGACGATACATATCACCGCCTGATGTTGCAGGGTGTGCTTTGTGACTATGCCCAGCCGAACCACCTATACCTACAAAAACTCCGGCATGCTGTACCGTTTCATTGGGATAGTATAGTTTTGCACCTACCGCACCAACCTCCGGCATAGATGAGTAGCTTAGTAATTCCCTTAAAAATTCAGCCGAGGTAACCTCTATATCGTTGTTTAGCAAAAGTATATGTTTGCCCTTTGCTGATTCTACACCACGATTACATACTGCTGAAAAGTTAAAACTACCATCGTATTTTACTACGGTAAGACGCGGATAGTGCTTAACTGCCATATCGTAAAATTCAAATATTTCGGATGATTTAGAGTTGTTCTCTACTACAATCACCTCAAAATCATCAATGCCTGCATTAGCATAAAGGGTGTCAAGGCAGCGTTTTAGATCGTCCTTATGTTCATAGTTTGGAATAACAACCGATACTGACCCCTCGACATCCCTATAACGCGGTCTATATGCACCCGGTCTCCCCTCAATTGCTATTACATCAGCTGCCCTACCTATTCGGTTAAAATGTGCTTCTGATGCCATTGCACCTGCCGTAATAGCATAGGGTTTTGCATCTATCCCCGCAGCGGTAGATCCGGCATGTCCACGCCAAAAATATAATATTTTAGGTATGTGATGTATACAGTTTGCTTTTTCGGTTAGCCTTAGTATTAAGTCAAAGTCACCCGCACCTTCATAGTCTTTAAGCTCAAATCGACCTGCGCGGTCAAGTAATTCTGAAGAAAATGCGCTGAGATGTGTTATATAGTTACAGCAGCTAAGATAGTGTGGAGAAAAATCCGGTTTAAAGTGAAACTCCGATAATTTTTTTAAATCGGCCGAAAGTATAATTTCATCGCTGTAGATAAACTCAGCGTCTGTATCGTTAAATGCCTTTACAATTTCGTAAAGCGCGTTAAGGTATAGTAGATCGTCATGATCAAGAAGTGTAATTATATCTCCTGTTGCAGCCTGTAGCCCAACTGTTGTATTCTCTGATATTCCCTTATTCTCTATTGCTATGTGCTTTATCTTTTCGTCGTTAAAACTTTCAACTATCTTTTTAGTTGCCCTGCTATCACCTGCATCGACAAGTATTAGCTCGTAGTTCTGGTAGCTTTGATTGACCACGCTTACCAGTAACTCTTTAAAGAATTTTTGTGGGGGGTTAAATACCGGAACCACTACTGATACCTTTGGCATTTTTTTAAACACTTTTTGACGTTGTTCCTTTAACTCCTTTTTTAAGGGGACATCTGCACGGTACATCCATATCTCGCTGTGCGTTGCAAGTGCTACACGAAAAGTTACCTCTTTTACTGCGGCCTCCAGCCCTTTAGTTTTGTAGCAATGCAAAAGCCGCCTACCATGTAATGCAAGTCTTTTAAATGAAAGATTGCGCTTTATGGCGGCGGAAACACTATCTCGTTGTGGGGCATTATCTGACATATATCACCTTGTAGAGTGGCTGTAGGCTTCGCAAAGCTCCGTTGTATTGCCTATCATAACTATCTTACCGTTTTTTATCCATGCCGCACGGTTACACATACGCTCAATCTGATGTATATCATGGCTTACCAATAGCACGGTGGTACCATTTTTTATCAGTGAATTTATTCTATCCTCGCACTTTTTGGTAAAGAGAAAATCTCCTACTGATAAAACCTCGTCTGATATTAATATATCCGGCTCTACTACAGTAGCAACTGCAAAAGCAAGGCGGCTGACCATACCGGACGAATAGTTTTTCACCGGAACATCTATCATATCGGCCAGCTCTGCAAAATCTACAATTTCGTCAAATTTTTCCTTTAAAAAAGCCTCGGAGTATCCTAAAACACATCCGTTAAGAAAGATATTTTCACGTCCTGTTAAATCCGGATCAAAACCAGTTCCAAGCTCAATAAGTGGTGCTATGTTGCCATAAACCTTAACACTACCTGTTGTTGGCTTAAACACGCCTGCAATAACCTTTAAAAGCGTACTTTTACCACTACCGTTAAGTCCGATAATGCCAAATATTTCGCCTTTATGTACCGTAACGCTTACATCGCTTAGAGCATAAAATTCATTAAAGCTAAGTTTGCCCTGTAAAAATTTTATCATGTATTCTTTAAAGCTATCCAGCTTTTCCTTTGCGAGATTAAACCGCATGGAAACGTTGGATACCTCGACAGCAACGGGCTTTTCTGCCGGTATAAATTCCTTTGAATCAAACATATAATATAAATTTATCCTGTGTTTTCTTAAATAATACAAGACCTATAATCAGCGCTACGCCGGCAAAAAGGGTACATAGAATCAGCTGCTCCGCGGTAGGCATTGAGTTGTAAAGTATTACCTGTCTAAAAAAGCTTACATACCAGTATAGTGGATTTATTTTTATGATCTGTTGCACATAGCCCGGCAGCATATCCACCGGATAAAATATCGGAGTAAGGTAGGTTAGGGCTGTCATAAACACTGTATAGAAGTGCATTACATCCCTAAAAAACACAACAAGTGCTGAAAGTATCAGTCCGCAACCCAGCATAAAAAAGAAAAGTAAAATCATGGGTATTGGGAAGAGGAGAGTGTGTAGTGTAAAAGGTTGCCCTGTAACAACCATTACCAACAATAATGCCGAGAATGTAAATATCATATTTACAAAGGCAAAAGCTACCTTTTCCATCGGAAAAACATATTTAGGTATATAAACCCTACGGATTAGATGGGATGCCCCCATAATACTGGACATTGCACCGGTTGTCGCATCGTTAAAGGTGTTAAAGATTAGCTGGCCTGTCATCACATACACAGGAAAGTTGGGAATCTCAAATCTCATAAAATAGGAAAAAACTACAGTTAAGACCACCATCATCATTAGTGGTGAGAGTAGACTCCATAAAATACCCAGAACCGAACGACGGTATTTTAGTGTTATATCCCGTTTTATTAAATGCGAGAGTAGTGGCCAATATCTAAATAGCACCTGAAAGTAACCTAAAACTTTAGTCAAAACTACCTCATTGTATCCTATAATTAGCTAATATAATATCATATAATGCCATAAATTACAAGCATTATGTAGCGCTAATCCTGACATAATATAATATAAATTTATACTTTATTAAAAAAATTACAAATAAGGCTAAAGTTTTAATAATGTGTGACGATATAGTATTTAAGAGTTAATATAGATTTTATCAATTATTATATTTTGTTTTTCAGGAGGAAATTATGTCCGGGATATCATCAACCAGTTCTTACCTAAGTGCCAGCAGCAGTGGCATGGCCGGTCTTGTTTCGGGCATGGATACCACCACAATGGTGGAGGAGATGCTCGCAGGGACAAAGGCAAAGATAGAAAAACAGGAAGCAAGCAAGGTTCAGCTTGAATATACACAACAGATGTATCGTGATACTGCTACTATGTTGCGTAGCTTGCAGAGCCGGTTTTTCGACTATGCAAATCCAACCACCAACTTAATGTCTAAAACATTTTTCAACCAGTATACTCCATCACTTGATAGCATTATGTCTAACTATCTATCGGTAGAGGCCGGCTCCGACTACTCGGGAGACCAGCTTTCTGTTGATTACATCCGTCAACTTGCGACAAATACCGTTGTAACAAGTGCATCGGACCTAACCGATGCTACTATATCAGGTGATGTGGATTTAAGTAAACTTACCGATAGTACAATGACTATAGGAATCGTTGGTGGTGCAAGCAAGGAGATTACGCTACGCGGAAACACCGCCGAACAGGTACGTGCAAACTTTGCATCTGATGTTGCATCGCTTGGTATCACTGTCGAGGAAGATGCAGACACAGGAAATATATCCTTAAAGGCTGGCGAGGGTACCGAGATAGAGGTTGTATCCTCAAGCGGTATTGCCAGTAAAATGTCGGGACTTAATACAGGCAGAAAAGGCGAAAGTTTAAGTGTAACCTTTGCCGAGAAACCAACCGAGGTTGATCTTACTTTAAATCTTGACGGCATCTCCAAAACAGTAAAGGTAAGCACATCCACATCCAGTGCCGACGAGCTTGCCGCCAGTCTAAATGATAGCATTAAATCTGTGTTTGGTAATGGTATTAATGTTACCGCAAGCGGTAACAAGATCAGCTTTGAAACAGTACAGGCGAACGGTAGTCCGGATAAAAGTCGTCAGCTTACCATTAGTTCCTCTGATGGTATCGCTACCGATCTGCTTGGAATAACAAACGGACGTTCCACAAAAATTTCTACCGGAACAGCACTTTCGGATATTAACTTCTCGGCTGGACTATCAGCCGATTCCAGTGGTAACTATAACTTTTCTATCAACGGTGTCGACTTCTCCTTTACAGGCGAAAGCACGCTTGCTGATGTTATTGATACTGTTAATAACAGTGATGCCGGTGTTGAGATGTCCTACTCCACGCTTTCTGATCGTGTTACAATCGAGCGTGTCGACAGCGGCGCAGGCCTTGACATTGAGATGAGCGATACAGGCGGTAACCTACTTGCCAATCTATTCGGTACCGGTAGTGGCGTATCAGCAACAATGTCCGCACCACTGGGTAGGGATGATTTAATAGCACCGGAAGGACAGGATTTGACAATATCCTTAGATTTAGGTTCGGAATTCCCGCCTATCTCTATAAATCTTGCCGGTAAATCTATATCACAGGTAGTTGAACAGCTAGAACAACAGATACAGGAACACCAGGCGCCTCCTGAGGCTAATGTAAGCTATGACCCCGATACCGGTCGCCTTGCAATAACCGGAATTACAAGCTATCCTGTTATAATAACCGGATCAAACGAGCAGGCATCACAAAAGCTTGCCGAGATGTTTGGAAGTAATACCGTAACAATGAATAGCACTCCCTCCACACTTGGTAATAAAGTTGAAGGCCAGAATGCGATACTATCTATAAACGGCGTAGAAACCGAGCGTAGTAGCAACGAATTTAAGGTGTCGGGATTACAGGTTGAGTTGAAGGAAACAAACTGGGACGGCATATCGGCAAAACCAGATGTTGCCGACATACAGGTAGACCAAGATACTGATGCAATCGTAGATGGTATACTTAGCTTTGTAGAAGAATACAACAAGGCTATAGAGGAGATGAATGGGCTTGTTACCGCAGAATCTTCATATAGAGAGTATGCACCACTTACCGATGATCAGAAAAAAGAGATGACCGAAAGTGAGATAGAACTTTGGGAAGAAAAGGCACGCGAAGGCCTACTGCGTAACGACGATATACTTACCGGTGTAATGCAGGACTTAAGGTCTACCCTATACCAAAAACCCGAAGGTGCCGAGTTTGCTCTTTACGAATTCGGTATATCTACTACCTCCGACTGGAAAGATGGCGGAAAACTACAGGTAGATGAAACATTATTGCGTGAGATGGTTTCAAAGCATTCCGATGAACTTGCCGACCTATTTGCCGAGCCGGACACCGGCCTTGCATACCAACTAGAGGGAATTTTGGACGCTGCTACAAGCACAAGCAGTGCAAGCCCAGGTTCGATAGTTGCCAAGGCAGGCTACACCGGTATGGTAGAGAACAACTATAGCTTAGGTCGTGAACAGGCTAGTATTGAGGAATATATAGAACGCCTTGAGAGTAGCTATCAGATGGAATATGACCGCTACTGGGCAGAGTTTAATGCAATGGAGCAGGTTATCGCTAACATGAACTCGCAGAGTTCTTGGCTTGCAAGTCAGTTTGCATAATTAATCTACGGAGGGTTTTCTAATGCCAATTAATCCATACAGTAACTACAGCGAACAGGCAATATTAACTATGACTCCCGGCGAGTTGCTTTTAAAGCTATTCGACGAAACAGAAAAATGTTTAAACCTTGCTATACTTAATATTGAGGCAAAGGATACTGTAAAGGCCCATAATAACCTTATTAAGGCTCAACGTATTGTAAAACATCTGCAAGATACCTTAGTAAAGGATTATGACTTTTCTTCCGATTTAAATAAGCTGTATGATTTCATACTAACAAGGTTACAGCAGGCAAACATGAAGAAGGACACACAGCTAGTGTCTGAGGCATTGCCACTTGTAACCGAGCTAAGAGCAACATTCGCAGAGTGTGATCGCTTAACACGTAAAGCGGCATCAACATAATAGCTATTATCGCCCCCCCGCATTATCAGAACCATTCTCCTGATTATGTGGGGGTTTTTATGCCCTATAAATAAAGGCAATAGATTAAATATCTATTGCCTTTTAGTTAAATTATATTTTATTTGTATTCGAATGTTCCGAAAAACGAGCTTTTTTCACTACTATTGTTAAGACCATGAATAATGGTTTTCCTACCGTCTATCGCCCTTTGGGTCGTAAAGCTATCATTAGGGCGAAGCTCTGATACAAAGTATAGCTCCATACGCTGTAGCCGGCTCATATCGGCCTCTTCCTCGGTTAGACTATCGTAGCAAAAGTCACCATATCGACCGTTGTTTACATGGCCAAGACCATCTATATAACTACGTTGAACCCTATGCACCTCTATGTCGGTGTATTCATATTTGCCTTTAAAGGTGGGGCGAGCCTCTAACATCAAAATGTTTTGCGGCTCCATCAACTTAAATGGAAGTGTTTTCGCCCTATAAATTTTACGCTCTATAAGATCAAGTATTGTTGAGTATGTCGCACAGTTAAAAACTACATCGCCGCCCTCATTTTTCACCTGTAATTCTCTACGATAGAATATACCCTTATTTTCTGAATACCAGGTGTTTACAAAAAGTGGCTTTTCCCCTTCTATCGGGTTTACCATCTCGACACTAAGTGATAGTAGCACCCACGATAGGTTATTGTTTATCAATGTTGCAAAATCAACACCATAATCTTTAAGATGTAAGCCTGCTACAGTATTAACAACCGATTGTATTCCTGACGGCTTTAAAAACCCGTTAGTATCCAGCTGTGAAAACTCCGGTTCGTAGCGATAAACCTTATCCATTTCGTTATTCATATAGCCCCTGTTTACTGCAATAATGTTATTTCTCTTTTATTATATCAAAGATTTAATAAAAACACAAATATATTATTGCACGGTTTGACATCTGTCTGTTATATGTGATATATTATAGCTAAATAAATTTAAGAGGTGTATTATGGCAGTGGCAGCATTAGTTTGTGGCATTTTAGGAATTTTAGGGTCAATTATCTCAATCCCAATTATCTCAATGTTTACAATTGTATTCTCTATTATCGGTATTGTTCTGGGGGTTAATGCACGAAAAAACCCTACACAGCATAGGGGTATGGCTACCGCTGGTATGGTGTTGGGTATAATTGGCACAGTTATAACTGTAATAGGTTTTTTATTGGTAGCACTTTTTGTTGGTGCCGTAGGTGGTTTAGCCTCTTTAGCTTTTTAGCTTAATTTAAATAGGATTAGCCGATAAAGGGTTTAAACTTTATCGGCTAATTTTTTTATTATCTACTGCTATATGGGGGTAAAAGAGGCTCGGGGTTAACTGCGTCGCCGCCCTGCACAATCTCAAAATGCAGGTGTGATCCAAAGGAATTGCCTGTGTTTCCGACGTAGGCTATTATCTGCCCCTGTGAAACGGTGGCCCCGTTTGATACCGCAAGAGAATTGCAGTGTCCATACAACGTGACCATTCCGCCACCATGGTCTATCATCAAATAATTACCATAACCGCTGCCACTATATATAGCCCTTACTACTGTACCACTATTAGATGCCACAATAGGTTTGCCATGAATACTCTCCTGTACGTCCCATTCTGTTGCGATATCTATACCAATATGGTCATCCCATATACCATTTAAAAGTCTCATGCCGAATTGGCTTGATATTCTTGGGTAGCCCGGCACAGGCCAAGCCCAGTCTCCACCTACATATTCGCCGGTCGAGTTTGCACCGGTTTCTGCCCTTGCAGCCTCATACTCTGCCTTAGCTGCTTCATATTCTGCCATTATTCTATCATTTTCTATGCTTGCCGCCTCGGACTCGGCATTTAGGGAATCAAGGCTTTCATCCGCTAGCTGTAATGCCGAGCCATAGTCTGACTTAGCCTGTTCAAGCTGATGTTGTTTTTCCTCTAAATCTAGTAGCTGTGCCTGTAACGCCTCCTCCTGCACCTCTAAATCTTTCCGCTGATTATTTAGCTCAACTATAAGCTCGTTGTCGGCCTTTGCCACCCTTTGAACCGAGTCTGCAGCCGTTAAAAAATCTGAAAAACTTGTTGCACTTAAAAGGATTGAAAGTGTTCCGGTATTACGCGTAATATACATCGCCCTTAACCGTTCCCCCAACAGCACCTCACTGGTTGCTATGTCAAGCATCTTTATATCTATCTGCTGTTGTTTTGCTGATATTGCCGTGCGTTGCTCGGTAATGTCAATAAGTAGCAACTCTATCTGTTCCTCGGTTATCGCCAGCTGTTGTGCCGCATTTTGTTTCTTTTCTTCTTGTAGTTCTATATTATCCTCTATCTGATCCTGCTGCACTTTCGAATCCTCTAACTCGGCTGCAAGCTCGTCCAGCCGTGCTGTGCTAACTGCAAAAGCCGGCAGTAGCATAGCGGCAAACACAGCTACTATAAGCGCCAAACTTATAAAAGCTTTTTTAAACATAATAATTTTACCTTCTAGTTAATAACATGTCTTACACGCTATCATTCAACTGTTGATAACTATAATTGATCGCCTGCTCTACCTGTGGGGGGTTGTACAACGCATAGAAAGGATATTCCAAAGCACTATCTCCTCCGGATGCCGAAATATCTATATTTTCCAAATCATTCCTAACCTCAAAGTGTAGCTGAGATCCGGCGGAGTTACCGGTACTACCTACCTCGGCCACGATTTCGCCCTGTTCTACCACCTGTCCCTGCTCTACCATTATGTCATCACAGTGCGCATAAAGGCTAAATATCTTATTGTCATGTTCAATTACAAGATATTTACCGTAGCCGCTAAGCGGTTCCTTTTGCACCTCAATTACAGTACCCGCTGCAGATGCATAAATTTCACTACCTTTTTCTGCAGTCATATCTAAGCCCCAGTACTCAATATAGCCATTAGATAGATTATAGCTTCTTGAAACTTTAAAGTCGCTAAGCGGAAGCATATATTTAGAATCCTGCAACAATTCACCTTTATCAAGCTGTGCCATAGGCTGTGTAAACACTGTGTTGACAACCGGAGGTGACGTTATAATATTAACAGGGTGTGTAATCTTGCTAAAGCTGACTAACAGGAAAAGAACCGGCACTAAAAGTAATAATAAATTTATTATCACCCCTACCTTGCGATGGTTTAGTATATTTATTATGCGCCTTTCGGGATTGCCTACCGAAAACAGGGGCGAGAACACAAGACGCCTATCAGTAGCAAAGCGCAAAAGCGATTCAGCATATCCGACCTTTTGTATGTTTTCTTTTTTCGCAACAGCCCTTTCGTCACAAGCCATCTCCATATCGTTATTCATAAAATGATATGCTATCCATGCAAAAGGATTAAACCAATGTATCATGGTTATAGCAAAGAAAACAGGTTTTGTTAGATGGTCAAAACGGTTAATGTGTGCCTGCTCGTGCAACACAATATTATTAAAGTCTTCTTGAGAAATATTACTTGGTAGATATATTTTAGGGTTAATTACACCAAGCACAAAGGGGGTCTTAATATCATCACAGCGATAGATACGCCCCTTTTCCTTTATGGCAAAGCGTACACCTATCTTAATAATTATATAGGAAGCAACCATATAGATAAAAAGCACTATAACACCTGCAAGCCAGATATTTACAAAAACTTCAGTCACATTTTGGGCTTGCGGCAATGCTTCGGTAATACTAGGAATTGCAGCACCAATATCAGGAATCGCAACACCGGCAGATATATCGGGTACCGTTAATGTTCCCTGTGTGACACCTCCCTGTACCGTTATGGCCGGAAGTATAGGTAGTTCAGCACTGAAAGGTATTGCAAAACGCATAAACACGACAACCCACATCAGATAGGAAAGTTGTCTTGGAGCCTTTCGTAAAAGTATCCTTGCTATAAGTACAACAAAGGCGGCAACAGTTCCGGAAATTGTAAGATCTATAAACAGGTCGAATAGATTACTCATACTCAGCTCTCCTTATGCTGTTCTATAATAGCCTTTAGCAACTGTGCCTCCTGATCAGTAATCTTTTGCCCACCCATAAATGCTGTAAGAAAGTTGGGTAACGATCCCCCAAAATTCTGCTCTACCGCATCCCTACTTCGATAATTTTCCATCTCCTGCCTTGATATTACGGCCGTAACTATCGACTCGTTATTTTCCACTACGCCCTTTTGGCATAACTTTTTAAGCATAGTAAACGTCGTGGATTTTTTCCAGCCAAACATCTGCTGGCAAACCTCCACTAATTGTTTTGATTTTAACGGTTCATTATCGTAAATAAGCTGCAAAAAGCGATATTCTGTATTACTTAGTTTTAAGTCTATCATTGTAGACCTCCTTTTCCCTTAGTCTATAACAATAGACCACAATTGTCAAGCCCTTTTTAGCAATTATTTTCTTGAAAAAAAGGCTAAACTATGTTATTGTATAACAGAAAGATGTTTTATAAGGGTGGTATATGTCCAACTTTACCTTCACAACCACAGCGCTAAAAGATGCAATAATAATTACACCGAAAAAATTTGGTGATGAGCGTGGTTTTTTTATGGAGACCTATCGTAAAAATGTATTCGCACAGGGTGGGATTTCTGCAGAATTTGTACAGGACAACTGCTCCAGAAGTGTAAAAGGTGTACTGCGGGGGCTACATTTTCAAAAACTAAAGCCACAGGGTAAACTTGTGCGTGCATCTATCGGAACGGTTTTAGACGTAGCTGTTGATTTAAGGCCAAACAGCCCCACATTTGGACAAAGCCTGTCCGTGTTACTTAGCGCGGAAGAGGGGACTATGTTCTATGTGCCGGAAGGATTTGCACACGGATTTTGTGTCTTGTCCGATATAGCGGAGTTTTCCTACAAATGCACAAACTTATATGATCCATCCGACGAGGGGGGCATTATATATAATGATCCAACATTTAGTATAGACTGGCAGCTAAGCGGCGACCCATCGCTATCGCCAAAAGATAAAGTATTACCAACATTTAAGGAGCAAGATTTCAGCTTCTATGACCATCTGTAAAAGGAGAACTATTTATGGCAACTATATTGACAATAGATAAGGCAAGAGAGATTTTCAAAAAACATAATGATGAGCCTTTCCATACACAGCATAGCGAAACAGTAGGCAAGGTAATGGGATATTTTGCCAACGAGAATGCAGAGGATGTTGAGTATTGGACGGCGATTGGCATACTACATGACGTGGATTTCGGTAGATACCCAACCGAGCACTGCAAAAAATGTTTTGAGCTTTTAGAGGCAGAAGGAATAGAGGTGAGCGCAATACGATCAATAGCCAGTCACGCTTATGGCATATGCTCCGACATAGAGCCGGTAAGTCAGATGGAAAAGATATTGTTTGCAGTAGATGAACTTACAGGCCTTATAGGTGCTGCAGCCCTTATGCGACCATCTAAAAGTGTATCGGATATGGATTTAAAATCGGTAAAGAAAAAATTTAAAACAAAAGCCTTTGCCGCAGGTTGTGATAGGGACACAATACAAAAAGGAGCCGATAATCTTGGCTGGCAGCTTGACGAACTGTTGCTAAAAACCCTTGACGCCATGAAAGCAACCGAGAACAGGTAGGTTTTTATGATAACAGGTATCATTAGGCAGGCCACCGAGAGGGACAGTGAGCGTATACTGGAAATCTACAGTCCATACATAGAAAATACAACCATTACATTTGAAATAGATGTTCCAACTATAGCCGAGTTTACACAACGGGTAAAAAACATAAGCAGTTATTACCCCTATCTTGTCTATGTAACCGACGAAAAGATTGTAGGTTATGCCTATGCATCCCTATATCGAGATCGTCCTGCATTCCGTTTTGATGTAGAAGTATCTATCTATCTTGATACAAGTTGCACCGGTAATGGTGTTGGTTCAAAACTGTATGATAAACTTTTTGAACTGCTTAAAATGCAAGGATTTTATAACGCTTACTCCGGTATAACAATGCCTAATAATGGTAGCGAAGCACTTCATAAAAAGTTTGGATTCAGTGAGATAGGCATCTACACCTGCGCAGGCTTTAAGCATGGTGGTTGGCATGATGTTAAATGGTTGCAAAAGCAGATTAGACCCTATGACACAAATCCAAAAGAGGTTGTGCCGATATACAACCTACCTAGTAATGCTGTTAGCGGTTGACTTAGCCGATAATAAATTTTATAATAGATATAGTAGCTGATTTAACCTGATAGGTGATGTATGATAGAAATTTTAAAAACTGTTAATAACACTACCCGTATTCAGGCGGAACTTAGCGACGATTGTTGGATAAATGTAGTTTCCCCAACTACCGATGAGGTAAACTATCTAATTAACGTTATTGGAATTGAGGAAGATTTTATTCTATCCGCAATTGACCCGGAGGAAACGTCCCATATTGATATAGAAGATGATCAGATGCTTATCGTTGTAGACGTTCCTACCACCGATGATTCTACCGATGTATCGGTACCTTATACAACAATTCCTATATCCATAATTTTTGTTAAGAAATATATTATTACGATAGCATTAAAACAACATACATTTATAACAAATATGGCATCGGGTGCCGATAGAAGTATATATACATACATGCATACCCGGTTTACACTACAGATACTGTTTAGAATTGCAAAACGTTATCTTGTGTATCTAAAAGAGATTGATAAGATGACATCTCAAACCGAAAAACAGCTGCAAAAAACACTGCAAAACAAAGAGATTATTAGCCTACTTGGCATCGAAAAATCACTGGTATTTTTTTCCACATCACTAAAGAGTATCGAATTGATGTTAAATAAAATTTCTCGTGGCAGGGTGCTAAAAATGTACGAGGACGATAGGGATATTCTTGATGATGTAATTATCGAAACAAGTCAGGCAAGGGAGATGTGTATTATCTATACACGTACCCTAAACAGTACCATGGATGCATACTCGTCCATTATTTCAAACAATCTTAATATTGTAATGCGCACCCTTACATCTGTTACCCTTGTAGCGGCAGTACCTACAGTTATTAGTAGCCTTTATGGCATGAATATAGTGCACGGTATGCCGTTTGATGATTTTTGGTGGGCGCCCGTATCTATAACTACGGGTATCAGCGTACTTGTTTTGCTTATACTTGCAAAAAAGGGAATGTTTAAATAATAAGGGTAGCCTGCCTACCGCAGGCAAAATGTTTATTACCCCAATTTACAGTTAATGGATTTTTAATTTATGGCGATCTTGCTATAAAACATGCTTATAAACAAACCCAGCAAAAGCGTTAAAAGTATACTTTTAACGCCGCTTAACAAGACTTCCAACTTTTCCCATGTCGGATTTTTTGTATAACAGCAAATCTTTGCACATGTATGGACGTATTCAGCTGCGACGCAATGGAAAATATTGTAAATTACATAAGGCGTGCAGGAAAAAGTTTAATTGTAATTATTTAAAGTAACACACTTGTAAAAAAATTGCTCAAAACATTGTATCATTACCCGTAGATAAAACCGATGGACAATGATGTAACTATCGGGCTGTTTAACTTTGCATTTAATTTATATTTTGCTGTTAATAAGTGACTAAACAACAGATTTAAGGTAGCAATCGAGATTTGAATCACTTTATCTTGTATACAAAATGTTGTTTAACCATTAAACCCAACTTATATTAGAATAATCGATAGAGGTACCAACTATGAATTCATGTAATGTTTTAATAATCGGTGCAGGTCCTGCAGGAATTTTCACCGCATTAGAACTTGTAAAAAAAGGATATTCCGGCAAGATAGTAATGGTAGAAAAGGGTGCGCCGATAGAAAAACGCAGCTGTCCAAAAGGTAAAACCGGTGTATGTGTATCATGTAAGCCCTGCCATATTACAACAGGATTTTCGGGCGCCGGTGCATTTTCGGACGGCAAGCTTTCCCTAGCAACAGAGGTGGGCGGAGATCTTCCCGAATTAATCGGTGACGCCCTAACAGCCGATTTAATAAAGTATACCGATGATATCTACCTTGAGTTTGGTGCAGATGATAAGGTGGAAGGAGTCGGAAACGACGCTAAGGTTAAGGAGATACGCAAGCGTACTATACAGGCGGGGCTAAAACTTGTTGACTGTCCTATACGCCACCTTGGAACAGAAAAGGCACAAGAGATATACCTAGCTATACAAAATTACCTTGGTAATAACGGTGTTGAGCTACGGTTTGGTACATCCGCCACCTCACTTTGTATAGAGGACGGTTGTTGCACCGGTGTTGAGCTACAGGGCGGTGAGATTATATCGGCAGAACATATAATAGTAGCTACCGGTCGACGCGGCGCTGACTGGCTTGAAAATATGTGCAAAAAATTTAATGTAGCGCACCAGCCCGGTACAGTAGATATTGGTGTGCGTGTAGAGGTGCGAAACGAAATCATGGAGGATGTTAATAACGTTCTTTATGAATCAAAGTTAATCGGCTATCCAAAGCCATTTAAAAATAAGGTTCGTACATTTTGCCAAAACCCGGGTGGATTTGTTAGCCAGGAAAACTACGATGATGATCTTGCAGTTGTTAACGGGCATTCCTATAAGGTGCGCAAGTCAAAAAACACCAATCTTGCAATACTATGTTCACACGATTTTAGCGAACCATTTAACGAGCCTATCAAATATGCATGTAAGGTGGGCGAATTAACAAATATGCTTGGTGCAGGGCATATCGTTGTACAACGTTATGGCGATATCTTAGATGGAAAACGCACATGGCAGGACGAGTTGTCACGCTCTAATGTGCGCCCTACCCTTCCGGATGCAGTCGCGGGGGATATTACTGCGGCTATGCCCTACCGAGCCATGACAAATATAATTAACTTTATACAAGCGGTAGACCATGTTGTACCGGGCTTTGCCGCCTATGAAACATTGCTTTACTCGCCGGAGATAAAGTTTTATAGTAACCGTGTAAAGATGAACGATCGTATGACTACAAACGTACAAAACCTATACTGCCTTGGTGACTCCAGTGGTTGGACAAGGGGTTTAATGATGGCATCGGTTATGGGGGTTCATATGGCAAGGCACCTTTTAAAATAAAGTCATATTTAAAAAATACGCTATGCCACGTTGTGGCATAGCGTATTTTAAAGAGTAGAACCTTGTCCTATTTTGGTGCACTATTCGTACTGTACCACATCGGCAAGTCGTGTTAAAAATTCCTTTTCTTTTTCGTTGCCCTTTACTGATTGTGATGCTGCCACAATCGGAATCCAGTTTTCTACATATTTTCTTTTAGTGCCGCTTTTTTGGCAGAAAAGCTCAATATATTTCTCCGCAACATCGGCTTGGTCGTTCAGACGGAACATTAACAGGCTGCGTGCAATATCAGCAGAGGCATTACCCTGTGTAACATGAGACCAATCCAATACATAAACTGTGCCATCGTCCTTTACTATAATATTATCGGGCGAGAAATCACCGTGGCAAACCTTGCTATGATTTGGCATTGACTCAAGACGTGTCAGCAGCTCATATTTGACATTTTCATCAAAGTCGGTCGCATTGATTTTTAGGGTCATTTTATCCTTAATCTTAGATAAAAGAGGTGAGCTATGCGCCTGTACAAGCATCTGGGTATCAACAAACATCCTAATATACTCGTTTGTTTTATCTGGATTTTTTGTCATTAAATTTGCAAGTGTTTCCCCCTTTATATATTCACTTACAATAGCCCAATCCCCCTCGATCTTCTTAACCTCAATAAGCTTCGGTACATTTAAACCTGTTTCGTAGATACGGGACTGGTTAAGTGCCTCGTTAAGCACGGCTGAGCTTGCAAAACTTTTATCGAACAACTTTATAACAGTATCGCCCTTACGGTAGATAGTTTTATTGTTACGCTCTACAATAATATTTTTTTCCATAATACTCCCCCCTTCTTATTTAACACCATAGTAGGCATCAAGATACATCTGCTTTAGTTCGGCCATTAGTGGGTACCTTGGGTTTGCACCGGTGCACTGGTCATCAAATGCAAGTTCGGTCATTTCATCAAGGCTGTCAAGGAATGCCTTTTCGTCTATATCATAATCTTTTATGCATTTTTTAATGCCTATATCTGCCTTAAGTTTTTCTATTGCATCCATAAGATTTTCGGTGCACTCTATATCGTTTTTACCGTTAATACCTATAAAACGGGCAACCTCGGCGTATCTTTTGCAGGCCTGTGGATAACGGTATTGTGAAAACGCACCCATCTTTGTTGGGTTATCGGTCATGTTAAAGCGAATAACATGGTTAATTAGTAGTGCATTTGCAACGCCGTGTGGAAGGTGGTGGAATGCACCAAGCTTATGCGCCATCGAGTGGCATATACCAAGGAATGCATTAGCAAAAGCTATTCCTGCAAGTGTTGAGGCATTTGCCATATTTTCCCTTGCCTCAGGATCAGCTGCACCATTTTTGTATGCTAACGGTAAGTTATCAAATATTAGTTTAACCGCTGTAAGTGCCGAACCATCGGTATAGGCTGATGCAAGCATAGAGGCATATGCTTCAAGTGCATGTGTGAGTGCATCAATACCGGATGCAGCTGTTAATCCTTTTGGCATGTGCATCATAAGGTCTGCATCTACTATAGCCATCTTAGGAAGCAACTCATAGTCGGCAAGCGGGTATTTAACGCCTGTCTGCTCGTCGGTAATAACGGCGAACGGGGTAACCTCACTACCTGTACCTGCAGTTGTCGGTATTGCTACAAGATCTGCTTTAACACCTAGTTTTGGGAAACCACATATACGTTTACGTATATCCATAAAACGCATTGCAATATCGAAAAAGTCTATCTGTGGATATTCGTAAAGGGTCCACATAATCTTTGCAGCATCTATCGGAGAACCGCCACCAAAAGCCA
>CAYJKW010000002.1:28932-78906 GCA_964370765.1 uncultured Oscillospiraceae bacterium
AGCCACAATACAATCCGGCTTAAAGGCCTCCATAGCCTTTGCACCTGCTTTTGCTGTTGCAAGTGTCGGATCCGGCTCTACCTCAAAGAAGGTTGTATGTGCAATACCCATCTCGTCAAGCTGATCTGTTACAACCTGTATATTTCCGTTTTTGTATAAAAAATCATCGGTAACGATAAATACACGCTTTTTGTCATAAACATCCTTAAGCTCTCTCATTGCAAGCTGCAAGCAGCCCTTTTTGAAGTATAGTTTTTCAGGAGTGCGTAACCAGAGCATATTTTCTCTCCTTTCGGCAACGGTTTTCGTGTTTATAAGGTGCTTAACGCCTACATTCTCTGATACGGAGTTGCCGCCCCAACTACCACAACCGAGTGTTAGGGATGGTGCAAGGCTAAAGTTATATAGGTCACCTATACCGCCATGTGCAGCAGGTGTGTTAACAACAATTCGACAGGTCTTTACACGGTTTTCAAATGTGGTTAGGTCATCTTTACCGGTTGCAGTGTTAATAAATATTGATGCAGTATGGCCGTAACCACCATCTATAATTAACTGTTCTGCCTTATCTACAGCATCATCAAACTTCTTGTAGCTGTACATAGCAAGGACCGGAGAAAGTTTTTCATGAGCAAATTCTTCCGAAAGTTCTACACTCTCAACCTCGCCTATTAAAATCTTTGTCTTTTCTGGTACACTAAAGCCGGAAAGTTCAGCAATTTTGTAGGCACTTTGACCTACTATCTTTGCATTAAGTGCACCGTCGATTATTATGGTTTTACGCACTAAGTCTATCTCTTGTTTGGATAGAATATGACAACCCCTAAGCTTAAATTCATCCTTAACTTTTTTGTATATCTTGCTATCCACGATAACAGATTGTTCCGATGCACATATCATACCGTTATCGAAGGTTTTGGACAAAATAACCGAGGCTACAGCCATCTCTACATCGGCGCTTTCGTGAAAGATTGCCGGTACGTTTCCGGCACCAACTCCGATAGCGGGTTTACCGGAGGAGTAGGCACTACGTACCATTCCGGGACCACCAGTTGCAAGAATAAGGTCTACCGATTTCATTACCTCCGAGGTAAGTTCCAACGATGGTTTGTCGATCCAACCTATAATCCCTTCCGGTGCACCGGCAGCAACAGCTGCATCAAGAATAGTTTTTGCTGCTTCGATAGTGCAGCCCTTTGCACGTGGATGGGGGCTAAATATAATTCCGTTACCTGTTTTAAGGGCAAGTAATGCTTTAAATATTGCAGTAGAGGTAGGGTTGGTTGTAGGTATAACCGCTGCAACAACACCTACCGGCTCGGCTATAACTCTAATACCTGCACGATCATCCCTGTCTATTACACCTGTTGTTTTGGCATCATAATATTTGTTGTAGATATATTCAGAGGCATAGTGGTTTTTAATTACTTTATCCTCAACAACTCCCATGCCGGTTTCCTGAACAGCCTGCTTTGCAAGTGGAATTCTTTTTTTGTTAGCTGCCACTGCCGCCGCTTTAAAGATCTCATCTAGCTTTTCCTGTGGGAATTTAGCATATACCTCCTGTGCGGCACGGATCTCTGCTATACGAGCTTTAAGTTGCTCTACATTCTCTACTGTTGTTACTGTGGATTTATTCATAAGTTTGCCCTCCTAATCTTTGTTAAAATTTTAACACACTATTTTCGACTTGTAAAGTATCTGTCACAAATACTTTGTTAAATTTTTATCAATCGTTTTGTCTTTATTATGGTTATTATGCACAGTAATGTTAAAATTAACAGGATTTTAGTGAATAAAGCCGTGTTTTAAAAGGATTTTAGGGTGTTTTATTTAGTTGGCTAAACGATAATTTATAGCAAGTAATGCATTTGTTGCATAAAAAGAGTAGCAACCCATCATGGATTACTACTCTTTCAGTTTGTCTTTCTTATTAAATCTCGCCTCTGCCATCAAGGGCTTTTGCCAAGGTAATTTCGTCAGCATATTCAAGATGGGCACCTACCGGTAGTCCATATGCAAGCCGCGTCACCTTAACACCCATAGGTTTGAACAGCCTTGCAAGATACATTGCGGTTGCCTCCCCCTCCACTGTGGGATTGGTAGCCATAATAATCTCGGTTATCTCACCGTTAGTCATTCTTGACATTAGTTCTTTAATGCATAGTTCCTCTACACCTATGCCATCCATAGGTGAAATAAGTCCATGCAACACATGATAAAGGCCATGGTACTCCCTTGTTTTTTCAAAGGAAGTAATGTCCCTCGGATTTTCTACCACACATATTAAGGTACGATCACGCTTTTCGTCACTACAGATATGGCAAATCTGCTTATCGGTAAAGTTTTGGCAGACATCACAACGCCGAATAGATGCATGTAGCTTTTCTATAGCACTTGCAAAATCCAACGCCTCTGCCTTTTCCATCTTTAATATCTGATATGCCATTCTGGTTGCGCCCTTGCGCCCGATACCCGGTAGCTTTGCAAACTGATTTATTAGGTTTTCAAGCGGTGCGGCATTAAAACCTATGCTCAAATGTTTACCCCCAGGCGCTCACGCTCAGCATTGCCGTGATCGGTAACCGTTTTGTTTGCAGTGTTTACTGCCTCGGTTATAAGGTCGCTTAGTAGCTCTATGTCATCTTTATCCACTACCGACTCATCTATCTTAAGGTTGCTTATCTCATGTTTACCGTTTATAGTTAGGGTAACAAGGCCACTACCTGCCGATATTTCATGTTCTTTTTCGTCTAACTCGGCATTCAGTTTTTCCAGTACTTCCTGCATCTTCTGTGCCTGCTGCATAAGTTGATTCATGTTTGCCGGTCCTCCGCCAAGACCTTTTGGTAGATTTGCTCTCATAATTAAAATCCTTTCTATACTTTATAACTTGTAGTTATTATTTGTACTCTATCGGTACACCACGTTGCTCCAACATCTTTATTGTTGCCTCGGTGGTGCTGTTTTTATCGGCCGTTTTGTAAGGGCCTATGGAGTAGCTTTTTCCTGTTATCTGTGAAATAGCCTCACGTACTATGCGGCTATTTTCCTTTTCTTTGCGCATAAACTCTAAAAACATTTTGTTACCATCTATCAACACCCTATTATTAGTTTTATCGATATAGGCAGTTGTGTTTATAAGGCTTGCATATGCCAATGGGTTTATATCCTTTAGCAACTCTACCACCTGCCCCCAGCTATCCATAACCCTTATATCATCGTTATCATCTTCCGGCTCGGTAGCTATAACAGGGGTTTTTGGTTTTGTTGCAGTAGCCGTTGTCGATGCTGTTTTTGGTGCGACCTGCGGTGCCGGTTGCTGTGGCGGTACAAACTGTTGTACCGGCTGTTGTGCAGCTATCGTGGCTTGTTGCGGTGCTTGAATTTGTGGCGACGGTATCTGCTGTGGCGGTGCCGCCTGCGGTTGTGCAATCGCAATCTTATCATTTGCCATCTTTAAAAGTGCAAGCGAAAGCTCCGATTCGGCAGCACCGGTAAGTGCAATTCTATCCAGTGCACTGCAAAGAATATCACTTTGACTAAGCAATAATCGCATGTCAGAGTCTTTATAGTTTTCGTAGCGCCTGCGCTGTAGTTCCGGCAATGTGCTTAGCAAGTTTATATCTATAGTGGCAAGCATTAGATTTTTATAGTGGTTCATCAACTCCTTTATCAGCTGACGCTCGTCCAGCGATCCGCTACGAAGCTGTGAAACTTTTTCCATTAAACCCTTGTTGTCACCTGCCTGAACCATATCGGATATATCAAACAGGTAGCCACGGTCGGCTATGCCGGCAAGCTCTGAGATACGCTCGGGCGATATATCGGTACCACCACTACTAACTGTATCCAGTAACGAAAGTGCGTCCCTCATCCCACCGTCGGCAAGGGATGATATAAGCGATGCAGCCTCCTCCGATAGGTCTATACCCTCACAATCGGCAACATGCAGTAAACGACCCTTTATTAAATCCGGCTCTATACGCCTAAAGTCAAACCTTTGACACCTTGAAAGAATTGTTGCCGGCACCTTGTGTATCTCGGTGGTGGCAAGCATAAAGATTACATATTCCGGCGGTTCCTCCATTATCTTTAACAGCGCATTAAATGCCGCCTGAGATAACATATGAACCTCGTCAATAATATAAACACGATATCTGGAAACCGTGGGTGCGAAGGCAGTTTCTTCACGTAATTCCCTTATAAAGTCTACACCATTGTTTGACGCCGCATCTATCTCCTGTGTATCGATATTCTGGCCTGCCTGCTCGGCTGTACAGATTTCACATACGCCACAGGCATCACCATCCTCGTTGTTTTTACAGGATATTGCCTTTGCAAATATCTTGGCACAGCTTGTCTTACCGGTGCCTCGTGTACCACAAAACAGGTAGGCGTGACCTACCCTACCTGTTGCTATCTGATTTTTTAACGCCGTTACTATCGGCTGTTGCCCGACCACATCCTTAAACCCGGATGGACGGTATTTTCTGTATAATGCTAAATACATAGTGCTGTACCACCTGCCATATAGGTTTTTAATCATGATGTGACGACGGTGGGCGGCACGGAGTGCTGTGGCGCACAGGTTAGGCTGCTTAATGCTGCTCGGTTCCCCGCCTGACATGGTTCACGGCCGCCTGTCGCACAGTTCCATACTGCCCACCCTCGTCACACAGATTAAGGTGCTGTATTATTATACACTAATTCCTCTAATTGTGCAAGAGAGTTTTTAATAATCGAAATAGAATTGTCACCTTTGCCCGGGCGTAACAATAGATGTGGCTTTGTACTGTTAATATATTTTGCCTTACCCTGCATTGCCGATATGAATGGTGCCAGTAGCTGTGGGCTGTATGCATCGGTATAGCAAATTATCTCGCCCATCTTCTGACCTATCTCATAAAAGCTAAGTCTTGCGGCTGTTACACGCAACAATGATATCTCGCAAAGCCCTGTTGCGCTATCCGGTACAGGTCCATAGCGATCGGCAAGTTCTGAGAGTATATCCTTTGCATCCTCCGGCGTTTCTATCGCTGCTATTCGTTTATAAATCTCTATTCGGGATGCGGTATCAGGAATATATTTTTCCGGTATATATGCATCGGCCGATATGTCTATTAGGCACTGTGATTTATCCGGTGCCGGTTTGTAACCTTTCTCTATTGCAATTGCAATGTTTAACAGTTTCATATACATCTCGTAGCCTACGCTGGATAGGTGCCCGCTTTGACTTCTTCCAAGTAGGTTTCCTGCACCTCTTATCTGCAGATCCCTCATTGCAATTCTAAAACCGCTACCAAAACTTGTAAACTCCCTAATTGCGCTAAGTCGTTTTTCCGCTACCTCACTTACCACCTTATCCCTTTTAAAGGTAAAATATGCATATGCTTTTCTTGCGCTTCGCCCTACACGCCCCCTCATCTGATAAAGTTGTGACAAACCAAGCCTATCGGCGTCCTCGATAATAAGGGTATTGCAGTTACGAACATCTACACCTGTCTCGATAATTGTGGTGCAGATAAGTATATCCAACTCGCCGGAGAGTAACCTTGACCAGGCGGAGGAGAGATGCTTTTCATCCATCCTACCATGCACAAAGTCTATCGATGCACCCGGAACAAGCTTTGCAATACGAGAGGCGCAAAATTCTATGGTATCTATTCGATTATGGATATAGTAAACCTGCCCCCCACGGGATAGCTCTCGTTCTATCGCCGATGAAATAAGGGCATCATCATATTCGGTTACATAGGTTTCTACCGGTTGACGCTCATAAGGGGGTTGGTCGATTGTCGAAAGGTCACGTATTCCGGACAGCGCCATATTTAACGTTCTTGGTATCGGTGTAGCCGATAGGGTAAGTACATCCACCCCTACAAAAAGTTCTTTTAGCCGTTCCTTATGATTTACACCAAACCGCTGTTCCTCGTCAACTATTAAAAGGCCCAGATTTTTAAACTTAACGCTTTTTTGTATTAGCTTATGCGTTCCGACAACTATATCTATCCTGCCTGATTCAAGGTCACGCAGTGTAAGGTTATTATCCCTTGTACTTCTAAATCGAGACAAAATACCGGGACGAACCGGAAAATGCTCCATCCGCTCCGCTATCGAGCTGTAGTGTTGCATTGCAAGAATAGTAGTGGGGCAAAGCAGTGCTACCTGCTTACCACTTAATATGCATTTAAAGGCGGCGCGCAGTGCAACCTCGGTCTTGCCTACCCCCACATCACCGCATAATAGCCTATCCATTGCATGGGATGACTGCATATCTTTTTTAATCTCTTTTACAGCCCTTAGCTGATCATCTGTTTCGTCATATGCAAAGCGCTGTTCAAAATCCGCCTGCCAGTCGTTATCTTTATCAAAAGCAAAGCCGGGCGCTTCCAGCCGCTTTGCATACAGCTCGATAAGCTCCTTTGCCATCTCCTCGGTTGCTTTTTTTACCTTGCTTTTTGTTCTGCTCCAGTCAACACCACCAAGGCGAGATAGCTTAACAGATTCCTCGCCCCCACTGTGGCGTGAAAGTAGGTCAAGCTGTGTTGCAGGAATATATAGCGCATCACCCTTTTGATATTCAAGCATTATATAATCTTTAGTAACACCCTGAATCTCTCGGCTTTTTATTCCTTTATAAATGCCTATGCCGTGATTTTGGTGTACTACATAATCACCCGGTGATATATCAGACAAAGAGGAAAGACCCTTTGTCTTTCTTACCTTTTTCTCGGTTACATCACTACGACGACCGGTTATTATCGCCAACCTTTCATGAGGGAAATCTGCACCCGCCGAAAGATTGCCCTGCTCTACTACTACAACATCGCGTCGGCTATCGGCATTTCGCTCGGTTGTTGCATTTATCCCCTGAAGGTTAAGTTCCTTTTCTATCGCCATTGCGGCACGCCTTGTACCCACAAGCAGGCGGCACTGATAACCCTTTTTAAGATAGTCGGCCAGATCCTCGAACAGACCTTTTGCAACGCCACTCCATACCGGTAAGCGATGGCATAATATGTTAATTCTGCTATCTAAACTAACCCCTTTAATCGAGCGCTCAAAACTTTCGAATATAAGGACATTATCTTTAATTACCGATGTAAAATCAGATGGTTTTCCGTAGTAGTGCAGTTTTTGCGGTAGATTTAGTCCACTAAGCTGCAGCTTAGCCCTTTCGTGAGAACTTTCGGCAGCCTCTAATGATGCGGCATAGTCATCCACCACTATTATAGGATTTTCAAGATAGTCTGACAGGCTTCCGTATTGCGGATATTTTATAGGGTAAAACCTATCTAACGATACCGGCATGATACCGCTTTCAAGCTCTACAAGCTCGTCATAAAAACATTCGACAATCTCTTTTTTATCCTTGCGACCTTTACAAAAATCGTTAAAGGATTCCAGCACATCCTGTGGGCTTTGAAATATAACCTCCCTTGCCGGCGATATATGAACTTTTTTAATCTTATCGTCACGACGCTGGCTAACCACATCGAAGGCCGCCATCTGTTCTATTAAATCTCCCCAAAACTCACAGCGCACAGGACGCTCAAGGTCAGGCGTAAATATATCCAGTATTCCACCACGTAGCGAAAACTGCCCCGGTGCCTCAACATTATCTCGCCTTATATACCCTGCCATTACCAAACGTTCACAAAGCTCGGCAATCTTAAAACTTCCGCCTACCTCAAGTGTTATAGTGGCATCACAAAACTGCTGCTTTGTGGGCAGTGGTCGACATAATGCCTCAGCAGTGGTAACAATAATATCGGCTCTACCACCTACCATTCTCCCCAGTGCTTCTATACGTCGATACTCATGGCTGTGATTCTGCCCCTGTACATGTGCAAGCACAAGATCTCTACCGGGTAGGCTACAAGCCCTTCCACCGGTTAACCTATTAAGGTCGTTTGTTAGATTATTACTATCAATATCGGTTGCAGCTACTATCATTAAGGGGCGCTTTGTCTGTTGCTGTAATGCTGTATAGTAAAATATTCTGCCTGATCTTGGCAAGCCAAAAACACCACAACAACCCCTTGTTGTGGCCTGTAGTAGCTCGGTAAAGCTTTCACCCTCTACTAGCCTATCTATAAGTGTGGTTTTTTGCATGCCTTATTATTACCGTTATTTACTATATAAATTCATGCCCTTCTCAACCTCGCCCTTTGCAAACAAGGTTATAAAGGATAGTATATCTTCCATACGACTATCAAGCAACTTACGGTCAGCCTTACTAAAATCGGATAGAACATGTCGTGCCATATCACCGTCATGTGAGCCAACACCTACCCTTAAGCGACAAAACTCTTCACCGCAATGTGCAATTATACTTTTTATTCCGTTATGTCCTGCGGCAGAACCCTTGCGTCGCACCCTAAGCTGTGATGTTGGAAGCGCCGCCTCATCGTAGATAACTGTTACTGCATCTATTGGTAGCTTATAATAGTCCATAGCCTTTTTTACGCTAAGTCCGCTGTTGTTCATAAAGGTCTGTGGTTTTAAAAGTAACACCCTTTTACCATCAAGTTTTATCTCACAGCAAAGCCCATCAAACCTGCGCTTTTTAAGGCTTTCACCGGCAGAGCTTGCAATATAATCTATCGCTATAAACCCAATGTTATGGCGATTATTCTTGTATTTATCCCCCGGATTGCCAAGTCCGACAATAAGGGCATCTATCGCTGATTTCTTGAAAAACATTATACAAACATTGATGATATTGGTTTATCACTGTAGATTCTGGCAATTGCCTCTGCAAAGGTTGGCGCAACAGTTAAAACCTTAATTTTTTCGCATTGTTTAGCTTTTTCTGTTATATCTATTGTATCTAACAGTACAATTTCATCGATAACACTTTTACATACATTTTCTATTGCCTTGCCGGATAACACACCATGAGTTGCACAGGCATTAACACTTCTTGCGCCTCGCTCTTTGATTGCTGCTGCTGCGTTACATAAAGTTCCGGCAGTATCTATAATATCATCAAGGATAAGTACATCTTTATCCTTAACATCTCCGATAACGTTCATAACCTCTGATACGTTTGCACGGCTACGACGTTTATCCACTATAGCAAGCGGTAGTTCCAATCGCTCAGCAAACTTTCTTGCGCGATTAACACTACCAAGATCAGGCGACATTACAACCAGATCATGTTCCCTTGCCTCAACAAGCTTTTCGTAGTGGTCTATCAGTATCGGCATACCTAGCATATGGTCAAGCGGCATCTCGAAAAAGCCTTGAATCTGTGGCGCATGTAGGTCCATCGTTAAAACACGGTCGGCGCCTGCTGTTGAGATAAGGTTTGCAACCAATTTTGCCGAGATAGGATCACGAGAACGACTTTTCCTATCCTGCCTTGCATAGCCGTAGTAAGGTATAACTGCCGTGATGCGACCTGCCGATGCACGGCGAAACGCATCTATCATTATTAGAAGTTCCATTAGGCTACGATTTACCGGTTTTGCAAGGCTTTGAACAACAAAAACATCACTACCACGTACACTTTCCTTTATGTATACCGATATTTCACCGTCCGAAAAGGTACCGACTTCACTTTTGCCTACAGGTAACCCAAGGTGATTTGCTATTGCATGAGCAAGTGCCGGGTTTGAATTAGCTGTGAAAATCTTAATATCCTTACCGTGTAAATTCATTATTTCTCCTGTTCTACTTCTTTTTATCTATATACTGCTTTAACTTACGTTCTGCCCATCCGGATTTGTTTTGTTGCTGTGCCCTTGCAATTGCAAGTTCCCCGGGGGCTATATCCTTTGTAATGGTAGATCCGGCTGCTGTATAGGCACCGTCACCCAGATTAACCGGTGCAACAAGATTTGTGTTACAGCCTATGAAACAATAGTCGCCAATTGTTGTGCGTGCCTTGTTTTGCCCATCATAGTTAACGGTTACAACCCCACAGCCTATGTTACAGTGCCTACCCATATCGGTATCACCTATATAGGTTAAATGTGCAATACTACTTCCATCAGATATTCCGGAATTTTTTACCTCGACAAAGTCACCTATCTTAACACTGCGTCCTATATTACAATCGGGGCGAATATGTACAAAGGGACCAATTTTGCTACTGTCACCTATATTGCTTTTATAACCCTGCGATGCATTAAACACCACATTTTCACCTACTACGCAGTCCTCCAGCAAGCTATTGGGGCCTATTGTCGATCCAGCACCCACAACAGTATTACCACGCAGAATAGTTCCGGGTAATATCGTGGCTGTTGGTGCAATTTCAACAGTTTCATCAATTAAAATTCCGCTATCAGACAAAAAAATAACACCATTTTCAAGGTGCCTCAAAAAGGTTGCATCGAAAGATGCTTTTATTGTTTTGTACTGTTCGACAAAGTCGTTACTCATAATATTGCCACCTCAATACAGTTAGTCTCTGATTAATATTATACAATAAATCTTTAAATTATTCAAGTCCTAATGAAAATTCTTTATTTGTTTTTCATTTCTGACATTCCGATAAGCTTCTCCTGCATTAAAAGTGCTATGACCGTAAGGGTATAGGGCGACCAATGAACAAAATCTGCAAGTGCATCAAACACGGAGGAAACTGCATTTATAAGCTCGGTATTGCCGGAAAAAAACAGCAAAAGCATAAAGGAGATAGAGGTTACGGTAACCGAAACAGTAGACATAAAATGCTCTCTTGATGCAGCTAAAACACGACAAAAAAGCCCCTGCTCCTTCGATGTAAAAAAGGCGACCACCCGTGCCACTATTAATATCAGGAATGAAAAGGCAAATCCGGTAGAGTTAATTAGCATTACACCACTTAACACCGCCGAAAGCTCCACCAACTCGTATCTTTTTTCGCAAGGCTTTGTTAGCGCCACAAATATCCCATAACCAAACAGAAGTGCAAAAAGTCGGCCCGGCAAAAGTGTTGTGAACCCACTTTCGGTACCAAGAAGTCCAAAAATCAGTACTATCTTAACCGCAAGCAGAAGATAGTCATAACGGCTTTTTGGGGATTTTTCGCCAAAAAATGGCAGAACACAGGCAAATGCAAGCAGATTATTACAGCTTATAATAAGGCTTATATCTATTGTACCATATGTTCTAAACAGCATAAAATATTGTAGTATCCATATCAGCGGGGGATGAAGCACATCATCCGGCAATAGTTGCGGCACAGCATATGGCAACCTTGAGTAGGTTAAAATATATTCAAGACCCGGCAACCAGTAGCTATATATTTCCTCATCACCGGTATAGACATACCGACCAATCAGTGTTGATACAACAAAAAGAATGACTATCACCATTATTGGTGAAGAAAAAAGGTTTTTTTTAGCTTTATGACGTTTTACAAGACAATAGGCAACACATAGTATTGAAAAAGCGGTTAAAAGGTAATACCCTATCGCCATTAATCCAGCAATACTGAAAAGATATAACACCAGTATCACGCTTAGTAGTACCGTCATAAATATGCCGGATACCGGCAGATCAAGGTAGCTGGATACCGCTACCGTTATAACAACTAATATTGTGAAACCCAAAATAAAAGAAACCACCCACTACCCCAACACATTTTGTTATATGTAGGAATACAGGTGGCTTTAACTTTTATTATTGTAAAAGTTGTAGTATAAGTCCTGATGATTGATTATACTGCGACATCATTGCAAGCGAGCTGTTTTGCAGAAGGTTGTCACGAGTCATGCTTAATAGTTCCATTGCATAGTTTGTGTCACCTATTCTACTTCCTGCCGCTATTAGGTTCATGTTTGTAACCTCAAGGTTTGCTATATTATGCTGCAAACGATTTTCGGTAGCACCTATATCACCCCTCATATCGGAAAGGGCCGAAGATGCCGCCTTAACATTCTCTAGTGATTCATTCGCACTCTCTACCGAGGAAAGGTCTATTTCCGGCACCATCAGTTCAGATAGAGTTAGGCTAACCCCATCCTCTGCACTTATCACGAACTCCTCACCGGCAAATATCTGTTTGTTGTTAAACGTTGTATGCTCGGTTAGCCTTGTAATCTCCTCAGAAATTGCATCTGCCTCAAGCTGTAGCGCATTACGCTCCTGTTCGCCCATAATACTGCTCGATGCCCTAAGCGATAGCTCAGATAACCTTGAATACATTTCTGATACTGATGATGCAACACCGTCCGCAGTTTGAAGGTAGGATATAGAATCCTGCATGTTCACCGATGTAGTCGAAAGACCGGTCTGCATTGCATACATCTTTTGTAGTATGGCAAGTCCGGCCGCATCATCTGCGCTACGATTCACCCTATATCCGGTAGATAGTTTTTCTACGGTACCGGCAAGGCTAACATTATTGTTTTTTAGGTTGTTTAGGACATTAAGGCCTATCGAGCTGCTGTTGATATTCATAACTAATGATCACCCTTTCTATAGTTTATCGGCTACAATTAAAGTTGCCAGTCAATACCATTTTTTAGAAATTTGTTTGCCATCGAAAAATGTCTGCATCCGAAAAATCCTGCTGTTGCAGAATAAGGACTTGGATGTGCTGCTGTTAAAACCAGATGATGATCTGCATTAATAAGCCTACGTTTTTCCTGTGCATTTTTACCCCAAAGCATAAAAACTATCGGTTGACTACGCTCATTAAGCAGTGATATTATCTTATCTGTAAAGCGCTCCCAACCTTTACTTTTGTGTGAGCCGGGACTTGCCTCCTGTACGGTTAAAACTGTATTTAAAAGCAGAACCCCCTGATTACACCACCCGGTAAGGTTGCCATGGTCCGGTGTTGTAAAACCTACATCGCTGGCAAGCTCTTTATAGATATTTTTAAGCGATGGTGGTGGATTTCCGTTCAACACCGAGAAGGCAAGCCCGTGAGCCTGCCCCTTTCCATGGTATGGATCCTGCCCCAAAATCACTACCTTTACATCATTATAATCGGTAAGTTTTAGAGCATTCATCACCTGAGTTTTCGGAGGATATACAGTTTTTAAACGGTACTGTTGCTTTAAAAATACACGCAGCTCCTCAAAGTAATCCTCGGATAGCTCATCCTTTAGTAGTTCAGCCCAACCTGCGGCTATACTATCGGACAACTATACCCCCACCATTTCCAGTATTGCATTTTTAGGCTTAGCACCTACCGTTGTTTCTACCGCAACACCATCTTTAAATAGTACAAGTGTAGGGATTGTCATAACACTGAATTTTTCGGCAAGCTCTTTTTGCTCATCTACATTCACCTTGCCTATAACAAAGCTATCATTCTCGGATGCTACCTCTTCAAGAATGGGGCCAAGCATACGGCAAGGGCCACACCAAGGTGCCCAAAAATCCACCAAAACCGGTTTAGTGCTTTTTAGCACTTCTTGATCAAAATTATCTTTTGTTACAGTTAAAATATCCATAAAATTCTCCTTTCGTTGGTTTCATTCTATCACAATAATGTGATAAAAACAAGTAATGAACTATCTATATTATGGCTAATTTTTTTGTAGATATTAGCATCTATTTACCAATAATATAACTGCCTTTACTTTTTCTTTTTTGCTATCCCCTGTAGCTGATGCTCAAGATTATTTCTCATCGCTCTTATATATTCATCACGCAGCTGCTTTTGTTCTGCAAGTTCTGCTTCGCTTAACGGCTCGATCTTTGATTTTCTTGAAAGCTCAGATATACGGTCAAGTTTTGCTTTATCCATCTTTATTTAACTCCAAACTCAAATATGGTTATATGGTGGTATGGTTCCTGTGGTGTTATTATTACACTTGGAAAATCTTTCATGTCCGGACCACCTGGGAAGTAGCCGGTTTCCAGGCAGATACCTCCATATTTATTATAGGCTACAGCATCTTTTCCTATCTCATTATCCAACTTATTTGCAGTATACAGCTGTAGCCCGGGCTTTGTGGTGGTAACCTTTAACAACCTACCACTTGCAGGGCTATACAGCTCCGCCACAGTATCCAACTTACCTTCCTTTTTAAGAATAAAGTTGTTATCATATCCATCAAACATAGTTAGTTGTGGATGATTTACTTCTATATCTTTTCGTATTGTCTTGGCTACCCTAAAATCAAATGGGCTTCCTACTACCGTTAGTATTTCTCCGGTAGGCAACGATTCGTCATCATTCACGGTTATTCTATCGGCTTTTATCATAAGCTCATGATCTAAAATATCGCCGCTATCATGGCCATTTAGGTTAAAATAGCTATGATTTGTAAAGTTAGCTATACTTTTTTCATCACAGGTTGCCTTATAGTCCATTATTAGCTTGTCATCTTCGGTAAGCATATAGGTGACAGTTATATCCATATTTCCGGGATATCCGCCATCGCCATCCGGACTATTTAGTGTAAAAATTAACTTATCGTCTTGTGCCTCCACCTTAAACAGCTTAAAGCTAAAACCTGCAAATCCACCATGCAATGTGTCGTTGCCAATATTTTTTTCAAGTTTGTATTGTTTTTTATCAAGATAAAATGATGCGCCTCTTATTCTGTTTGCATATCGACCTACAAAAGATCCCATATATGCAGTACTATTTTGATAACCCGGCAAAGTATCATGTCCAAGTGCAATATCAGCCATGTTACCATCCCTGTCGGCAGTGACTATAGAGGTGATTGTAGCACCAAATGGAATAGCTGTAATAGCTGTGCCTTTATCGTTTGTAATGGTATATGATCGTATTTCGTCACCATTGTCCCATAGTGCAAAAAACTCTGTTTTATAATTTTTCATAGCACCTACCTCCTTGAAATTTTAATACATAGTTCCATCGAATACATTCTGTTTGGTGCGGGTCTGTATGGAGATTTGGTCAGGATAATTGTGTTTGTATCAACACCTATTCCACTATTGACTGCATCAACATTCACCGTTAAACAATCACTTATCGATAGTGATGCTAGGTTCTGCGCCTGTGTCAGCGATTGTTTACTGTAAGGATGCACCGAGATATCTACCGGTCTATCCAGTGTTTTTATAAGTATTACCGGGTTTTTATCCTGATGTTTGCCATAAAGCATAAGCCATTCAGCACCGGTGCGGTTGCCGTTTTCCTGCGGCAGTAGATAGTGGTGACAAAGCTCTTCCCTATCCCCTTGTAACAGTACCGGCAGATTTGCGTTATTACGGTTACAGTAATTCTCGTCCGGGCCCATACAAAAACAGGCAAGCTGTGATAGCTGTTTTGCGGCATCAAATGTGATACCAAGTCTATCGGCAGACTGTGACGGAGTAACTGAAAACTCCACCAATAGCTCACCATCGATGCTACAACGATATGCAATAAACATTTTACGTATTCCGGATGCCGTAAACTCCGCAAGCAGTGTATCCGGTTCGGCCGAAAGCCTTTTTAGACTGATGTTATTTTCAGCCTCCTGCCAAAAGCCTATCTTAAATATTCGCTTGACCGAGTTTAGTAGCAGGCTTCCTTTATCACCTTCTTCACCTACCCTTGCCCTTGCTATCTGTGGTTGCAACGGCGCCCCCATAAACTCAAAGTCATCCTCGTTAGCCGATATAAGAAAACCGGTTTGTTTATCTATTGTATATCTACAACCATTTTGATTAAAGGTGTAAACATCCTGCTCCTCTATCAGCTGTGCGAAATTTTTAGGGGCCGGCTCATTACGTTGTGCCAATCGGTGGTGGCTACTACAAATAACCCTATCAGGATCAGACCATTCAAGATTGGAATTATCGCATAGGTTAACAACAAGATCTACCGCTTTATCGGTATTTATAAGTGGGTATGGAATTGAAATCTTGCGGCTTTCGCCCGGTTGAACTTCCGGTAGATTTATAATACCTGTCTCTCGACCAAGTCCATCCAACCTTAATTCCCATACGACAAAATGTTTTTTAATTATTTTCGATCGGTAAAGGTTTGTTAACGTTAAAAAATCTTTATCCAAGCTAAGTGATACTGGTGATAGGCAGTGTTTTAACTCAAATGCAGTCGGGTTAGGTGTGCGATCGGGCTGTAGAATTCCATTGGGATTAATTATATGAAAATCGTGTCCGTTCCATCCGGCTGTCATTATAAAGTTTGCAATCAGTCCACCGGCAATCCTCTCGTTTTCCCTAACGGCCTCTACATGCTCCTTAAATTCACCAAGGGCATTTCCATTAACATCGGCAAACTCTTTTGCTATTATTGGTAACTGCTCCTGCCCTGTGTGTTTTTTTCGGTTAGCCTTGATAAGGGTGCTAAGGTTGCCTACACTTATACTTGTAAAATCTTTCCCACCTATTGGGCGGCTAACATCCAGCGCCTCGCATATCTCTACCAGCTGTTTAAAGGTCTTGTCGTCAAACTCCTCTATCCCCCAACTTATAACCGATGGGTGGCATCTCAACCTTTTAATCATCGACTGTAATCTTTCGGCAACAAAGGGGACTAGGTCGGCATTATTTCGCCTAAGATCATCCGGTATTGTGTGTATATCGGACATAATAAAAACACCGATTCTATCACATATCTCATAAAGCATATCGCTTGCAGGATGATCAAGGTATATCGTATTTAGGTTACACCTTTTAATAAGGTGTATGTCTTTTAACAACAGCTCGTATGGTAGTGTGCGGCCGTAATCAGGATGCCACTCCTCATACCTTGCACCAAAAAGCTTTAGCGGCTTACCGTTTAATGTTAGTATTTTATCGTCCTGTGTTACGGATAACTGCCTAAACCCAAACTCCACTCTGCGCATATCCAAGGTATTACCTAGGTTATCCTGCAAGAACAACACCAGATGATAAAGTTCGGGGGATTCATCGCTCCAAAGTTTTGGCTTTTCAACACTAAGCTGCTGCTCAATACGTATTGGTTGCAGTGTGGGCGCAACGCTAAACACTATCTCCTGTGCCCTTGCAACAACCTCTTTTTTACTGTTATAGAGTATGCTCCATAGCTCTATCTGCTCACGCTTTGCATTTATTCTAACATCAGTATCAACCTTTAATATCCCAATATCGTTATTGGGCGAAAGCTCGGTTACTATGCCTACATCATCTACGGCAAAAATCGGTGCTCCACATAGCCACACACTTCTAAACAGGCCCGATAACCGATAGCTGCTCCTATCTTCAAGACATGTTCCGTGGCTGTACCGATAAACGATAACGGTAAGGTGGTTTTCTCCTATTACCGCAAACTCTGCAATGCAGAATCTATGCCCATCATATGCTGATTGGCAAAAACCTATATAGCATCCGTTAAGATATATTTCGGCAGCTGAACCAACACCATCCATCTGTAGGTATAACTCCCGCTCCAACATAGTTGTTGTTATATCTATTATTTTGTGATAAACACCAACCTCGTTTATCCTGTCCGGCGGTGTAATCCCATCTGTGCGTGGGTTATAATCGCTAGTCATCCAGCTGTATTTACTGTGTGAGAACTGCCAATCGGACGGTACCGCAATTTTATCTCCGCCAAAATCTTTTAGCAACTCGATGCTATCTGGTAGGCTATAGATAGAGTCATATAGCTTAAAGTCCCATTCACCATCAAGACAGCAATAGTGGGAGCTTAGTTTTTTATTCTTTACATCCTCAATGGTATCAAAGCCAAAGCCTACCGTCGTTACTGACAGTCTGCCTTGGCTTGTATAATCGATATTTTTAAAGGCCGGTTGCGGCATTCTTAACCCTCTTAACCGTTATAAAGTACCCTTGTTCTTATTACTCCATCGATAGATGAGATGTGTTTGATAACATCATCCGCCACCTTACCCGATATATCCAGTACGGTATACGCAATATCACCACGGCTGCGGTTAACAAGGTTATCGATGTTAATTCCCACCTCGCTTGCATAGCCGGTTATCGCCGATAACATTCCGGTCTGGTTCTTGTTAAATATGCATATTCTCGTTCCATCAAAGGGGTCCAGCGTTACGTTTGGCATATTTACACTGTTTTGTATCTCGCCGGTAGTTAGGTATGTTTTAAGCTGTTTAACCGCCATATATGCACAATTTTCTTCGCTTTCCGGTGTGGAAGCGCCAAGATGTGGGATAGCAAGCACACCCGGAACATCTATTAGTTCATCGCTTGGAAAATCTGTTATATAGCCACCCAGCTGTCCATTTGCAAGTGCAGATAATATATCCTCGTTTACTGCAAGATCACCACGTGCAAAGTTAACAATTCTTGCACCCTCTTTCATCTTGTCCAGTAGTGCCTTATTTACAAATCCCTTTGTATCCTTATTTACCGGTAGATGCAGTGTTAAAAAGTCACACTCGCTTACAATATCAGCCATATTTATAACCGGCTTTACACTACGTGAAAGGTTCCATGCAGCCTGTATTGAGATAAAAGGATCATAACCGTAAACTTCCATACCAAGATGCACAGCGGCATTTGCAACCATTACACCTATAGCACCAAGACCGATAACCCCCAGCTTTTTGCCTCCGATTTCCGGACCTACAAACTGGCTTTTACCCTTCTCAACAAGTGCAGGTACATCATCACCCTTACCTTTGAGGCTTTTTGCCCAAAGCACACCCTCGCTCAGGTTACGACAGCCTGCTATTAAGCCGGCTAATGTAAGCTCCTTGACAGCATTCGCATTTGCACCGGGCGTATTAAAGGCAACAATTCCCTTCTCGGTGCATGCGTCTACCGGCACATTGTTGTAGCCGGCACCGGCACGAACAATGGCAAGTAGCTCGTCATTTAGCTCATCCGGTGCTATCTTGCTACTGCGAACAAGTATACCGTGTGGATTTTCTATATCATCCTCTACCGAATATTTTGGTGGTATAAGCGCAACAAGCGCTTTTTGACTTATACTGTTTTTTGTCTGTATCTTATACATTAGCTTCAAACCCCCTCATAAACTCTACCAATGCTTGTACCCCCTCTATCGGCATAGCGTTGTAGATAGAGGCACGCATACCACCTACTAAACGATGTCCTTTTAGGTTAACAAGTCCTGCAGCCGCAGCCTCTTTACAAAACTTATTATTCATATCATCATTACCGGTTGTAAAGGTAACATTCATCATACTACGGCAATCAGTACGAACAGGATTGTTAAACAGCTTACTGCTATCAATATAATCATAAAGAATTGCTGCTTTTTTACGGTTATGCTCCGCCATCTTTTCAAGTCCACCCATAGTATCCTTTACCCAATCGGCAACAAGACCGGCAACATAGATTGCAAAGGTAGGTGGGGTGTTAAACATACTATCTGATTTAACGTATGTGTTGTAGTTTTGCATAGTAGGTAGAGAGTCCTTACTACGTACAAGTAGTTTTTTATCGATAATTACAACTGCAAAGCCAGATGGCCCCATGTTCTTTTGGGCCCCTGCATATATCATACCAAACCTTGATACATCAACCGGCTCACTCATGATACAGCTACTCATGTCTGCCACTATCGGGACATCACCACAATCTGGTAGCTCTGAAAAACAACTGCCAAAGATGGTATTGTTATAGCATATATGTAGATAATCAGCATCGGCTGATGGCTTTATAGCCTTAACATCCGGCAGATAGGTAAAGTTATCTGATTCGGTTGTCGCAATTATATTAACATCGGTGAATTTTTTTGCAGCCTTTGCGGCCTTACCGCTAAACTCTCCGGTTACAATATAATCTGCTTTTCCATTTACGGTAAGGTTTGCAGCAAGCATATCAAACTGCATGGATGCACCACCCTGTATAAACAATAGTTCGTGGCTATCCGGTATTGCAAGGGTATCTATAATACTCTGCTTTGAGCATTTAAAAATACCGTCATAAACGGGACTGCGGTGGCTCATCTCCATTACGGATTGCCCACTGTCGCCATAGCTTAAAAGCTCTGATGAGACCTTTTCCAGCACCGATAGCGGTAGCATGGAGGGGCCTGCAGAAAAATTATAAACCCTGTTTGACTGTTGCATCTTTTCTCCTTTTTATGCGTTTGCTGCTTTTACCATAGTAGGACTGTACCGCCCTACTTTCGCAGGGCGGCATAGAAAAATATTTATTTTAGGATATAAGCGACCTGCCGCTCATCTCCTGTGGCTGTGGTATACCCATAATCTGTAGCATAGTGGGCGCAATATCGGCAAGCGATCCGCCACTACGCAAGGTACACTCGTAACCCATAACCGTTAGTGGTACCGGGTTTGTGGTATGTGCAGTGAAGGGAGAACCATCCGGTTCACTCATCTGGTCGGCGTTGCCGTGGTCAGCTGTTAATAGCATTACACCGCCCTGCGCATTTATTGCATCTGCAACCTCACCAACACAACTATCCACCGCCTTAACAGCGGCTACTGCGGCATCAAAGTCACCTGTATGCCCTACCATGTCACAGTTGGCAAAGTTTAATATAATAACATCATATACGCCACTGTTAATACGTGCTACAACCTCGTCCTTAACCTCGTATGCGGACATCTCCGGCTTTAGGTCGTAGGTGGCAACCTTTGGCGAAGGAATAAGTGCACGATCCTCGCCCTCGTATACCTTCTCTACGCCACCGTTAAAGAAGAATGTTACATGTGCATATTTCTCTGTTTCGGCTATTCTAAGCTGCTTTTTACCAAGCGAGGATAGATATTCACCCAGTGTATTCTCAAGTGTTTGTGGCTTAAATGCAACAGTTACATTCGGCATAGTTGCATCATACTGTGTGAAGCAGACATAATGTAGTGGAAAAAATCCGTTCGGGCGATCAAAACCATCAAACGCAGGATCTACAAACGTTCTTGTTATCTCCCTTGCACGGTCGGGACGGAAGTTGAAAAATACAACGCTATCCCCTTCTGATATCTTACCATCTACATCGCAAACGGTCGGAAGTACAAACTCATCTGTTACATCGTTTGCATAGCTTGCTTTTACAGCAGCTACTGCATCGGCACTCTGCTCGCCTTCACCCATGACCATCGCACGGTAAGCCTTTTCTACACGTTCCCAACGGTTGTCCCTATCCATTGCGTAGTAACGACCCATAACTGTCGCTATGCGGCCGGCACCTATCTTATCAAGCTCGGCGGCAAGAGCTGCCACAAAGTCGGCACCGCTTGAAGGCGGAACATCACGTCCGTCAAGAAAACAGTGAACAAATATATCCTTAACACCGCTCTTTTTTGCAAGCTCCACAAGAGCATAAAGATGTGTGTTATGGGAGTGCACGCCACCATCAGATAAAAGACCTGCAAAATGTACTGCCTTACCTGCCTTTGCAGCGCTGTTCATAGCATCGCAAAGCGCCTCGTTTGTAAAAAAGTCACCATCCTTGATGGATTTTGTTATACGGGTAAGCTCCTGATAAACAACACGTCCTGCACCAATATTGGTGTGACCAACTTCGCTATTACCCATCTGACCCTCCGGTAGGCCTACAGCCAAACCGGAAGCATCAATAATAGTTGTGGGGTTATTTGCGAATATATCATTTAGTTTTGTTGGGTTTGCGGCAATAATTGCATTTCCATCACTGCTGTCACGATTGCCGAAACCATCCATGATACAAAGTACTACCGGTTTACTCATCTGCTGCCTGCCTCTACTATTACAGCAAAATCAGCAGCTTTAAGCGATGCACCACCGATAAGACCACCATCGATATTCTCCATATCAAGTAGCTCTGCAGCATTTTTCGGATTCATGGAACCGCCGTACTGAATTACTACAGCATCTGCTACAGCAGCGCCAAACATAGCTTCTAACTTTTTACGAATAAATGCACAAACCTCTTCTGCCTGCTCGGTTGTGGCGGTTACGCCTGTTCCGATAGCCCAAACCGGCTCGTATGCTATTACAACATTCTTCATCATATCGGCTGTAAAACCGGATAGTCCGCGCTTAATCTGTAGTGCAATAAGCTCCTCTGTGATACCGGCCTCACGGTCTTCAAGTGTCTCACCTACACACACTATTGCAACAAGACCGGCTTTAACGGCTGCGGTTGCACGTAGGCATACAGTCTCATCGGTCTCACCAAAATACTGGCGACGCTCACTATGACCTATAACAGCATGGCTTACCTTTAGCTCAGTTAACATCTCTGCCGAGATCTCACCGGTGTAGGCACCATTCTGCTCAAAATGTACATTTTGTGCGCCAACGCAGATTCCTGTACCCTCACAAAGTGCAACTGCACCGGGTAGATCTACATAGGGAACACATATAACTACATCACAGTCTGCCTTTGCGGCTATAGGCTTTAGCTCCTCGATAAGTGCAGCTGCCTGTGCCGGGGTCTTATTCATCTTCCAGTTACCTGCGATAACAACCTTACGTTTTGCCTTGTTCATAGTTTTTATTACTCCTTAAATTTATTTATTAATTTAGGTTACCGTGAAAGGTCGCCCCCTCACGGTAACTGTTTTTATTTATTTATCGTTTAGACAAGCGATACCCGGTAGTATCTGACCCTCTAAGAATTCAAGGCTGGCACCACCACCTGTACTAATATGTGTCATCTTGTCGGCAAAACCAAGCTGCTCAACAGCTGCTGCGGAGTCGCCGCCACCGATTATAGAAACTGCATCACTATCGGCAACTGCCTTTGCTACTGCAATTGTACCCTCAGCAAAACGTGACCACTCAAATACACCCATCGGGCCGTTCCATATTACTGTACCTGCAGATTTTAATGCATCGGCATAAAGAGCCTGTGTCTTAGGACCGATGTCCATTGCAAGCCAACCATCCGGAATATTTTCGCCAACTGTGTCAGACTCACAATCCTCGGCAAATTTATTACCTACAACGTTGTCTATAGGAAGTAGCATCTTAACATTCTTAGCTTTTGCATCTTCTAACATCTTTTTAGCTAGCTCGATCTTGTCCTCTTCGCAGAGCGAGGAACCGATCTCAAAGCCCATTGCTTTGTAGAAGGTATATGCCATACCACCACCGATAATAAGCGTATCAACCTTATCAAGAAGATTCTCGATAACACCTATCTTATCACTAACCTTTGCGCCACCAAGAATTGCAACAAAAGGACGTTTTGGATCTGCCAGTGCACCACCCATTACCGATAGTTCTTTACCGATAAGGTAGCCACACACTGCCGGTAGGTAGTCTGCAACGCCTGCTGTGGAAGCATGTGCACGGTGAGCCGTTCCAAATGCATCGTTAACATATACATCGGCAAACGAAGCTAACTTTTTGCTGAAATCAGGATCGTTTTTCTCCTCTTCCTTGTGGTAGCGTAGGTTTTCAAGCAGGCAAATTTCGCCATCTTTAAGGGCGGCAACCTTAGCCGCTGCATCATCACCCACTACATCGGTAGCCATGGCTACATCACAGCCTAAAAGCTCAGATATACGCTTAGCAACAGGAGCTAAGGAGAATTTTGGGTTAACTTCCCCTTTTGGGCGACCCATATGGCTACAAAGAACAACCTTTGCGCCGTTATCTTTAAGGTATTTAACAGTATCTAATGCAGCAACAATACGCTTATCATCAGAAATAGCGCCATCCTTCATCGGTACGTTAAAATCGCAACGTACAAGGCAACGTTTGCCTTTAACATCAATGTCCTCAACTGTTTTTTTGTTCATCATGTCCATTTGATTTTCTCCTTATTATTACTGTTTTATTGTATGTTATATATTTAACAATATTGTACCATAAAGAGCCACTATCCGCAAGTATTAATTTGTGTTTTTTCGTTAAATCACACTATGCCCCGAGAAGCCATATATTGCAAGTGCCAATATTCCAACATATATTAACATTATAGGTAAACCCTGTAGTACACTGGGTACCTCCTTTTTAAAGATAATACGTTGACCCTCGGTAACTAGTAGCGCCGCAAGAAAGTAGCCAATAGAGGATCCAAAAGCATATCCAAACGCATGGATTATACTTTCAAACGAGGTTCCGCTGATGTACATCGTGCCAAAAACACTACAGTTAAATGCTGCCATCGGAAGTGTATCTTTAATAAACTTCCCTCTTGCACCTTTAATTAAAAAGTGCACAAAAGCATAGATTAAAAAGAATGCAACACAACTTACAGCCACATAAAATAGCGGCCTTATATAGTACCTTAAGTCACCCAGTGTACGAAAAGGATCCCTCATAAGATAGGCAAATGGTACTGTTATCATCTGAATGATTGTAAGTAGGGTGCAAAAAAGCAGTGTATCCACCCCATCATCATCCACTAACTTTAAAAGTCGTGAAACACCAAGCGAACGGGCAAACACTATATTTTCTGTCATAATCGCTACTAAAGCAAATCCGAAAAATGCTGCCAGTGCCTCTGTTAAAACCGTCATAAACTATGCCTCGCTCCCCTTACTATAGCCATCCAAAACATGGTAACGGAATATTTCCAGATTGCAGCAACCATTCCGGTAATTATAAATCCTCCACTTGCAAGCCTTGCCATAGGAAATAGCGGGTTTGCCATATAAATCGTTCCGGCAATACTTCCAAATGCCAAAAACTCACGTATTAGTCCGATAAGCAATATTGTTGCGGCAAAACCAAGTGCGGTTCTAAAACCCTTGGTAAAGGCTTTAGCAATCGGTTCTCTTGTCTTGCGTTCATAGCGCTTAATAATTATGGGATCCATAACTAAAACCGGTAAATACAGGTGAAATTGTAAAAGCTCCGCTATGCCAAAAATACGATTTAGCAAAAAGAACATAGCCACATAACTTATACCTGAGGACATCACATAAAGTACACCTCTAAAACGTGTATTTATAACAGTATTAAGAACTGCTGCTCCCACACGGGTAAATATTAACAAAAAGAAAACAGCACAGGCGATTACAAAGGCATTCTCAACGGTACGCCCCGCAATTATCACAGGCGCAAGCCCAAGCCCTTTAAATATTACCGGATTATTAATAAATATTCGTTCATTTTTTATTATGTCTTCACGGTTATTGTATGTGCGAACAAAGAAGTTATTTGCCACCTGCTACCTCCTTTCTGCGCCTTATCCAACGCTTAACCAGCTTCGCACTGCTTATAGAATCGAAAAAGCCGGACAATGCACTTACAATAATTACTGCAAAACATATACCTATTTCAAATGCACCGATATATCTAAACAGGGTTGATACAACCGCAAGTGCAATAGCATATATAATTCTTCCGTTAGTCCTACGTGGTGTGCAGACCTTATCCGGAACTATAAACACGGCAGAAAACAGTACTGTTCCGGACGAAAGCTCATAAAATAGGGCTTCCAATGCCGATGCATCTGTTACACGTGGGAAAAGCACTATCAATATAGATGTAGCGACTAAAAAGGTAAATAGTAGGATAAAGGATATCCTTTTTCTAATACATAGCAGTATAGCCGCTGATAGGATGATTAGAACAAATGTTGCACCCATAGGTCCTGCGTAGTTTCCGGTTAATATATTAAGCACCGAGGTACTGGGAAGACCACCATTCTTAAGGGTAGCTGCAAGAGAGGTTGAAGACATTACCGGCCCGGTTATTGTCAAGGGTAGGTTACTAAACGGAACAGGGTATACGAACACCCTTTCCGGCCAACTTACAAGCGCCACGGTAAACCCCACCGCCGCTGGATTAAACGGATAGTGGTGTAGACCGCCAAAGGCATATTTAGCCACAAGCACTGCAACCACAGTAGAGGTAATAACTACTGTATAGTCTATAGATGCAGGCAGCATTAACGTTATGGTAAGCGCTATAACATAGCTACTTAAATCCCTCTCGGTATAGCAGTTTGCACGGGCGATACGCATCAACAGATCACACACAAACGCGGTGACAAAGGCTATTCCGGCAAGCAGTAGTGTTCTTGTTCCGTATAAAAAAAAGCTTGCAGCCAACAATACCAGCAGACATAAAAGTCTTTCAAAGTCCGCACTAAAATATTCGTTAGTCTTTTTTATCATTTATCACTCTGTTTCAGGTTGTTTATCCTCTGTTTTGCATTAGTAACATCGGAAAAGATATAACTACCGGCTACTAACATATTGGCTCCTGCCTTCGCACATTTTATTGCTGTTTCGGCAACGATTCCTCCGTCTACCGATATTAGTAGATTAGGGTTACTTTCTCTTGCCATCTCAGCAACTTCCGCTATGCGCTGTGGGGCTTCCTGCATAAATTCCTGCCCACCATATCCGGGTTCCACCGACATTACAAGTACTAACTCTAAAAGTTGTATATATGGAGCTAACATCTTCACCGGTGTTCCGGGACGCAGCGTTAATCCGGCTTTTAGCCCATGGCCATGTATCTGCTCTATTACAGCTGATATATCACACTCTGATTCTATATGGAATGTGATCATATCGGCGCCGGCCTTTACAAAATCATCTATAAAATCTTGTGGCCTTGTTACCATTAAATGAACATCATAGCAACAATCAATGCTAGATGATAAGCTTTTTAAAACCGGTGCACCAAACGTAAGGTTTGGTACAAAATGCCCATCCATCACATCAAAATGAAGCATATCTGCCCCTGCATCCAAAACTGCTTTGCAATCATTCCCTAATACTGCAAAATCTGCAGATAATATTGACGGAGAAATGTATAACATTTTAACCTCTTTCGTTACAGATACATAATAATTATACTTCTAAAAATACTATTTTGCAAGATAAAATTGTTTTCGCCTCCAAAAAACGCCATATTGTTATACTTATATGACAAAAAACCATATCTACAAAGCCATGTTTTATGTAGAAAATGAAGAAATCGAGATTATTAGTAACAATTACTGTTATTGATATTGACATGCAAAATTTAACTGCTATAATTAAGTCAAGCATAAAAAATATTTTCATAAACAATTATTATAAAAGGAGAGAAACGTATGTCAATGATCAATAAAGAAGTAGCTGATTTTTCGGTACAAGCATTTGTCAATAATAACTTTGAGACTGTTACAAAGAAAGATATCCTCGGCAAATGGTCGGTATTCTTTTTCTATCCTGCAGATTTTACCTTTGTTTGCCCAACCGAGCTTGAGGATTTAGCAAATAAATACGATGAGTTTAAAGGCATAGATTGTGAAATTTATTCCGTATCCTGCGACACACATTTTGTTCACAAAGCATGGCATGATACATCTGATACTATCAAAAAGATAAAATACCCCATGCTTGCCGACCCAACAGCGGCACTTGCACGTGACTTCGAGGTTATGATTGAAGATGCCGGCCTTGCTGAGCGTGGTAGCTTTATCGTTAATCCTGAAGGCAAGATTGTTGCTTACGAAGTAATTGATGGCAGCGTTGGAAGAAATGCTGATGAGCTTTTCCGCCGTGTACAGGCCTGCCAGTTTATTGCACAGAACAACGGCGAGGTTTGCCCAGCTAAGTGGAAACCAGGTGAAAAAACACTAAAACCAAGCCTTGATCTTGTAGGTGTACTATAATCTTTGATGTGACTTGAATTGTGTTTTTGAGGTAGAGGGGGGTGTCTATTCTGTTTAGTGCAGAATAGGCAGCCCCTCCTCTGCATAATTAATAGGAGACTTGTAATATGGACAGATATAATCACGATAGTTACTATGATGCCGTAATTGTTGGTGGGGGTCCTGCCGGACTTACAGCGGCACTTTACCTTTGCCGTGCAAAATACAGATGCCTTGTTGTAGAAAAAGAGAAGTTTGGAGGCCAGATAACCATAACATCAGAGGTAGTTAACTATCCCGGGGTATATAGTACCGATGGCGAAGGACTTACAAAAGAAATGCAACGACAAGCCGAGCGATTTGGGGCCGAATTTAAAAAGGCCGAGATAAAAACTTTTAAACGCAACGAAGAGTTTTTCGAGGTAGAAACAGATAGTGGCACCATAAAAACTCTTGGTGTAGTTATTGCTGCAGGTGCATCTCCAAGAGAGATAGGCTTTGTTGGTGAGAAAGATTTTAAGGGTAGGGGTGTTGCCTACTGTGCTACCTGCGACGGCGAATTTTTTGCCGGTAGGGATATATTTGTTATAGGTAGCGGCTTTGCCGCCTGTGAGGAAGCACTTTTTTTAACAAGGTTTGCCAATAATATCAAGATGATGATTCGCAAAGATTTTAGCTGTACCGGATCGGTAGTAGAGGAAGTCAAACAGCACGAAAAGATAGAGATTTTCTATAAAACCACCATTAAAGAGGTAAGCGGCGACGGATTTGTGCAGCGGGCAGTATTTAACCGTGAAGGCGAGGAGCTTGTATACGAGGCCGAAGAAGGCTTTGGAGTTTTTGTGTTTGCCGGATACGAGCCTGCAAGCGGCAACTTTGCACAGCTTGTCGAGCTTAATGATAAAGGATATATCGTAACCGACTCTAACCAGAAAACAAATGTGGATGGTATCTATGCTGCAGGCGATATCTGTATAAAACAGCTTCGCCAGGTTGTTACCGCTGTATCTGATGGTGCTGTGGCTGCAACATCCTTAGAAAAATATCTTGCTACTACATATGATAAATATTCTATACCTGCAAGACCATACAAAGTAAAGGAGCAACCAAGCCAGCCAGCTAAAACTCACACAGCTCAATCGGCAGAGGATGGTGCATTTATACCGGCAGAGATGCATGACCAGCTAAAAGCATTGTTTGGCCGCTTTGAAAGCAAGCTACTATTAAGCTACGAAACCGACAGCCGCAACATATCGTCCGAGGTTGAGGGCTTTATGCAGGAGCTTGCAGCCCTATCGGATAATATTATCTGCAAAAAATCTACAGTAAAATCTGACCGCACATTACCCACAATAGATATATACAGCGAAAACGGGGACTACCGTGGTGTATCCTTCCATGGCGTACCGGGCGGACATGAATTCAACTCCTTCGTTGTGGGGTTATACAATGCGGCAGGACCGGGAGCCACTTTGGCACAGGAGACAATAGATCTTATAAGCTCCATAGATAAAAAAGTTCACCTTGATGTTGCTGTAACGCTATCCTGTAATAACTGCCCTGACCTTGTAATGGCAGCCGAACGTATTGCACTGTTAAACGATAATGTAACTTTAGAAATATATGATATTGCACACAATGAAAAGCTAAAGGAAAAATACAAAATAATGAGCGTTCCCTGTATGATCGTGAATGATACCGACGTTCTATTCGGCAAAAAAAACATAGAGGAAATTGTTGCGGCTATTAAGTAAACCAGATATTTTATATGTATGTTTAGCCCCTATAAATCATATTTGGATTTATAGGGGCTGTTAACAACTTATCCCCCGGCATCTATAATATTATAGCGGTTTTTAGTATAGCATTTAATTTGACAAACAAAATGTTTTGGGATAAAATAATTGTAACCCCGTGTGAGGAAATATGAGTAACAATTATCTTTTTACTGTAATTATTGCCGCCTGTAATTCAGAGCGGTTAATCTCCTATACTATGGAAAGCATCATAGGACAATCTTTAGGGTTTGAGGATTTTATCGAGATAATAGTTGTAAATGACGGATCGTCTGATCAAACCGGTGAAGTAGCCCGAAGCTATGCAAAGATATACCCCGAAAATATACGTGTATTCGATAAAAGTTATGGCGGAATAGCATCGGCCCGCAATGTGGGTCTTAGAATGGCGACCGGTGACTATATTAACTTCTGCGAACCCGGCGGTGAATTTGATTCTACTGTCTTTGCAACGGTGGCTATGTTTTTTGAAACAGAGAACGAAAACACATCTGTTGTGGCGCTACAGAGCGCTGATAATGTTTCGGATGATGAATTTTTTGATTTTTTTAAGCGTACCCGTGTAATAGATTTAAGCCATACCCCTGGATTTTATCATCCTGAATTTTCTTCCTATTTTATGGCTAAAGATGCATGCAATTTACTTTCTTTTAACGAGGCGGTTGGGGATTTTTCCTCCTTAGACCTACTTTACAGAATACTTGCAAAAAAAGATGCCACAGTAGGTGTAATAGATAAAGTTATGTATTTTCCGCCACAGAAAGTAAACACTGATACGGAGCTACGAATATCACACCTTCTTAATGATTTTTTACCAGGAATGATAAGCTATTATCGTGATAGATATGATCCACCACTACCACGATACTTTTTAACAATGGTAATGCGTTTATTCTGTGACATTTTTGCCGGCACAGTTAGGCAGATGAACTATGATTTAGAAAGACGTAAATCATTACTTGTACGCATTAGACCGATCTTGTCACTGCTTGGAGAGAATATGCTACGCGGAGATAGATATATATCGGAGGATGCAGTTGCTTTTTGCCTATCCATGAAACCCAACCCACAGGAATTTTTAAAAGAAAACTATCCCGAGTTTGACTGTTGCCATACCGTGACCGCAGTTATTCCGGTGGATGGGGACGAGGATTTGCTTACCTCCCTGCGCCAGTGTCATTGTGAACAGCTGGAAATATTACGAAGTGATCGCAATTCAGCACTAAAAAAGGCAACCGGCGAATACATAATGTTTTTTGAAAAAAACGACAGGCCGGATGCCGACATATTTAGAGTAATGTTGCGCCGTATGATTCTTGAACGTGTCTCGATATGCTGTTGTGGCTATAGAGATTTGGACGGGGTAACCCATAGTCCTGAAGGACTTTCGGGACTTGTTACACCTGCTGTTGCTGCATCTGTCCCCTTTGTACTATCCACATTTATGTTTAAAACCTCTTTTGTACGTAGCCGTGTTAATGGTGAATCTATAGAGTCGACAAACCCTTATTTTTTCCTTTGGGTACTACGTAAAATTGAATTATCCTGTGTGCCGAGCGCACATTTAAGCTGTAGCTACAAAGAGACACGCAGTATCGACCAGCTTTTTGGGGACGAAATCCAACGGACAATAAACCCAGATGCTACATACTATGATGAATGTAACAAACTAAAACACTTTACAAGGTTTATATGAACCAAAACCAAACAACTAAAAAAGAAAGGGATGCAAAGCTTGCATCTATAAGGAGGCGTAGGCGAATTGTAGCTCTACGTCGTATTGCCATAGTAGCTGTAATAGCATTGTTGGGACTATTGCTTTATAATGGCTTTTTTGCACCTGTGTTTGACTTTATGGGCAACTCGGTTGGTAACATTAGACTAATGCTAGATCAGGGTGATGGATTCCCGTCCGAACTACAGATACCCGGGGTAATAACCGCTACTGAAATAGGTGATGGTGCTGTTATCGTAGGTGAAAAAGAGATAGTATTTGTATCACCCAGCGGTAAGCAGACACGCCGAATAGGCAACAGCTATGCAAATCCCTTAACGGTTCCTGCCGATGACAGAGTTTTGATATATACTCGCGGTGCAAATGATTATAGGGTAGAGGGATATTATGAAACCTATCTATCAAAAGAGCTGGACGAAAGCATCTTTCTTGCCGAAATGTCAGATAATGGGGCATTTGCACTTGCAACATCCGACCCAATGTTTCGTAGTTCGGTGGGTATTTATAGCTCTAGCGGTAACGAATTGTTTGAATATATGTTTGCCGATGAAATGCCGGTTGTTATGCAGTTTTCAGAGAACTCACGTTATCTTGCGGTAGCCTCGGTATACTCTGTTAACGGTGTTCTTATGAGCAACCTTTATTCATTTTCGGTGCAAAACCGTGAACTTATAGGTATGGTTGAAGGAATAACCGGTGTATGCCTTGATCTGCAGGTTCAATCTGCCGACCGTATTCTTGCAGTATTTGACAACAAGGCAGCTGTCTATGATCTGACTGATTCGGTTGCAGTTGCAGAGTATGATTTTAATAACAGGCAGCTACTAAATGCTGCCATTTCGGAGGGCGGCGATAGGGTTGCACTTGTAATGGGTGAGCTACAGCTGCCATCCTCCATAACCCTTGCTACATTTAACTCAACCCTTACAAAGCAGGGCGAAACAATTATACCTTTTTCTGTTGACAATATAGCCTATTCGGGTTACAATCTATTTATTACTTCCGGCAATACATTAACCCCATATGACAACAATGCGCTGCCGATAGAAGAAGAAAAAACTGTGTTTGATGAGCAGATTGTTTCACTGTTAAAAAATGGCTTTTGTGTAGGTAGTGAATATATTTATCAGTATTAAATTTAAGGAGATAATATGGATTTTTTATTAGTATTAGTGGATGTTGTTCTACTTTTAATTCTGGGATATACCGTTTATCGGTATTTTCTCAAAGGATTTTTTGCGGCACTTATATCATTTGTCGGTTCGCTTGTAGCTATTGTTGTTTCTTTGTTCCTTGCTACCCCTATAGCAGAGCTATTGTTTGATGTGTTTATGCGCGGAAACATAACCACAAGGGTCGATTCCTCCCTTTCTGACTCACTCCCCGAGCAATCTGTCTCTGCACTTATATCCGGCCTTACCGATGGGTTTCCCGGCAGCCTTGCAGAGAGCTTAGATGGAATCAATGTTACCGACGAACTGAACTCGGTGTTTGCCGGCGAGGCTACCGGTGTAACTGCTGATGTTATCGTAAGTAGTACCGTCGCACCTATAATGATCGCAATGACAGCAACAATAATATTTTTCTTCCTTGTGTTTATAATAAAAGGTATATTTGGGCTTGTGGAAAAGGTTTTCTACAGCTTTAATAAAATACCTCTTGTTGGCCAACTTAACAATGTTTTAGGTGGCGTTGTAGGTATTCTACCAGGCCTTATAAATGCTATACTTGTGTTTGCAGTTCTTGTACTTGTTGCTATTTTCACATCAAACCAGCTACCGGTTATTAACACTGCTGCACTTGATACAACGATAAGCGGTGGAATTTTTAATGCGCTGCTCTCGGCGGCATCCGGTTTCTTTGCACCGCAATAATTTCACATATTCGCCATATAAAATGTATATTATAATGGATAGATATTTATAATATTCTATCTGATTGGAGTAAACTCAACTATGATATGTTCACGCTGTAAAAAGCGACCCGCGATAATTTTTATTCAACCTATGGACTCCGAAGGTAACGGTATAGGCTATTGTTTAACCTGTGCTAAGGAGCTTGGAATTAAACCACTTGATGACCTTTTAAAAAAGTTTAATATTCCGGACAGCGATATTCCCATGATGGAAGATAGGGTAATGGGAATTATGGAAAACCTTGATTTTTCACAGATTGCCCAGATGGGAATGCAGGCAGTATCCCCGGAAGATATGCAAGCTATGATGGAACAGGGTGATATGCCGGATAGTTTTGGCCCCCCGCCCGATGCAGAGTTTAGGCAACTAAGCGATGATCAAAAACAAGATGAAAAAAAGAAAAAGAAAAAAGGAAAGCCTGAGCCGGAAAAAAAGCGTAGGTTTTTAGATCAGTACTGTTCAAACATGACAAAAAAAGCCAAGGATGGTGAACTTGATCGCGTTATAGGCCGAGATAAAGAGATTGAGCGATGTATACAGATATTGTGTCGACGCCAGAAAAACAACCCTTGCCTTATAGGTGAGCCGGGTGTTGGAAAAACCGCCATTGTGGAGGGTATTGCCCTACGAATTGTGGCTGGTGAAGTGCCTGCACGACTTGCAGACCGTGAGATATTTCTACTGGATCTTGCCGCACTTGTGGCCGGAACTCAATTTAGGGGCCAGTTTGAGCAACGAATAAAGGGCCTTATAGCCGAGGTACGTGCAGCAAAAAACATTATTTTATTTATCGACGAGATACATTCTCTAACCGGTACCGGTGATGCAGAGGGTAGCATGAATGCTGCCAACACGCTAAAACCGTCTCTTTCACGCGGGGAGATTCAGGTTATAGGTGCAACAACATTTAAAGAGTACCGCAAATTCATAGAAAAAGATGGTGCACTGGAGCGTCGTTTCCAACCGGTTACGGTAGAGGAACCCACAATAGAGCAGGCAGTAGACGTAATATCTGGTATACGTGAATACTACGAACAGCATCACGGTGTAGTAGTTAGTGATTCCATTGTACGCATGGCTGTACTATTGTCAGAGCGCTATATTACCGAGCGTTTTTTACCGGATAAAGCTATTGATCTGCTTGATGAAGCCTCTGCCTGCTGCCACCTTCGTCATCCCGTAATTAGTGAATTGCAGCTAAAAAAATCAAAGCTTAGTAAGCTACTTGAAGAGGAATCAAGCCTTGAGGAATCTGCAAGTGACGATACCGACTACGAGGAGATCGCAAGTCTACGTAGCGATATTCTACGCCTACAAGGCAGTATAAATGAGCTTGCACCTCAGGCCGAGGATATCAAGGTAGAACCGTCCGATATTGCACATGTTATAGAGCTGTGGACCGGTATTCCAGCAGTAAAGGTTGTAGAGGGTGAGTTTTCAAAACTTGCAGCACTCGAGCAAAATTTACAGGAGCATATTATAGGTCAGGACGAGGCTATAAAACTTGTCTGTTCTGCTATAAAGCGCTCAAGAGTTTCCATTAACGGACGCCAACGTCCTGCAAGCTTTATATTTGTAGGGCCTACCGGTGTAGGTAAAACTGAGCTTTGCCGCCAACTGTCTATGCAGCTGTTTGATGGTGTAGAGCCTTTTATCCGCCTTGACATGTCGGAATATATGGAAAAACATGCAGTAAGTCGTATTATAGGTTCGCCCCCCGGATATGTAGGCTATGATGATGCCGGCCAGCTAACCGAAAAGGTTCGTCGCCGTCCCTACAGCATCGTATTATTTGACGAGATTGAGAAGGCACACCCCGACCTGCTTAACATACTTTTACAGGTTTTGGACGAGGGGCATATCACCGATTCCTCCGGCAGAACCGTTAATTTTGCCAATACAATTATAATAATGACCTCTAACGCCGGATCGTCCGAAAAATCCGGTGAGGTAGGCTTTAACAAAACACAGGGCGAGCTTTCTAAAAGCAAATCCGAAAAGGCTCTTTCTGAGCTACTGCGCCCCGAGTTTTTGGCAAGGGTAGATGAGGTTGTTCACTTTAAACCTCTTGATACTGATAGTTTGAAATCTATTGCTAAACTTATGCTTGCTGAATATACCGATTCGCTACTGGAGCGTGGTATAATACTAAACTACACCGAGGATGTTCTTAGCTTCCTTGCAGGGCGCTGTGGCGGCGGTAAGTTTGGTGCACGTGACCTGCGTAGAACCCTTCGTAGGGAGTTCGAGGATAAGGTAGTAGGTCTAATGGTAGAGGGCTTTAACATGGGTACCCTTTCAGCCGAAATTGAGGATGATGAGATCGTAATCAAGGCCTCTGTCGCCAATCCGGTGTCAAAACTACAATAAGATAAATTGATCATAAACCCGCCTATTATCATCTTGATAGGCGGGTTTATCTATGTATAATCCATACCCTCTAAGGTAACCATAGATATTGTTATAGAAATACAAGAGGGGCGGATGCATTTAACTAAAGATAGATCTTTCTACCGTGAGCTTATAACGCTTGCACTTCCTATTTCGCTACAAGGCTTGCTAACCTTTCTTGTAGGCTTTGTTGATAATATTATGGTAAGCTCACTTGGGGACGATGCTGTATCCGGTGTGTATCTCGGTTTAAGAGTATTTACAGTTTTTCAGCTCTTTATTTTGGGAATGGAGGGGGCACTGCTAATACTGGGTTCACAGTATTGGGGAAAAAAGGACACCTCCTCAATAAAAAGCATTGTATCTTGTGCGCTAAAAATTTCTACCGGCTTTGCATTATTATTTAGCATTGCATGCGTTTTGTTTGCGGATAATATAATTTCGATATTTAGTAACAACTCCAACATAACAACATACGCTACCCAGTATCTTGGTATTGTAGGATACTCCTTTGTTTTTTACGCCGTTAGCCAGCTACTCATATATGCAATGCGAAGCGTAGAGCAACCAAAGATAGGGGTTGTTGTATCGATTATTACTCTTGTTGTTGATTTAGGGTTAAACTACATCTTAATATTTGGTTTTAAATCTATAGTTCCACCACTTGGTATTAAGGGCGCTGCGATAGCAACGTTGCTTGCAAGGGTTATCGAATGTATAATTATAATATTTTATGTGTTTAGACTAGACAGGCGCCTTTGCCTTAGACCCGGCGATATAAAGCTATTTGACCATGCCCTTACCGGTGATTTTATACGTTGTAGTATCCCTATAGTTGCCGGCAATGTTGTTTGGGGGGTTAACTCGATTGCGCAGGGTATGATTTTAGGTCGTTTTGATGCCGACATAGTTGCGGCTGTCAGTATCGCCGATAGTATGAATAATCTTGCTTATGTGTGGATGAGTGGTCTTTCAGGGGCTGTAGGTATAATAACTGCAAAGACGGTAGGCAGTGGGGCTATAAACAAGGTTAAGGAATATGCATATACAGTTCAGACACTATTCATCGGTATAGGAATTTTAAGCGGACTTACAATATTTTCAATTAGAACCTATTTTGTAGATCTTTATGGTGTATCTACCGATGCAAGGGAACATGCTATAGTATTTACAGCTATACTTGCGGTAACACTATCTGCAACATGTTATCAGGCAGCCTGCCTTTCCGGGCTTGTAAAGGCCGGGGGTGATATATCCTTTGTATTTAAGGTGGATATGATCTTTGTACTTTTTGTTGTAATCCCTTTTTCAACTCTTGCCTATCTGCTTGGGGCTGCACCCTTTATTGTTTTCGCAATGTTAAAGGTGGATCAACTGTTAAAATGCTTTGTGGCAATATTTAAGGTAAACCGTTTTGATTGGATTAAAAATCTTACAAGGGACACCAAGGGTGCAGGCCGTGCCCCTTGATTAAAGATGTATAATAAGATATAATATAGCTACGACTTTTTAGAGGATAAACAGTATGGAATACATTCCTATAATACTAATTCTAATACTTTCGGTAGCTGTAATATCGGTTTTGTTGTATATGCTGAAAACATTACGCTCGGAAAGAGAGGTCCTTGCAGGGTTGCTTGAAGAGCAGTTCAGAAAATCTCGCTTAGAACAGGGCGAGACATTATCGCAGGCACTGCGTTCCAATTCCGAGGTACAAAATATGATGTCGGAACAATTATCGGCACGACAGGCTGCAGTTTTAAAGGAGCTATCAACCGGCCTTTCTTCACGACAGGAAATGTTGCAAAGCAGTGTAGAGGGGCAACAAAAGCGCCTTGCGGAAGCATTCAGTAATCATACAATGCAAAGCAATCAGATGCTGGAAAATGTGCGCAACACAATGGAAACAAGGCTTAAAAATCTTACGCAGGAGAATGAAAAAAAGCTTGAAGAGATGCGCCAAACAGTGGATCAAAAGTTACAAAAAACCCTTAACGAAAGGCTTAACCAATCATTCTCTCTTGTAAGTGAAAGGTTAGAGCAGGTTTATAAAGGCCTTGGCGAGATGCAAAACCTTGCGGTTGGTGTCGGTGACCTTAAAAAGGTATTATCCGGTGTTAAAACAAGAGGTATACTTGGTGAGACTCAGCTTGCTGCAATTTTGGAGGAGATGTTAACAAGGGAGCAATACTACACTAACCACCCACCACGCCCACGTAGCGGCGAGAGGGTTGAGTTTTGTATAAAGCTACCCGGAAACGAAAGTGAGCATGTGTTGCTTCCCATCGATGCAAAATTTCCGGCCGACCGTTATACCCAGCTTACCGATGCATATGAGCAGGCCGATACAGCGGCCATAGCTGCCGCTAAAAAGGCGCTTGAACAGGCGATTGTTGGTTTTGCAAAGGATATTAAAAATAAGTACATTGAACCGCCCTATACCACCGATTTTGCTGTAATGTTTTTGCCGACAGAGGGGCTGTTTGCCGAGGTAGTGCGGCATGGAATATCACAGCGAATCCAACAGGAATACAGGGTTATTCCTGCCGGACCTACAACAATGGCTGCACTGCTTTCCAGCCTACAGATGGGCTTTAAAACCCTACAAATCCAAAAACGTTCCTCCGAGGTATGGCAGGTGCTTTCCTCTGTTAAGTCGGAGTTTGATACATTTGGCAAGGCGCTTGAGCAGACACAAAACCGCATAAGGCTTGCACAGGAAGACCTTGAAACACTCGTAGGTGTAAGAACAAGGCAGATCCAGCGCAAGCTTAAGTCGGTAGAGAGCCTACCGGAAAGTAAACAAGATGACATTTTGGTTACACTACCACAGGGAGATGACAGCGAATAGTTCTATCCGCCAAAATCCTCAAGCAGCTGTCGTAGCTGCTGTTCGCTTTCTATCTTAATGCCCTCATTAAGTGCCTGGGCATCTTCGGGCGGGAGCAGATGCACATAGATCTCGTACACCTCAATAATTGCACCTTCCTCATCAAAAAGTGCAACCATACTACCCATCCTTGCAAGATGATAGTAATCATCAACGCTTTGCCCTTCGTTGCTCCACACCGATGATTCCTCGACTATGTCGGTGTCTGGTTCAACCTCTATTACATTTGTTGGAGTAGGTAGATCCGATTGCTCTATAGGCAGTGTTTCTACTGCTTTTTGTGCCGGTAAAAAAAGCCTAACACCCGCACCAACCATAATTACTACTGCAGTAGCCCCTAAAAGACTTAACCACCTTTTCATATTTTCACCTCAAACATGGTATTTCGTAGGTAGTGTTGACAAAATTGTGAAAATTTATACTTTTGTATGGTCAAAAGGTCAAATTTGTGGTAAAATACTTATTAGGTATTTTACCAGATATTATATATAATTTGGAGTTAATAATTTATGGCAAACAACCCTCAACGTCGAACACCACGCCCTACACCCACACGGTCTGTAGGTAGAACTATAGGTAGGGGAATTTTAAATTTCTTTTTGCTAATATTCAGAATGATAGTAATTTTTGGTTGCTTTGGAGTTATAGCTGGCTCCATTGTGGCTGTTATGATTAGCCTTTATGTTGTAGAGGCAACCGCAGAGGATGATAAGATATTAGACCTTGGTAGCTTAAAATTAAGTTATACCACTATTTTATATGCCCAAAATCCCACGACCGGTGAATACGAGGAATACGAGCGCCTTGTAGATTATGAGAACCGTATCTGGGTAAACTATGATGATATATCCCCCAACATGGTTAATGCGATAACTGCTGTTGAGGATGACAGCTTTTGGGAGCATAACGGTGTTGACTATGTTCGTACCGTTGCGGCTTTCCTTAACGAGTATACCCCTTTCAAGGTTTTAGGCGGTGGTACTCAGGGTGCGTCTACCCTAACACAGCAGTTGGTAAAAAACATAACCAACGAAAACGAGGTTGATGCCATGCGTAAAATCCGAGAGATTTTCCGTGCGATGGCGCTTGAAAACCGTTACTCCAAAGAAACCATAATAGAGGCGTACCTTAATGTTTTCCGCCTATCAGATAATATTGCTGGTGTTGAGGCAGCAGCGAATATTTATTTTGGTAAAAGTGCATCCGACCTATCGGTTACCGAGGCGGCGATGATTGCCGGTATTACACAGTCACCTGTACAGTATGACCCATACGACAACCCTGAAAACTGCATTGAAAGAAGAAATACTGTTTTATATCATATGAACCGTGTAGGACATTTGACACAGGAAGAGTATGAATTTGCAATCGAACAACCTCTTGGCCTTATCACCGAACAGGCACCTGTAACTACCGAGATTGTGGTCGAAAATGAGGATGGCGAGTTAGTTGAAACGACAGAGGGTGTAGAGGGCGAAGAAAACACAAGTAGCATTTCTGTTGATGAAGACGGTAATATTGTACGTACCAAGGATGTTTACAGCTGGTATACCGATATGGTTATTACCGATGTTATAGATGATTTTGTTGAGCAGAAAGGCATTAGCCGTGAGGAGGCATCCGACCTTGTTTATAACGGTGGCCTAAGAATATACCTTCCTATCGATTTAACATTGCAGGAAGCCATGGACGACATGTTCACCAACGAAAGCTATTACAGAGAGTACTTCCCCGAGATGCTCGCAGATAAAGAGGATTTTTATGGCGAGCTTATCTTAGACGAGGCCGGTAACACTATTCCTGTAACACCAGAAGTCGCAATGGTATCGGTAAAGATGAACGGTGAGATTGCGGCAGTTATAGGCGGATTTGGCGAAAAACAAGATGACCGTATATTAAACCGTGCAGTAGACAGTGTAAGGCAGACCGGCTCTACCATGAAACCTATTGGATCCTATGCACCGGCACTTGATTATAACTATATAACCTACTCCACGCTGTTTATCGATTCCCCACTACCTGCTTCACCGGAAACCGGCGGTGTGGAATGGCCAAGCAACTACGGTGGTCGAACATCCGGACAATGGGTAACTGTTCAATCGGCACTTGCACGCTCGCTAAATACTACCGCTGTACGTGTGCTTGACCGACTTGGGGTAGAAATCAGCTTCGACTTTTTAACTGAAACCTTACAGATTAGTACGCTGTATGAATCAAAGACAACAGATACCGGTGTATATACCGACTTAGGACTTGCGCCACTATCGCTTGGTGCTATGACAGAGGGTGTTTCTCCGATGGAGATGGCTGCCGCCTACACCATATTTGGCAACGGTGGTAAATTTACAACACCGCACAGTTATACCAGCATTGAGGACTTTAACGGCGAGTTTGTTATGGAGCCAATTATAACAACTACACAGGCAATCAAGCCGGAAACCGCCATGATAATGAATAAGATGATGGAAACCGTTTTAACAACATCTGCAGGTACAGGTTACGGCATGGCACCGGACAGAATACCGGCAGTAGGCAAAACCGGTACAACATCCGATGATAAAGACCACTGGTTTATCGGTGTTACCCCCTACTACTCAACTGCAACCTGGTGGGGCTACGACTCCCCGCAGGAACTATACTGGAGTGGATCCAACTATGATATTCATCCACCTACCAGATCTTGGCAAGAGATTATGAATGTTGCACAGGCAGATTTAGAGCTTATAGAATTCCCCACATCCGAAAAGGTTGTAGAGATGGCTTACTGTACCAGTACAGGTCACCTAGCCGTTGATGGTTGTCCACGTGCAACGGGATATTATAAAAGAGATAATCCACCGCCTGTCTGTACCGGCGCACATATAACGGATCCTGCAGTTCCTGTTGTCTAAAAAATATAATACAAAGGAGAGCTTTATGACCTCTTTAGTTGGATTCAGCGGTTTTGTCGGTTCCAACCTTAAAGAACAGGGCGATTTTTCGCAACTATACAATAGTAAAAACATCGGGGAGGCCTTCGGGACCTCCCCCGATGTGCTGTATTACAGCGGTTTACCGGCAGAAAAGTTTTTAGCCGATAAGTTTCCGGATAAGGATAAGGAGCGTGTTCTACAAGCAGCAGAGAATATTAAAAAAATAAATCCAAAGCGTGTTGTGCTAATCTCCACTGTAGATGTATATGCCAACACCGATAATCGTACCGAAGATGACCTATCGCCCTCTACTGCACCCTATGGTGCCAACAGATTATGGCTTGAGCAGTATGTGGCCGATAACTATTCAAAACATCACATTATTCGCCTGCCCGGTCTGTTTGGCAATAATATAAAAAAGAACTTTATCTATGACTTTATAGTATTTACCCCTGCACTTCTTACCGGCGAGAAGATTGCAGAATTTGGTAGTATTAACAGTAAAATATACGATATGTATACAAAACAGGATAATGGTTTTTACAAGCTAAATCCCGATACAGATAAAACAGTGGCTAAGCAACTTTTTAAGGAATTGAATTTTTCGGCGCTTAATTTCACAGACAGCCGTGCGGTGTTTCAGTTCTACAACCTTGCCAGATTGTACACCGATATCAATACCGCAATAGCTAAAGATATTAAGCTACTTAATCTTGCTACCGAACCTATCTCAGTAGCCGAGCTTTACAGCTATTTAACTGGGGAAACTTTTGTAAACGAGCTACAAAAAGCTCCTCCATACTATAACTTTAAGTCAAGATGGTATGACCTTTTCGATGGAAAAAACGGTTATCTGTACAATAAGGAATCGATACTTCTTGATATTAAAAATTTTGTTGATAGGTATAAAATATGAATTTGTGTATCTCTAACATAGCATGGGACAAACAACAGGACGAGCAGCTTTATGCCTTTTTGCAGCATCAAGGTGTTACCGGACTGGAAATTGCCCCAACCCGACTTTTTGAAAACCCCTATGACTCCCTTACCGAGGTAAAGGATTATAGCAAACGTCTATACTCACAGTACGGTCTTACCATGGCAAGTATGCAAAGCATCTGGTATGGACGAAACGAAAACATATTTAATGATCAAGAACGGGATGACATCTTTTTATACAGCCATAAAGCAATAGATTTTGCAGCGGCGGCAGGAATTAAGAATATCGTATTTGGTTGCCCCAAAAATCGCAAAATCCCCGATAATATGCCTAAAGAACAGGCAGAGGATATTGCCGCTGAATTTTTATACCGCCTTGGTGAGTATGCACTTAATAATGGTACAGTTTTTGCTGTTGAGGCAAATCCCGACATCTATGGAACAAATTTTTTAAACGAAACGCTCGATACATTCCAGTTTGTAGAGGCCGTAAACAGTAAAGGTTTAAAGGTAAATGTAGACATCGGCACAATGATACTAATGGAAGAGTCGCCATCCATGCTTAAAGAATATAAATATCTTGTAAACCATCTGCATCTTAGTGTTCCTAACCTTGAGTATGTTGAGCCACACCCAATCCACCAACAGCTACACGATGTACTAAACGAAATAGAGTATGATAAATATATATCTATCGAGATGCGAAATTTTGGCGATATTAATAAGGTTGCATCGGCAGTTAGCTATCTTGTGGAGTTTTTTAGATGACCGAAAAAAATGTACGTTCAATAAGAGGGGTTCCGGATTACGACTGCTTCGAGTTTTCTGCTAAGCGGTCTGATTTCTGTCTGCTTATACCCATTATCAACGAAAAAAGCAATATAACAACTCAGTTAAAGCGGGCCGCTGATAACGGCATACCCGAACTTTTAGATATAATTATATGCGACGGTGGGTCAAGCGACGGGTCGACCGATCACGCTATGCTTCGCCGATACTCAGTAAATACTCTGCTTATAAAAAAAGGAGAGGGAAAACAGGGCGCACAGCTACGTACCGGACTGCATCTTGCAATGCAGCGCAGATATAAAGGTGTATTAACGATAGATGGTAACAACAAGGATTCTATCGAACATTGTGGGCGTATAGTTGAACGGCTAAGGCAGGGTTATGATTTTGTCCAAGGCTCACGATATCTACCGGGGGGTGTAGCCGAAAACACACCGTTATTGCGCCATATAGCGGTAACGGTTATACATGCACCGGTAATTTCACTAACCGCCGGTGAGCGTTTTACCGATACTACTAACAACTTTAGAGGTTATTCTATGCACTACCTCACACACCCATCGGTTAAGCCTCTTAGAAAGGTATTTTATGGGTACGAGCTACTTGCATACCTATCCACACGGGCATCCCAACTTAAGTTACATTGCTGTGAGGTTCCGGTGGAAAGAAGGTACCCCAAAACGGGAAAGGTTCCCACGAAGATAAGCCCTATCAAGGGCAATATAGAACTTATGAGAATATTGTTTTTAAATGCTATGGGAAGGTACAAACCGGACGTTAAAAAATGAAGTGTTATGATAAGATAATAATAGGTGCCGGCTTATACGGGCTATATAGTGCTGTATTTGCAGCAAAAAGAGATGAGAAGGTTTTAGTACTGGAATGTGACGAAAGACCTTTTTCTCGTGCTACCTATATTAATCAAGCACGTGTACATATGGGCTACCACTACCCCCGTAGTTTGTCTACCGCCGCAAAATCACATGGCTATTTTGAGCAGTTTTGTAACGACTATCCCGATAGTATAAAAAATGATTTCACAAAAGTATACGCTACCTCTGCAAACTATTCGTTTACAAATGCTGCCTGTTTTAAGAAATTTTGTAATGATTGCAGTATCCCCTGCACCGAAACATCACCTGATAGCTATTTTAAGCCCGGTCTGTGCGACGGTTGCTTTGTGACTAAAGAATATACCTACGACCATGAAATATTGCTTAGCTACCTACAAAAAGACATGGATAAGATGCAGGGAAATATAGATATCCTATATAACACCGAGATAACATCTATAAAAGTCTCTGGCGAGCGGTATGAGATAGCATTAAAGACCGGTGAGTGTTTTGGAAGTGGCTTTGTATTAAACTCCACCTATGCATCGGTTAACCAGCTAAATTATCTTGCAGGTTTTGACACCTTTCCGATAAAATACGAGTTATGTGAAATCATACTGTGTAGGGTAAACGGCCTACTTGATAATGTGGGTATAACTGTTATGGATGGCCCCTTTTTTTCTATAATGCCTTTTGGTAAAAGTGGACTGCACTCGCTTACATCGGTTACCTTTACACCCCATATCACCAGCTACGAGCGGCTTCCTAATTTTTCGTGTATGCAAAAGGCAGGTGATTACTGTAGCCCTCATCGCCTGGGTAACTGCAACAGCTGTGAGTATAAACCTAAAACTGCTTATGGATATATGTCGCAGCTGGCAAGGAAATACCTAAAGGATGTTTTTTCCTTTGATTACCATAGTTCGCTTTTCTCGGTCAAACCGATTTTAAAGTTAAGCGAGATAGATGATAGCCGTCCGACCGTAATAAAAACGTTATCTAAAAAGCCAACATTTGTTAGCGTCCTTTCAGGAAAGATAAACACTGTATATGATTTAATGGAGGTACTTAGTAGTGAGTGACAGGGAAAAAAACTTTGTTTCCGCTGTTGTATACTGCTACAACTGCGAATCTAACGTTGCACAGTTTTTAACAAGAATACAGGAAACATTCAGCCATCATTTTGAGATGTATGAACTAATATGCGTTAACGACTGCTCGACAGATAACACCGTGCAGGCGATAAAGTCTTCCGGCCTTAATAGTGTTACGGTAATCAACACCAGCTTTCATCAAGGATTAGAATCTGCAATAGTTGCTGCAGTCGACCTTGCAATAGGTGACTTTGTGTTTCAGTTTGATGATACAAGGTGTGACTATGACACAACACTGATCTACCAACTATACCAAAAGTCCTTAAAAGGGCATGATATTGTTTTTGCGGTACCAAGTAAGGGTGTTCGTACAAGCTCAAGGTTTTTTTATGGTATATTTAATCGTTTTTCTAACTATGATTATGAGCTTAAGACCTCGCACATCTCGATAGTAAGCCGCCGTGCTATTAACCGTATGAAGGAGATTGGCATTAAAACGGTGTATCGCAAGGCAGTTTGTGCGGCATCAGGACTTAAAATAGGTGATGTTGACTATACTCCATCAGATGCATTAAACCACAATCTTTCCAGTGGTAAGGCAAAAAGGGATCTTGCAACAAACAGCCTGATTTTGTTTACCGATATTGCGGCTAAAGTAAGCATGATATTGTGTGCAACCATGATAGGTCTTTTAATGTTTTGTGCAGTTTATACAGTCACAATATGGTTTATAGGGGACCCCATTGCAGGTTGGACAACTACTATGGCACTGCTTTCTTTTGGGTTCTTTGGCGTATTTTTAATACTTACCTTCGTTGTAAAATATATGTCGCTAATATTAAATCTTGTGTTTAGCCGCAAGGAATATCTTGTAGAGTCGATAGAGCGGTTTAATAAGGAATAACAAAAATAGGTGATTAAATGTACATTTTCACAAAAGATCTTGAGACCGGGAATCCAGTCATCGACATGCAACATCGAGAGCTGATCGAGGTAGTAAACAGGCTTTCTGCAGCATGTCTTAAAGCTGAGGGAGTAGGTGAGATCCCTAAAACTTTATCCTTTTTAATTAACTACACCAATACTCATCTTGCGGACGAGGAAAAGCTACAGCTTAAATCAAACTACATTGGCTACGAGCAACACAAGCAAAAACATGATAACTTTAAAGGTACTATTACATTACTATATGCGGACCATAAAAAAAATCCAACCAACATGGCAATAGTCGGAAAGATTACAAGAACACTTGGTGATTGGCTAATAAATCATATAAAAAAAGAAGATCTTGCTATGGCAAAGCATCTTAAAAGCTAACTTAATATAGGGTAGATGTTAATAACTTAACATCTACCCTTAAAAAAAGTTTACTACAAAGCACAACCCCCTTAGATAGTCGTATCTAAGGGGGTTACAATAACATTTTGGAGGAATGTTATTTAAATTATGGTCATAATCTGATGATCAGATTATATCAGAAGGAAAATTATGCTTGTGCTACGTTGTTTTTTTCTTCGTCTTTGTTCTTGTTGCCGGCTGCTGCCATTAGTGCGAACTGGAACAGTACGTATACAACGTGTAGGATTGTCCACATGTCGATGATAGCCATCGGTAATGTAATATCCTGTGTTAGGAAGAATGTGATTACTGCAAGTAGTGCAGCTAGTAGGCTCATTACCTTAAATTTCTTAGCTTTCTTTTCGCGACGGTTCTCGTATGCGGCATTGTTGTACTGTTTTTTGTCTTCGTACTTTTTGAATGCCTGAATACCTGCTACTATGATAGCTAGTATAGATAGGATAAGGTTTAGAAGTGCCCAGGATGCTCCGGAACCTGTTGGTACATTTTCATCTTCGATTTCTTCTGTGCCAGGACCGGTTGGTGTTTCCTCATCTTCAATCTCGACCGGAGGTGTCGGTGTATCATCGCCGAAGATATCTGCCGGTAGGAATGTTGCCTCGTTAGTAATAACGTAGTTTGAAAGATCTGCACCTGTTGCTGTATATCCTGCTGCTACTACCGGTACATCTGTTCCGATGTCAGGTGCTATGAATGTTGCTGTACCATTGGTTACTGTTGCGCCTTCGCCAGCTAGGAATCCGCCAAGTACCGGCTCAGTTATCTTTGTTGTGCTTGTATTACCATCGAAAGGCTTGTCCTCTACGGTACCTACGCTCCAGGCTAGTGGTACTGGATCAATGTCTGCTGGTAGGAATGTAGGTGCGTTGGAGATTACGTAGTTTCTAAGTACCGGATCTGTAGCTACTGCTGTGTAACCGGTAAATACGATTGTCTTATCCTCAGCAACTGCGGAGTCTGGGAATGCTGCAGTACCTGGGTTTGTTGCTACACTTTCGCCGCCTACAAAGCCGGTTAGTACAGGTGCTGCTGCAACGGTTGCTGCTACTGTCTGGTCGTAAGTTTTATCAAGTACTGTACCTACAGTATATGTTAGTGTTATAGGTGATATCTGTGCGACAACAGTAGTTGTTGCAGATCTTAGACCTGTTTTGCTTGCTCTTACTGTGATAGGATAGTTTGCAACATCGATAATGCTTGGCATTACTGTTGTGTATGCACCACCGTTAACACTGTATTCGATTGTTGCTCCAGATACGTTTACTGATACGCTTGTTACTGCGTTATGTGTTACTGCATCATATGGTGCAACATAAGGAGTTGCTGAAACTGTTAGAACTGATGGAAGTTCAATCTGCTGATAGGTTAGGTATACTGTGTTTATGCCATCAAGGTTTGCTGCCTCAAGGTCACCCTCTACGGTAGTTACACCTAATGTGCTTGTTGTGCTGATGTTTAGGCCTGCGGTACGCTCTGCGTTGGTGCTGGATGTTACATTTTCTAGAGGAGCAGCAGCTACGGTATTTGTTGCATCAACTGTTGCATTACCTGTGCCTACCTGTGTTGTAACAAACTCATAATCTAAGCCGTTATATGTGGTTACTACTGGTACTGAGCTAAATGATAGAGTATCATTCACTCCGTCGTTGAATCCGGTTATTATTTTTGCCTGCTCTGCTGCAGAAAGATTAGATGTTAGGTCTACTACTACCTGAGTGTTGCCAGAATCAAGTATAGGGTTGTTATTTTGATCAACTAGCTGTGCTACTACTTTTATGCTACCTGTTGTAAAGTCTACGCTTGGGTCAACGAAGTCATATCTTGCACCCGAACCGTATGTTAGGTACGCATCGTTGTTTGTTAGATAGTTTTGCTGTAGTCCCTCTGATAGGGTCTGAATATCGGTAGAAAGTTTAACGTTGTATTTAATTTCGAATCTGTTAGTACCATCTATTACGTCAGTTGCTGCAGGTACCCATGTGATTGTCTCGCCAAGTGTAAGGCCGCTTGCTCCAATTATGGATGCTCCGGCAAATGTTGCTGATGTTGTGTTTGATAGATCAAATTGTGTTCCCATTACATCTGTTAAGCCTTGGAACTTTAACTGGTTAAGAATGCTTGAGTATATATCACTTAAGCTTCCTGAGCTTGCAGAATGGTGAACATCACTGATGCGATCTAGGAAAGATGCCTCAACGCCAAGACCAATTGCGTGTACCTTAATTGAACTACCAACTATAGCTGCCACACCGTTTGCTGTTTCGTCTTGGATGCGAGAGTTAAAGGCTGTACCAACAGTACTGGAACCGTACCAGTGGCCACTTGCATGTCCGTACTGATAACCATCAGCACCTACATATGCTGTTGGAAGACCATCTGTAACCATAATCATGTACTGGTCTGCACCTGCATTGTTAAAGGTGTCTGCTGCGATTCCCATTGCAGCTTCAATATTTGTTCCGTTGATTCCGGGGCCGTTGCTTATAGAATTAATAAATGCTGTTGCTGCTGTAAGGTCTACCATGCCGCCGGTTGTTTGGATGCCGTTTGTAATGTTTGTGGATCCAATTGTTGTAACCGATACCTTTGCATTCGGTACTGTTGTTTGAAGTCCTGCGATAAAGTCTATTGCCGCTGTCTTAGCAGAGCTGATAAGACCAGTTGTGTACATGGAGTCTGAATTGTCAATTATAAGTGCAATCTCAACCGGATTCTGTACCGGTGTGAAGGATAGTGTTACCTCCCATTCGTCTGCAGATATTCTGTCACTTACAACCTTACTCATATTAAGGCTAGTTGAAAGGTCAGGAGCTGAACCGATAACCGGTGCAGAGTAGGAAGGAGCTACTGCTGAAGATTTGTAGTTGTTTACTACATTAACTATTATATTAATGTCGCCTGTTACATTTGCAGGGATTGATAATGTATTAGAAGAGCCATATATGCTAGCTCCGTTAAGAGTAGAGGTGCTGTAGTTATATCCTACAAATTCAACTGTTAGACCGGAAGCTGTGCTTAGGATGGAGTTGAATTGTGCTACATCTGTGCCGATAAGCGGAACAGACTGTGAGGTAGCGCTTGTTGTGTAGGTTCCACTTAAAGCTGCTGGATCAATGTTCTGTGTTATATAACCTTCCGAAGCAGTTTTTCCGGGATATCTGATAGTGTAGGTTATAGTGTTAGGTGTACTATTTCTTGTCTGTCTTGAAGATGTAGCTGAAATATCTACTGCTATCTCACCCTCAAAGTTTGCAGGAATATTTAGTTCGTAGCTGTTTAAAGTTTTGTCTGCAGGTGTATTTGGGTCGGCTAGTGGATCTACCGGTGCTGCTGTCTCTATTATAGATGCACCAGTTGCATCGCCTACGATTACAAAGCCGTCAAATATCGCGCCTACTGGAAGTACTGGGATTGAAAGTGCTATTGTCTGATCAACATCAGATTTTGTGAAGCTTACAGGTAATCCTGATGATTGAAGCATCGTTGCGTCATATGTTGTGCCGGCAAGTGTGTAGGTGATAACATTTGTATTTAAAGGTGCATTGCCATCACCTTCTTCGCCTTCTTCACCTTCTTCGTCACCCTCATTAGAAGGAGGGGTTGAAGGTGTGTTGTCTGTGCCTACTATAGTAATAACTATTGCTACTGCGCTGTTTGCAGGAACATTAAGTTTCCATGCACCGGCTGTGTCTACAGTTACTGTAGCTGTAGCAGCTGCATCTTCAACCTTAAACTCTGTGAAAGTGTAGTTGTCTTTTGTAGGAGCTACTAAATCTAAGCTCTGGTCTGCATCGCTCTGTGTGTATGTTACCGGAGCTGTTGCATCAGTGTAGGTATATGCTGTGCCATCTGCAAATTTATATGTAATTGCAAATGTTTTCGGATCTGGTGTTGGTTCCGGATCTGGTGTCGGTTCCGGATCTGGTGTTGGTTCCGGATCTGGTGTCGGTTCCGGATCTGGTGTTGGTTCC
>CAYJKW010000003.1:0-68144 GCA_964370765.1 uncultured Oscillospiraceae bacterium
GGCTTTAATATAGATTTTTAGTTATCGATTAGCAACAACATATACCATGTAGGTAATATAAATTAAAACCGAGACTATACCTTCCTTTTTGCCGGCAGTCTTTAAGGTTAGTGCAAACACAAACATTAAAACGGTGGTAAAAATCATAAATCCGGTATGTATAATAGCATCCGATGCAACTGCGATTGGTGAAAGTGTAGCAGATAAACCAAGAATAAAAAGCAGGTTAAGTATACAGGACCCTACAGCGTTACCCATTGCAAGCCCGCTTTCCCCTTTTTTTGCTGCAACTAAACTGGTAGCAAGCTCAGGAAGCGAGGTGCCTATCGCTACAATTGTAAGACCGATAATTGTTTCGCTTAGGCCGAATAACCTTGCAATCTCTACTGCGTTATCTACTACAAGGTCACCACCTATAACTATTGCAGCTATTCCGATTACTATATATATGATATTTACAGGCATAGAATGTGCTTTATTAAGCTCGTCCTGCTGTTCTTTATTGTTTTTTGCATCCTTGATTAATAGTATTATATATACTATTAATGCAGCTAAAAATATACCTCCTTCTATACGGCTTATCTCGCCGTCTAGTATAAACACAAGTAGTGCCAGTGATGCCCCTATAGCAACAGGAAAGTCACGTTTAAGCATGGATGCATCGGATTTTATCGGCATTAGTATAATGCATATACCGGCAACAATCATTAGATTAAATATGTTCGATCCGGTAACGTTGCTTAGTGCAAGTTCATTACTACCTGCAAACGAAGCGGTAATGCTTACGGCCGCTTCCGGTAAACTAGTTCCAAGTGATACAATGGTAAGGCCTATTATTATAGAGGGTATTCCAAACCGTTTAGCTATCCCGCTACTTCCCTCTACAAAAAAATCTGCGCCTTTTATAAGGGCGAAAAAACCGATAATCAACAATATGTAAATCATATTATACCTCAAAAAAACAGACCTCTACCGTAAAAACGGCAAAAGTCTTGTTACTTACAATGCAACCGGTTTTTCAACGTACTGACGATTACATTACATCCTAAATAGGGTGTGAACTACTCCCTTTTACTTACAACCGAATTATACTATAAAAGAGAGACGATGTCAACATATATATTTATTTAATAGCCGTTTACATAGCACTGTTAATCGACAATACAGCCTCTAATATCATTGATTAACGGCAATATTTCATCATACTCGTAGGATGCTGCATGGTTTTCAATCTCGACAAGTTTTTGCGTTATCTCCTCCTGCCAGCTAAACTGCATCAAACCGTGCACTAACCTTTCTATAAGTCCCATGTCTACAAACCCTACCGCATCTTCGATCTGTGGCAGGGTGTTTTTTAATAGCAAGATATCACCACTTTTGTTTGTGGCGGTAGAGATTTTTTGTGAAAGCCCAAGTGCGATATCTATCTGCTTTAACAGCTCTTCAAATTCGGTAATAAATGGTTTAATATTTGCATCTATATAACTGTTATCCAGTTTTTGTGCAGCGTCCTCTAATAGGCGTGCTTTTTCGGATAGCGAGTCTCCACCAATAGATGCAGTAGCACTTTTAATTGCATGAACCTCTGTTTTAAAGGATTTAACATCATCTGTTTCGTAGGATAACAGTATTGATTTTACGCGTTTTATGCCATCACGATAGTATGTTTTAACGATATCACGATAGGTTGTAATACTACCACCAAGCAACTTTAGGGCCTTTGTAGTGTTAAGGCCTTTAATTATTAGTTCACATTCCTGTAGTTGTTGCTCGGTGACTGATACAGTCTTTTTAGCAAGTTTTTGCTTTTCTGTTGGTATCCATCTGGATAACATATCATTAAGCTTAGTTGTTTCTATAGGCTTTGCAAGAAAGTCGTTCATACCTTCCTGTATAAAAAGCTCCCTTGTACCGACAATTGCATTTGCGGTAAGTGCAACAATGGGTAGCTGTTTAAAATAATCACCCTGCATCTTTCTTATTGCAATAGTAGCATCTATTCCATCCATAATCGGCATCATGTGGTCCATAAAAACAAGGTCATAGTTATCATTTTGCTGCACCATCTCTACCGCTTCTGCCCCGTTATTAGCGGTCTCTATCGTGAACTGATAAGGGCTCATAAGTCCGGTAGCAACCTTTAAATTTACCGGATTATCATCCACTATAAGTACCCTTGCGGTCGGTGCTACAAACTGAGCTTTCTTATCAGCAACATCAAATCGACCTACAATGTTATTAAATATATCGCATATCTGAATGCAGTTTGCAGGTAAAATAATATTATGAACAGTATCATCCGATACCCCCTGCACCTCATCCGAAAGCACCGCGATTTTTGATTTTAGGTCCATAGAATTAATTATTGATTTTATCTTATCGAGGTGAAGCGATGGGGTAAATATAAAATCAAAATGTCGCTCGTTTAACCTTTCCATTAGCTGTGATTGATTATGGCACACAGCAAAGCTACCGCCTAAATTTTCAACCGAATATCCGATTGCATCTATCTGCAATCGGCGTGATTCATAAAGTAGTACGGATTTTGGCTTATCGCATACAGCGATTGGCTGGTAGGTATCATAACGTTGGCATAATTTTACGGTAAATGTTGACCCCTCGCCATGGACACTGTTTACTTCTATGCTGCCACCCATCATCTCACATATTTTTTTAGATATTGCAAGGCCAAGACCGGTGCCCTCGATTGCTCGGTTTTTGGTGGTGTTTACCCTTTCAAACTCTTCAAACAACAGTTTTAAATCGTCTTCTTTAATGCCTATACCGCTATCGAACACATCAAAGCATAGATAGCAGACGCCATCTGCATATTCTCCGTATACTTTAATGCCAATATGACCGCTTTCGGTAAACTTAATGGAGTTACTCAGTAGGTTTAAAAGTATCTGTTTTATTCTTATTTCATCACCGTAAAGTAGGGATGGTAGCTTAGAGTCAATATAGCTATAAAACCTTAATGCTTTACCGCCTAAACGCATACGGGATATATTTATAATATCATGCAATAGCGAGGTAAGGTTGTATGATGACTCGGAAATATCCAGCTTTCCGGACTCTATCTTGGAAATATCTAAGATATCGTTGATTATTGTAAGTAGGTTGTCGCAGGACTTTTTAATATCGCCTGCATACTCTCTACAGGTATCGCCGGTACTTTCCCTTAATATTATCTCGGCCATACCGGATATGGCGTTCATCGGTGTCCTTATCTCGTGGCTCATATTAGCAAGAAAATTACTTTTTGCCTTATTGCTCATAAGTGCATCTTCGTGAGCTATGCGCAGCTCCTCCTGCGTTTCTGATTTAATTATTGCGTTGGCAAAAATGGAGCCACAAATTTTAAGCATCCGCTCTTCTATGTCACTAAATTTTCTTTCCTGATTACAGTTGTCAATTCCTATAAAGCCCCATGGAGTTCCATTTAGTGTTATAGGGGCAATCAAGACGGATTTGATGCCTATTATGCCCATGTAAAACTGCTCTGTCGGTGATAGCTCACTAACAGTACAGTTAAGTGTTTTATCACTAATAACATAGTCGTAAAAAGATGGTAGGAAATCTTTATAGCTTACCGGCAAATCGTTCCTATATTTTATAAGATGCTCTATAAATTCATCTGCATTCTCGTTTGTAAATTTGCCGCCGGTGATGCCTTCGATATCGGTTGTTGTCAATATCTGACGCAAATTATCAACACTTGGATATATGTCATAGTTATAAGAATAGGCGGTAAAGCAACAAAGCTCACCATCTATCGTAACATTTCTCCAGATTGATATACGGCTATGATTGGAAGCCTTACAAAGCGCTGATAAGCTTTTTTCTACAATTCCTTTAAGCTCACTATGTGCATAAAGTGATACTAGCTGTTGTGATATCTGCGTAACAACAAGTAATATCCTATCTTGGTCGGTTAGTTCTTTAGTTCTTTTTTCGATCTCATCTTCGAGATGTTCTTTATGATCGTTAAGCTGCTCCAGAGCTTCTGCCTGACTTTCCTGCAAACGTACAAGGTTATCTATACTGATGTGACCGCCAAGTACAACAGCAGGGTTGCCTTTTGAATCCCACTCTACTATTCTACCGATATCTCTTACCCAGACGTAGTGGCCATCTCTATGGCGCATTCGCATGTCACATTGATAAGAAGGCGATCTACCCTCAAGATAGTCATCAAGATGTTTATTTGTATTATCAAGATCATCAGGGTGGATAATACTCATCCAACGTTTTATGGAGCCGTCAAGATCTTTTTTTTCGTATCCTAACAGCTGTAAAAAAACACGATTATAGGTTATATTATCCTTGCTTAAATTCCAGCGCCATGTGCCAAACTCTGCAACCTCTATTGCAAGGTTTAGTATATTTTGCTTATTCTTTAGCTCGTGTTCTGTATTTTTTATCGATGTAATATCTTGTAGAACACCGCATAATACTGTCGGTGTTCCATCCTTATCATATTCGGTAACCTTACCTTTATCCTGCGCCCAGATTACGGTACCATCCTTACGAAGCATCCTAAACTCGGCAGTGTAGTAATCGTTCTTTCCCCTTATATGTGCATCAATGGTATCGTTAGTTATCTTTAAATCCTGTGGGTGCATGGATTTTACCCAAAAATCCACCGTAGGTGTAACCTCGTCTATATTATAGCCAAGTATCTTTGCATATTCCTTGCTATACTTTACCTCATCGGTGCGTAGATTCCAAACCCAAAGTCCTATCCTGGATATTGATAATAAGCTTTGTATCTGATTTTTGGAAAATTCATTATTCATGCTCGGGTTCCTCCGATTAACGCTCTGCATTTTGCAAGGCGATTGCTTTAAATTGCTGTTCTACACTCATAAATGCATCAATAAGTGTGGGGTCGAAATGACTGCCACTTCCCTCAACCACCATCTCAACAGCCTTTTCGTGGGGGATTGCATCTTTGTAGGGTCGTTTTGATATAAGTGCATCATAAACATCCACTATTGCCATAAGTCTACCGGTAAGCGGTATATCCTCACCCTTTAACCCGTTTGGATACCCTGTGCCGTCCCATCTTTCGTGATGGGTGCTGGCAAACTCTGCCGCAACCTCTAAGAAGGTTGCATCTTTAATACTTGATAGTGCAAAGTTTATTGCCTCCTCCCCTAACGAGGCATGTTTTTTCATTATCTCAAATTCATCCGGTGTTAGGCGACCGGGTTTTAAAAGTATGCTATCCGGTATAGAAATTTTGCCAACATCGTGCATCTGGGATGCATGGGCATACATCTCATGGTCAATACCGTGAAGTTCATTGGAATAAAAGCCACGCTCCACAACCTCGTTAAGTAGTAGCTTTATAAAGTTACGGGTACGCAGAAGATGCCCACCGGTAGAACCATCTCGTCGCTCTACCATATCGGCCATGACATATACAACCGAGTATTGAAGCTCGATTATGTCCCTTGTTTTATCCAGCACCATGTCTTTTAGGTTGTTACTATAGTTTAAAAGCTCGCTTTGTTGCCGTGCAAGTTTAAGATGTAGCTCTACCCTTTTTAGCAATAGCGGTATAGAAAATGGTTTTGTAATGTAATCGATTGCTCCAAGATTAAGCCCCTCAAATTCACTTTCGTTGCCCACCTTAGCCGTCAGAAAAATTACCGGAATATCGCATATCGGGGCAGGCATCGACTTTATGCGGTTAATAACCTCAAAACCGTCCATGCCCGGCATCTCTATATCAAGTAGGATTAAGTCTGGTGGTATCTTGCTAAGTATATCAAGTGCTTTTTCGCCACCTGGAATAAGCATCACATCATACTGGTCTTCCAGTGCTTTGCGTGCAATATTAAGGTTGGTAACGTTATCGTCCACAACCATTATCCTACCAAGTTTTGACTGCTGCATGATTACCCCTACTAAATTAGCTCCTATTTAACAACTTTTTTCGCCCTAGTTCTGCGTTTAAAGAATACAGTAGCAAGTGGGGGAACGGTTATCGACACAGCATTTTTGTAACCGTTTGCGTCGTGTTTAAAGCTTTTTAGCACATCGGCATTGTGTACACCGCTACCCATATATTTTTCGTCATCAGAGTTAAATATCTCGTAGTAGGTACCGGCTTTATGTACCGACATTATGTAATCATGGTGTACGGTGGGGGACATATTAAGAAGTACAACAACATCATCCTCCCCTTCGGCCATACGTACAAAGCTAAGAATCTGGTTGTCGCCATCCTGGTAGGAAAGCCATTTAAATCCATCTACCTTGTCATTTTTATAAAGGGCTGGAATTTCGCAGTAAAGCCTATTTATATCTTTAAAATAATCCGATATCTGGCGATGGGAATCGTAGGATAGGTGACCCCACTCCAGCTCCTCGGCGTAGTTCCACTCATTAAACTGGCCAAACTCGCTACCCATAAACATTAATTTTTTGCCGGGGTATGTCATCATATAGCCTAAGAACAGCCTTACGTTTGCAAACTTTTGCCAGTAGTCACCGGGCATCTTGTTTATAAGTGAGCCCTTACCATGCACAACCTCATCATGGGATATAGGTAGTATATAGTTTTCGCTATATGCGTAAAGGTAGCTGTTAGTAATAAGGTCGTGGTGATATTTGCGGTAGATTGTAGGTGTTTCGAAGTAACGCAGACTATCGTTCATCCAACCCATATTCCATTTAAAGTTAAAGCCAAGGCCCCCATCATGAACCGGATGTGTAACGCCGGGCCATGCGGTAGATTCCTCTGCAATCATCATAATTCCGGGGAATGCTCCGAATAGATGTGAGTTTAATTTTTTAAACAGCTCTATTGCCTCAAGGTTGCCGTTACCACCGTAGGAGTTAGGGCTCCAACCGCCATCATCACGGGAGTAATCAAGGTACAACATTGCTGCAACAGCATCTACCCTTAGGCCGTCTATATGGTAACGATCAAACCAGAAACTTGCAGCCGAAACAAGGAAACATTCTACCTCGTTACGCCCGTAGTCAAACTGGTGTGTACCCCAATCCGGATTTTCTCTTTTTTGGTCATGATCATATTCATAGCAGTAGCTACCGTCATAGCGGTTAAGTGCAAAATCATCCTTAGGAAAATGTGCCGGCACCCAGTCCATAATCACACCGATATCTGCACGGTGTAGGGTATCTATAAGATACATTAATCCATCCGGTGTACCGAAACGAGATGTAGCAGCATAGTAACCGGATACCTGGTAACCCCATGAAAGATCAAATGGGTATTCGGTAAGTGGCATAAACTCAACATGGGTATAACCCATCTCTTTTACATAGCCTACAAGGTTATCTGCAAGCTCTTGATATGTATAGTAGTTGCCATCCCAATGCTTTTTCCAGCTAGAGGCATTAAGCTCATAGATACTAATCGGAGAGGTGTAGACATCAGCCTTTGCACGTGCCTTCATCCACTTAGAATCTTTCCATTTATAGCAACCGTCAATATTATAAACCTTAGAGGCTGTTTTTGGGCGTGTCTCACTATGGAATGCATAGGGATCACATTTGTCGCAGCGGTTGCCGTCTGCCCCTATTATAGCGTATTTATAGGCCGAAAATTCCGCAACGCCTGGAATAATGCACTCAAAAAGTCCTTGGTCATTAATTCTTGTCATGGGATTTGCGTTAAAATCCCAGCCGTTAAAATCACCGATAACCGATATTGCTTGTGCCCTAGGCGCCCATGTTCTGAATGTCACACCATCCTGTGTGTAGTGTGAACCCATAAAATCGTAGCTGTGGTAGTTTGTGCCCTGGTGGAAAAGATATGCTGCGTAATCGTTTGTTTCAACTTTCTTTGCCATTTCATCCTCCAATTAAAACTGCTTTATATACGTTTATAGGTAAGGTATCTATAAGGAATGTCTCCAAACATCATCTGTGGAGATTGCTCTACAAGCTGCCAATCGGTAAGCTCTTCGATGTTTGGAAAAAATGTGTCGGCTGTTCGCCTAGCCTCAAAGCGGGTTATATGTACTGTAGTGCAGATAGGCAGTAGTGCACGATAGATCACCTCGCCGCCGATAACAAAAACCTCGTCGCTTGGTGTTTGGGCTAAAAGTGTTTTAAGCTGCTCTATACTTTTGCATACGGTAGCGCCCTCGACACATAGGGTTTCGTCGGTGCTCATTATTATATTATTACGGTTAGGTAACGGCTTTTGTCCCGGTAAAGAAAAAAATGTTTTTCGGCCCATAACTACCGTCTTGCCGGTTGTAAGCTTTTTAAAGCGCTGTAGATCCTCCCTACAGTTAAAAAGTAGGTCGCCTTTATAGCCTATTCCGTAGTTTTCGTCGATAGAAAGAATGGCATTCATATTGCAACCTCAAACTTGTCCTTAAAATCGTTAAAGTTATAGCCATCAAAGCTAAAACTCTCCACCTTAAAATCATAAAAGTTATCTATCGATTTGTCCATTATAAATGCAGGTGCATCATGCTGTGGTTGCTCAATAAGTTTTTGAATAACCGGAACATGACGATCATAGATATGTGCATCGGCAATTACATGCAAAAGCTCACCCGGCTCAAATCCGGCTACCTGTGCAAACATACAAAGTAGAACAGAGTACTGTAATACATTCCAGTTGTTTGCCACCAACATATCCTGCGAGCGTTGGTTTAAGATACCGCAAAGTTTATTGCCTACAAGATTAAAGGTCATGCTGTAGGCGCAGGGGTGTAAGTTCATCTCGCTTAGGTCGGAATGAACATATATATTTGTAATCATTCGGCGGCTTGCCGGATTGTTTTTAAGATCGTAAAGTAACCTATCTACCTGATCAAACTCCCCCTCGGCGTAATGATGTTTTACCCCTAGCTGATAGCCATATGCCTTACCGATAGAGCCGGTTTCGTCCGCCCAGCTATTCCAGATTTTACTGTTTAAATCTTTAATGTTGTTAGATTTCTTCTGCCATATCCACAAAATCTCATCTATGGCATTTTTGTAGTACATCTTGCGTAATGTTAAAAGCGGAAACTCTTTAGAAAGATCATAGCGATTAGTAAGGCCAAACCGCTTAACGGTATGCGCGGGTGTACCGTCTGCCCAGCGTGGTCTAACGTCCATATCGGTATCATAAACACCGTTGTTAATAATATCTTTTACATTATCAATAAATATTCTATCCGCAACACTCATACACATTCCTTAAACACAAATACATACATATATTATAATGATTTTTAAAGAGTTTTGCAATCATTATTTTTTTGTCACTTTATGGCGGTGGAGTATATGTGTTGACAAGCACAAAAAATATGGTAAAATAATGTCAATAACAGAGATAGAGGTACGGTGGATGAGATACATTATTAACAGGCAAAATAGTAAGGATTTCATCGCTGTTCCCAAACATATACTTCAACATATGGATTCGCTTACCGACTCAAGATTACGAATAGCAATGGCTATCTGTTTAATGGGTGGAGAGTGTACACCACATACCCTTCAAAAACAGCTTGGAGATAGGTACAACCTAGCTACGTTGGAAAGGGAGCTTCATTACCTTGAAGGTGCGGGTATTGTTACCGCAATCGAGGAGGATAAACAAAAATCCGTTAGAGCGATAGACGAGCTTGACCCGATAAAGCCAAAGATAAAGCCGGAGGAGGTCATGTTGCTTGCCTCTACCAGCAACGAGATGAAATCATTGGTACGCCTTGCACAGGATATTTTAGGTAAAACATTGTCGGGCGGTGATATAACTATACTTGCAACGTTGATGTTCTGCGAAGGAATGTCGGTAGAGATGTTAGCACTTGGTATCGCACATTGCACTGTTGAAAAGAATAAGCCTAATATAAGGTATATAGAAAAGGTTATGCGCGGTTGGCTTGCCAATGGGGTTACCGACCTACCGTCGGCCGAGTTGTACCTTGAGAAAAAGGATGCCGAGGAAAAGCTAAAGGTAAGAGTATCGTCACTTTTGGGTGTGGGACACGTTACCTATGCCGAGTCACTTTTAATTATAAGGTGGTATGAGGAGTTTGGGTTTGATGACCGCATGGTTAAAGAGGCTGCTATGTTCGCCGGTGAAAAGTGCAGTGTAAGGTATGTTAACGGCATACTAAAAAAATGGAAAGAACAAGGATTTACCGATATTAAAAGTGTAAGGGCGGCTAATACGGGGGGGAGTAATGTAACCACCGTAAAAAGGATAGAGGTAAAGGATGATGTTATGGTAAAGCGCCGTGCAAGTGTACCGGTGTTTAAGGGCAGAAAGGCGGACGGCTGATGTTAACACACGAACAATATAAGCGCAAGGCAATTGCCGAGATTACAAATAGGAAACAGCGTAACTTTGCAAGGCGAGAGACCAAACTTGCGATGCTTTATAAAAAGTATCCGGAACTTGCAAGGTTGGAGGCACAACGCAAAGAGCTTATGTTAAAGGTTGCTGACGAGGTTGCCCAAAGCGGTGACCTTAACTCAAATACCGGTCGTCATATAGCAAGTATACAGAAGATAATGACCGAGCGTTATAACGCTATCGGAATTACAGCCGAGGATTTAGAGCAGGACTATGGTTGCAATATATGCAAGGATACCGCAAGAAGTGCAGGTAGATACTGTATTTGTGTATCGGATCATATAAATAGGCTTATGCAGAAGGATTTAGCAGCTATAACACCGTTGGAACTTTCAAATTTTTCTACCTTTGATCTATCACTTTATCCGGATGATTATATCCAGCTGTTAGGAAAAACAGCAAGAGACCAGATGAGAGATGTGCTTGCCTACTGTAAGGAGTTTTCGCAGCATTTTTCACCCGATAACCGCAGCATACTTATGATAGGTGATGCAGGGTTAGGCAAAACACACCTTGCGCTTGCCGTAGCAAACGAGGTAATTTCAAACGGAAACCTTGTGGTTTATGTAAGTGCAGGCAACATATTTGCCGAGCTAGAAAGTCGCCGCCGGGAGGGGGATGGCCATCTGCTTAAGCTACTTTATGAGGCGGACCTGCTTATACTGGATGATCTTGGAAGCGAGATGGTTAACCCATCTACACTTAATTTTTTGTATAACATTTTAAATGTAAGACTTAATACTAAACGTTGCAGTATATATACCACTAACATAACAACACAGGATATGCTGGTTGCAAGATATACCGAGAAGATTGCATCACGCCTGCTTGGAAGTTGTGACCAGCTACACTTTGCAGGTGAGGATATTCGGCTGATGGAGAATCTATGAGTGATGATATAATGCACTATTCGGCACAGGATGATTCACGATGCTATGCCACGATAGAGCTTGGGCGATTAGTTGAAAACTGTAGGGTACTAAAAAGGCTTGCCGGAAATAAAAGGATGGTTGCAGTAGTAAAGGCAGACGGTTACGGTCACGGTGCTGTACAGGTAGCGAAAACACTGTCCCAAGAGGTAGAGATGTTCGCAGTATCTACCGCAGGTGAGGCGCTACAGCTAAGGGCAAGTGGTATAACGGACGAGATACTTGTACTGGGATTTGTGCCAAAACAAAAGCTAAAAATCCTTGCTGCACAGAATGTGATAATAACGGCATATGATGCAGCTTATGCACAGCAACAGGCACAGGTAGCACAGCAGGGGGGATTTGTACTGCGTGCACATCTAAAGCTTAACAGCGGAATGAATCGCCTGGGGCTTTCGGTGGATAACATTGATGAAATTAAAAAACTACTTCGGTTAAAAAGTTTTAGCTTTGAGGGTGTTTTCACCCATCTTGCAGTGGCCGATGGTGAGAGTAATGATGATAGAGATTTTACAGCGTCACAACAACGCCGATTTGTAGATTGTGTAAAAGAGCTACAGCGCGAAGGGTTTAATCCAGATTATATACACAGCGAGAACACTGCCGGTACCGCATTTTGTGGGTTTGATGTATGCAATATGGTAAGGTGTGGCATAGGGCTTTACGGGTATCCCCCGGATATGGTACCGATAGAGGGGCTAAAGCCTGTAATGCAGCTTTATGCAAGGGTTGCCCAGTGCCGTGATCTAAAGGCGGGTGAGGCAATAAGCTATGGACGAACATTCGTGGCAGATAGACCCATGAGGGTTGCGGTGGTTACGGCAGGCTATGCAGATGGTTACACAAGGTTGCTATCAGGCAAGGGTATTGCCGAGATATCAGGTAGGAATGTACCGGTAATCGGTAGGGTGTGCATGGACTACCTTTTTATAGATATAACCGATATAGCTGGTGTAGACATAGGTGATGCAGTTAGACTAATAGGTGATGCGCCGGCCCTTAATGCCGGACAGGCTGCGGTGTTAAGTGGCAAGATTTGTTATGAACTGTTGTGTGGAATTTCTCCACGCGTAATAAGAATTTATAATAAGGAGTAGCGGTATGGATAACATTAAAATTGTAGGCAACTTTTTAGAAAAAAACCTATTAAACCTTGACCTAATAGATTTAACAAAGGAAAGCGTCGCGTACCTTAGGGAGATGGAGGGTTCGCTAACCGGAAAAAACTCCAGCCTTGCCGGTATACCTACCTTTATAAGCTATGACGGTGAGGTTACAAAAAATAAAAGGGTTATAGTTATTGATGCCGGTGGTACAAACTTTAGGGTTGCATCGGTAAGCTTTAATAATGATGGAGTGGCGGATATTCACCATTTTAAAAAATATCGTATGCCGGGAAGTGATGGCACTATAACCTATGAACAGTTTAACAAAGCAGTTGTAGATTACCTTGAGCCGGTGTTAAAGGATAGCGATCTTTTTGGTATGTGTTTTTCCTATGAGTGTGAAATTTTAAATAATCGTGATGGAAGAATTATCAGCCTTGCAAAAGAGGTTTATATAGAGGGTGCGGTAGGAAAGCTTGTCTGTGAGGGAATAAATAACGAGATTGTAGCCCGTGGATACAAGTCAAAAAAATACTGCCTAATTAACGATACTGTGGCATCGACACTGGGTGGAATTGCGACTAACGGTAAAGAAAAATATGATGGATATGTAGGGTTTATATTAGGTACCGGTACAAACAGTTGCTATAGCGAAAGCTGTGCAGCGGTAACTAAAAATCCCGACGTATCATCATTGTCCGGAAGTATGCTTATAAACTTAGAAAGCGGAAAATATGCAAATATGCCTATATCGCCTATAGATGAGGCGCTGTTTGCAACAACAAAAATGCCGGATGCATTTAAGATGGAAAAGATGACCGGTGGTGCATATCAGGGTGAGCTGTTCCTGCTTATTGTTAAGGCAGCAGCAGAGCAAGGTGTTTTCTCTGATAACTTTAAAAAGTCGGCTGCGGCACTTAGTGGCCTGACTGCAATGGAGATAGATAAGTTTTGTTTTAATCCGCACGAAATGGGCACACTGCATGGGCTTTGCAGTGGCATTGATGATATTGAGCGGCTGTTGCTACTTGCAGACAGCTTTTATGAGAGGATAGCAAAGCTTGCAACACTACAGTTTGCAGGGCTGTTAATGCGCACCGATAAAGGTCATTATAAATGCCGTCCGATGTGTGTGGTAGCAGAGGGAACAACATTTTATAAATCTAAGTTTTTCCGTCCAAAACTGGATTTCTACGTAAAGCAGTTTATCGAGGGTGAGATGGGTAGGTATATCGAATTTATATCGGTAGAAAACGCAACACTTGTGGGAACTGCTGCTGCAATTCTACTTTGCGACTAGTTATATAACGTACCGTCTTAAACAAAAAAACTTATAAAATGTATTTTATTTTGTTCCATTATATGGTATAATATTTAACAAGCTATGTTTTATGGTTTAGATAGGTGCGGGTTTTATGAATTATTCTGAGATTGCTTCAATTGTAACCGATGTACTAAAGGATGCCGTATATGTGACCGATGTCGATAACAACGATATCTACTACATAAACGAAGCTGCGGCTGAGTTGTTTTCGGTTAACTTTAACGATACGATGTCCTGGAAAGGGCGTAAATGTTATGAGGTAATTCAAAAACGTAGCACAAAATGTGAGTTTTGTACCAATCATCTTCTGTGCGAAGATAGTTATTATAGTTGGGAACATTATTACAGCCCAAAGGATATGATTTTTTTCATACAGGATAGGCTTATCAAGGTAGGCGACAAAAATCTACGTCTTTGTGTTATGAATGATATAACAAGGCAACGTAGGCTTGAAACCGAACTAAGAGATAAACTTAGTGAGGAGCAGGCCTTAAATGCTTGTATAGAACATCTACATACTAACGAATCACCCAAGATATTAATGTTTAATCTGCTAGGCATAGTCGGCAACTATTTTAATGCCGACAATGTGCATGTGTTCAAGGTAGATTACAGCAACGAACACTATGAAATGATGTTTGAATGGTATAAAGATGAGAAGATAAAAAGAAGCCCTGATCTACATTTTGTTGAGTTTAAGGAGCTTGAAGGATGGTTTGATTGCTTCGAAAACTGTGATTATAACCTTACTACCTCGAGCAAATCATTTAGCGAAACCATGTCCGGAATAATAAAAAGCTTAAACATTGATTCACTTATCACTGTACCATGGAAAGATTTAGAGGGTAAGATTGAAGGATTTATAGGACTAGAAAATCCTAGAAAACAGATCGACAACAAACTATTTCTACACTCTATAACCAAGATAGTTTCAGACTTTATTGATAAGCTTGAGCTGCATAATTCGCTACACTCGCTTAGCCTTACCGATGCAATGACTGGCCTTGGCAATCGCTATAGCTACCGTTTAAAGGTGGAGCAGATAGAAAAACAATCCCCGCAAACGCTGGGTGTTGTTTATCTTGATATTAACGGATTAAAACAACTAAACGATGAATATGGGCAGGCCTATGGTGATAAGACCATAGAAAAGATTGCAAGCATGTTGTTTAAGTTGTTCGGTATGAATGCCTTTAGAATAAGCGGTGATGATTTTATTATTCTCTACCCAGATGCAGAAGAGGATATGTTTTACCGTGATGTGGCACAGCTCAAAAATGACATTAGCTCTTCCGGTATATCAGTATGTATAGGAACAAGCTACTCAAACGATGATGTGCAGGTCCATAAGCAGATAGGCATTGCCGATAGCATGATGTATACCGAAAAACAGCAGATGTTTAATGCATCTCAGTCCGGACAGAAATATCGCACTGCACTTGCAGAGACTCTTATTAAAGAAATATCACAAAGCCGCTTTTTTGTCTGCCTTCAACCTCAGATAGAGTTAGATACAGGCAATCTAATAGGTGCGGAGGCGCTTATACGTAAAAATGATAAGGATGGTAAGATTATACCGCCCATCAATTTCTTGCCGTTTTATGAACAGCAGGAGATAATACACCTAATAGATTTTTACGTGCTTGAAACCATTTGCAAACAGTTTGAGGCATGGGATACGCTTTCCCCAGGCAACAATATTAAGGTTGCAACAAACTTTTCAAGGATAACACTTAAGGAAGATGGGATAGTAGAAAAGGTTAAGAGTATATGTGATAGGCATCAGGTTAGCCCATCACGCATAGTGATAGAAATCACCGAGAGCGTAGAGGTGTTTGAGCGTGAGCAACTTTGTAAGCTGATACTGGAGTTTGCCGAAAAAGGTTTTGCAGTATCGTTGGATGATTTCGGGTCGGGGCATTCCAACCTGTCGGTACTTACCTCCTCCAATTTTGATGAGGTAAAAATAGATAAAAGCATTGTTGACCATATAGTGGATAACTCTAAGTCGCTTGCAATTGCAAAACTTATAGTTAACATGTGCCACACCTTTAACATTGAAAGCTCGGTTGCCGAGGGTGTCGAATACAGCGAGCAATACAACATGCTTAGATCCTTAAATTGCACTATTGGTCAGGGATACTTTTTTGATAAGCCACTACCAATAATGGAGTTTAATGACAAATACTTTAAAACAAATTAGATAATTATCAAGCGATTAAACCATAGGAAGGCATAATGGAAATCAATATCTTTACAATAATTAGTTTTATTCTTTGCCTTACATATCAAACAATGTTGTTGAACTATGCGACAAAGATATTAGAGGGAGGGAACCCACGGCTTTGGTTACACCTAACTATAGGTTTATTAAATACGATTATACTTTTTGTAAGCAATATTCCTTTTTGGTTCTTATATATAGCGCTGATGCCGGCCTATGTGGTTGAATTCAAGCTATTATCAAAGGCGCCAATTAGGCAAATTCTAAGCGGTGCAACTATTTTTGTTGTGCACATAAGTAGCTTTCATATGATTGCAATATCTATATTTGCATCGGCAACAGGCATCGATCCTAAAAGCATACTTACAAACTTTTTATATCGCCAGCAGATAATGATTATACTTTTTATTGTGTTAATATTAGCACTTCAATTTGCAAAAAATATACTGCCGATACGCTATGTAAAAAGGGTTACATCTACACACATCTATTCCGAGATGCTAAGCACAATAGCATTTACATTCACAATTTATTTTTCTATTGCAATATTTATATATTTTGCATTCGAAGATTTTCCTAACAGAATGCAGTTTACAATACTTGTAGCTGTATCTATGCTTATAATTCTTTATTATATGCTTATGTTTATAATAAAGTTTGTTAATCTTCATGAGTTTAAGCGCTATGCCGACGAGCTTGGCGATACCTATAACAAGATGCAAACCCAAAAAGAAACCCTAGCCACAAAGATAGAGAGGGATGATCTTACAGGTCTTTTTAATCGTAGCTTTATACAGGGTCTACTGCAGGAGTATTTTGACGATAAAAGCCATAAGTTTGGTATGTTGTTTGTCGATGTTAATCGTCTAAAATATGTTAATGACACCTATGGCCATGATAAGGGAGATAAGCTGATTGTCTGTGTTGCAAACGCATTGAGAAAGGCCCTACGAGAGGAGGATGCGTCAGCAAGGATCGGTGGAGATGAATTTTTAGTTATCCTAAGTAACCTTGAAAACAATTTAAAAATTGACCGTGTTATCGAAAGAATTAACGAGATAATGTTTGTTTATGATGAAATTGAGGATTTTCCGGTATCTATAAGTATAGGCGGAATTTTTGTAGATGATGAGATACGTAGTAAAGGTGTAGACGAAGCAATTGCGCTTGTAGACGAGGAGATGAGAAAGACAAAAGCAAAGTTCTACGCCCAGAGAAGCAGGTATGAAAAATGAGTTTATTGATGTTGGCATTATGTACTATTGCTTTTATTGGTTATAATTTTGTTGTGCAATGGTATATTTCGGTAGGTATTATAACTCACGATAGCCTTGTAAAAAGGTTACTATATGCAACCGCTATAAACCTTGTTATATTCTCGTTGTTTTTATATTTTCCGGGAGGTATTACAGAGGTTGTTGCAATGTTTCTTTTTTACCTCTGTACATATTTACTAATTCGTAAAATATATAATGCAGGCACACAGGTTGCTTGGTTTACAACACTATCATTTGCGGTAAACTTATTTGCGATAAGAATGTTGGTAAAAGGTGCATATACATTGATTACCGGTGTTACATTAAACGAGATATCTACACAAACGTATCATACCTTACTGGTGGGAGCAATAGCATTTGCAATACCTATTCCGTATATTCTTTTTATAAGTATTTTTGTTCGGCGTGATGTACTTGGTGTTATACTGATAGACAAAAACAATATGCTATTCTCTAACGCAATAATGTTTGTCACCTATATCTATATGGGTGTCGGCAATCTATTGGTAATTCCATTTTCTGAATCTGCAGCAACGCCTATAATCTCGTTGTTTATAGGGTTTGGAACTATAGTTATATACTGTGTTACACTTTACTATACACTTGTGTTTTCTAATCTTAAATTAAATGTAGATAAGTTTGATAAGCTGAGCGAGGTTGTAGCGGTAGAGGAGCGGGAGTTAAGGGAGCTTAAAGAATCGGCCACAACGGATGCATTTACCGGATTAAAACAACGGTCTACTGTAGAAGAGGTTGTAGGCCTGTTTTTAGAGCAACATCGAGGTTTTTTTGTAGTGCTGTTTGACATAGATGGCCTTAAGATTGCAAACGATAAATATGGCCACGATGAGGGTGATTTCTATATCAAGATGGTTGCAAGAATACTATCTTCAACCTTTGGTGATGATACTGTAGCTAGGATAGGCGGGGATGAGTTCATGGTCGTGGGAAAATCGGACGATGAACACGAATGCATGAAAAAAATACTTACCTGTTATCGTAAGGTAAAAAGTATACACACCGAATATCAAAAGCCATACGAAACATCGGTAAGCTACGGAGTTGTGATGATTCCAAAAGGTATAGATAAATATGAGAACTTTAACGATATCTATCGACTGTCTGATAAACGCATGTATGCCTTTAAACGTGCAGCAAAGAAGGAAAGAAAAGCATAATAAAGTATAATTAGATCATTGTGTATAATTGCCTATATAAAATAAAATTACAGTTAAGCATAGTCTTAACTGTAATTTTTATTTCTATTTACTGTAGGTTGTTACCGTGCTACTGCTTTGATAAGGATAGATGTATAATCACCTAATTCTTTTGCAAACATTACCTTGCTAATAGGTATACCGATTTCCATCAGCTCCGACCCGCTAAAGGTAGTTTCTTTGCAAAGTAGTTCGCCATGATTGCCAAAGTAACTTAGATCGTAAACCTTATCGGCATCAAGCCCTACAAACTTTATAAATAGTATTGCAGCGTTAACCTGATTAATAGTTTGATAGTATGCCAATATAGCCTCGGTTTTATCGTTACTTACTACCGCCCATGATGTTCTTAACATATCGTCGAACGGGCTTAATATTCGATAAAAATCCCCGCTATGTATAAGCTTTCGATTCTGCTTGTAGTATAAAATCTGCTTTTTAACCAGCTCTATCTCTTCATCGGTTAGCTTGTTAAGGTCTAGTTCATACCCAAAATCACCGAAAAATGCCACCGTAGCACGCATATCGATAGGTATTGTACGATAAAGTTGGTGGTTAGGCACAGCCGATACATGTGCACCGATAGATGATATGGGGTATACCATACTTGTACCATACTGGATATTAAGCCTGTCCATGGCATCAGTACAGTCACTACACCATGCTTGTGGTGCATAGAACAGCATTCCGGCATCAAATCTTGCACCACCACCGGAGCAGGATTCAAACAGTATTTTTGGAAATGCTTTTATTAGCTTGTCATAAAGGCTGTACACACCTAAAATATAGCGATGGGAAATCTGTTTTTGCTTGTTTGCCGGCAATGCCGAGGAATAGCACTCTGACAGATATCTGTTCATATCCCATTTTATATAGCTAATATTTGCTGTGCTAATTACCTTATATAGCATATCGTAGATATATTCTACTACATCGGGGTTAGAGAAATCCAACACCATCTGGTTTCTTATTAACGAACGTGCCCTATTTGGTGTTGATATAACCCATTCAGGGTGCTTTTTATAAAGGTCACTATCCTCGTTAACCATCTCGGGTTCTATCCAAAGCCCGAAATCAAGGCCAAGTTTATTTATCTTGTCTGCAAGCCCTGTAATACCGTTTTCAAGCTTTTTGGTATTTACATACCAGTCACCAAGTCCGCTGGTATCATCGTCCCTTTTTCCAAACCATCCATCGTCTAATACAAATAGTTCAATACCTACCTCTGTTGCTTTTTTTGCAATATCTACTATTGCCTGCTCGTTAAAGTCAAAGTAGGTTGCTTCCCAGTTGTTTAGCAGGATCGGCCTTTCTTTTTGGCGGTAGATGCCACGCACAAGCCTTGAATTATAAAGCTTATGGAATGTTTGGCTCATGCCGTTTAGACCCTCGTTTGAGAATACCATTACAACTTCCGGTGTTTGAAAACTCTCGCCCTTGTTAAGCGGCCATTCGAATGTTTCGGGATGGATCCCCATTACTACCCTTGTAGTGTTATGGGTGCATACCTCTACCTGTGCTAAAAAGTTGCAGCTGTATATAAGGCTAAAGCCATAAACGTTACCGGTAAACTCGGTGGTGTGTGGTCTTTTAAGTGCGATAAAAGGATTATGCTCGGCACTACTGGAGCCACGTAGACTTTGTATCGACTGTATGCCGTGTTCTAGTCGCCGGGTTTTTACATAGCGCTCCCTTGACCATCCACCGGTAAGATGCAACATCTCATAGTCCATATCGCTAAAGTCGATACAGGCACTAAGTGCACGGTCTAAAACGACCTCGCAATCTCCTTCTTGTGTGAATTTTGCACTGCGAGTTATGGCGTTAAGCTGGTTGTAGATAGTGTATTTTAATAAAAGCTCTGTTTCGCTTACATCATCATACAATGTTATCTCTAAGCTATCGGCCTCATCCTCGGTCTCTACATATGTTGCGGGAAGTGGAAGTATATCCCTTTTACCGCAGTATATCTCGTGTGATTTATATTTAAAATCAGATATACTACTACCATTTTTTTGTGATATCGTGACTGCACCGTCCCTATAATCACCTGATCCATAGGACGGATACTCCTGCTTTGTGTGGGTAAGTGAAAGGTATTCTCTATCACAGGGGGTTTCCGGTGCAAAGTTTCTTGGGGATGTGGTGTTAAGGTGTGTGAAACTAGCTCTATCTGCCACCTTGTTTCCGAAATGAATCTGCTCAAGTTGCCTGTTTTCCATAACACGGAAAATGTAGCTGATATCATCGTTATAAAGATGAAAAGTCATAGACTCATTATGAAAAATAATTGCCATAAATACTCCTTTATAGCTTGCCGCCCGAAGTTGCAATGCCCTCTACAAACTGTTTTTGGAAGATTAGGTAAAGAACAATCATCGGAATACATGCAAGAACAGATGCTGCCATTAGTTCGGGATAGTTGGATGCAAACTGACCCTGTAGTTTAGCAAGAGCTGATGAAAGGGGCATAGTTGTCTGCTCGGTATTAACGATTAACGGCCACATTAAATCTTTATATGCGAAAAGTGCTGTGAAAATTCCCAGTGCAACCATGGCCGATTTTGTTAGTGGTGCCATGATGAAAAGGAATGTCTGGCCAATATTACACCCATCTATTCTTGCAGCCTCCTCCAGATCTTTTGGTAATGCCATATAAGACTGGCGAAGAAGGAAGGTGCCAAAGGCGGTAACAATACCGGGGAATATAAGTGCCATAGGTGTGTTTAGTATACCAAGATCTGCTACCATTAGATATTGGGGAATAATAAATATCTGACTTGGTACCATCATCTGGAAAAGAACAAGGCTAAATGCTATCTCACGGCCTTTAAAGTTTAATCTGCCAAGTGCATAACCGGCCATTGTTGCTGTAAGTACAGCAAATAAAATTCTTCCGGCTATAAACACAAGTGTATTAATATATAGCAACACGAAATCCATCTTACTTAATACAGATTCGTACGCATCGGTTCTAAAGGCGGTGGGGAATATTACAAAGGGGTCAAGCTGAGTTGTTTCGGTTATGGTTTTAAATGATGTTAATATCATCCAGATAAACGGAACTAACATTATTACAGAACCGATAATCAAAACTATATGCGGTATTAAGTTACCGCCGGATTTTAATTTGTTTTGCATGACATCTGCTCCTTTTTATCAGTTATAGTTAACCCATTTTTTCTGGAATATCATCTGGAATACCGTAATAATTAAGATAATAACAAGTAATAACATTATTATTGCGGATCCATATCCCTTGTTACCCTCATCAAATGCGTAACGGTAGAAAAGATAAACCAACGACTGTGTTTTTTGTAGTGCAGGGTTGGAACGCTCCATCATCATGTAGATGCTATCAAATACCTGCATAGCTGCAATTACCCTTGTGATAAGAACAAAGAACAGTGTTGGACTTAGTAGCGGAACAGTTATGTTTATAAACTGGCTTACCGCACCGGCACCATCTATATCAGCGGCTTCGTAAAAGTCGCCCGGTATTTCCTGTAATCCGGCAAGGAATAACACCATGTTGTATCCGATAACTGACCAAATTCCAACTACCGCTACCGAAATAAAGGCAATGTTTGGATCGGAAATCCAGTTAACATCACTAAATCCAAACGAGTTAAGTATGTAGTTTAAAAGGCCAAATTCAGAGTTGTATAGCCATCTCCATACCATTGCAACAGCAGCGGGTGCTGCAACCATCGGCAGGAAATATATTGTCCTGTATGCACTGCGTCCCCTTAGTTTTCTGTTAAGGAGTACTGCAATGATCAAGGCGATAATTATAGAAAAAGGCACCTCTACAATTGCATATTTAAAAGTGTTTAAAAGAGCCTGCCAAACTGCTTCGTCGCCTGCTAAACGCTCATAGTTTTCGAGTCCTACAAACTCATTACCTTTTCCAAATGCGCCTGATTTAAAGAAACTTTGATAGATAGTTTGGATAATCGGTATAATGTTTAGGATTATAAGTCCTATCATAGTTGGTGCTAAAAAAAGCCAGCCCCAAAGGAATTCTTTTTTTGCCTGGCCGGTATTAAGTGGCCTTTTTGATTGTGTAGCCATTCTATTCCCCCCTTGTAAAATGGGTCCATGTTTTATTACATGAACCCATTTAAATAATCAGTTACTCTTGAGAAATGTGTCCGTTCATTATTTCTGCCATCTCTACACAGCCATCTGCTGCGCTTGTCTGGCCTGACCAAATTTCAACATAAACAGGGTCGATTGCATTTGTCCATGCAACTGTTGATTTTGTGTGTGGGAATATAACCATGTCTGACATCATATCAAGGTATGCTTGAATGTTAAAGTTAGGATTAGAGTTAACGAAGTTAGTTGCTGTTCCCTCATAGGCTGACATTACAATGCCTAAATCGGATTGCTTTTGCTGTGCTGCCTCGGTACCCATGTACTCGATTAATGCCCATGCTTCTTCAGGCATTTCGGTGTTAGCTGCTGCTGCCCAACCTAGACCATTGTAGATAGAAACACGTCTGCCTGTATCGGCATCTTTAGGAAGAACGGCTATATCACAATTTTCAACAACAAATTCGTTGTTAGCCATTGCAGGAATCATCCAAGATCCCATTGTAACCATTGCTACAGTGCCGCTCTGGAATAGGGCATCGGCTGTGTTTTCTGCTAAAGTCTCGTAGGGAGGGGTATAACCGTTTAATGTTAACGAAGACATAAATTCTATAGCCTCAATCGATTCCGGCATATCGTAACCGGATGCTGTCTTATCCGCGTTAACAACGGAACCACCCATGGAGTATACTGTGTTATAGAATGTCTGCTGGCCCTCGGTTGTCTGCATTGCGTATCCGTACTGTGAACCATCATCCTTTGTTAATGCTGCGGCTGCTGCCTCAAAGTCGTCCCATGTCCAGCTGTCGTCCGGATAAGGTACGCCTGCCTCGTCAAACATTGTCTTGTTGTACCATAGTGCAATGGTATCGATATCTTTAGGTACTGCATACAGACTACCATTTTCATATGTGTAGATATTAACAATATCCTCCGGGAACTTTGTCATATCTAGATTTTCGCTAGCTGCAACCCTGTCGGTAATATCAAGTAGCATCTCATACTCTGCATATCTTGAAAACTCGTTGGTGTGCATCCAGAACACATCTGGAAGTGTGCCACCTGTTGCGCCGGCCTCAAGCATTGTCCAGTACTGCTGCCATGGTGTAACCTGAATATTAACCTCTATGCCTGTCTCGGCAGTAAAGTCTGCCATGATTTCTTTAATGCCGGGCTCCTGGTTTGTGTCCCAGATAGCAACCGAAAGTGTTGTGCCGGCCTCTGGTGTGGCTTCGGATGCAGATTCCCCTGTGCTTGTTGTATCTGCCGGGGCGGATGTATCGCTACTTGAACATGCGACACCCTGAAATGCTACCGCAGCCAAAAGTGCAAAAGCGGTAAGTCTTTTTAAGATCTTGATCATATATCCTCCTAGTGTGAATAACTTAGTAACTGTTGCTGTTTATAATTATACCATACCAAATGTTGCCCTACAACATCAGAATGTTATCTATGTTAATCGTAGTGTTTTAACAATTTGTTTCGAAATACTGTGCAATGTGCACAATGGTATTGTGAGTGGTATTGGTGCTATACACAAGCATAGTATCCATTATTTGTAGTTAATTTAAAAAATGGTTACAAATAAAATAATATGTTGTTTATTTGATTGACATTTTATCGTTAAGATGGTATAATTAAGGTGGTATTTTTATATTTTTTTGTCACTAATTACCAACAGGCGCGATGTTTTATCGGAGGGGTAATGGCTAAGATAGAGACATTCAAAAATTTAAGTGGCTGCAAGTTCATACAGAATATTGCACAAGTCTCCTACGATTTAAGGTTTATCCACTGTGGGATACAGGTTTGTAGCAGCGAGTATACCTATAATCATAAAATTCCAAAGGAGTATCACCTGCATTTCGTATATGACGGTAAGGGTGAGATAACTGTAGGTGGGACTAGTTACAGCGTTAAGCACAATCAGATTTTTCTGATTCCAAAAGGTACTAAGTTTAGATATAGTGCTGACAAAAAGTCGCCCTGGAAGTATTTTTGGGTCACGATAGATGGTGAAAGTTGTGAAGAATTTTTAGAGTATATACAGCTTAGCCCACAAGGACCGGTAATAAATTCTGTTGTCCCTATTGGCATATATATGCCCTATATTGAAAAAATCCTTGCAACAAACAAGGCAAAGGTTTTTCATAATATAGAAAGGCAGGGGTTATTACTATTAATGTTAAGCGAGCTTATAAAAAACCAAAATAGCGCACTTGCAAATAACACCTTAACAACCAGCGATTATATTGATTGTGCGATTAAATACATAACAAATAATTTTGCTACTGTTACCGTGTCGGAGGTTGCAAAATATATCGGCCTTAATCGGTCGCACTTTTCTACATTGTTTAAATCGAAGCTAAACATTTCACCGCAACAGTTTATACTGGAGTATAAGCTGGACAAAGCAAAGATATATCTAAAGGATTCTACACTATCTTTAGGGGATATAGCAAGCCGTGTTGGCTATGATACACAGGATGCCTTTTCAAAATCGTTTAAAAGTCATTTTAATGTTACACCATCGAACTTTCGCTCAGAGCAGCAGGTAGAGAGTTAACAAGCTTTTAGATAGGGCCATGGACATCCGTGGCCTTATTATTTTTATATATTTAAGGTATGCTTTAGGTTTGCCAACTATAATACTAATAATCCGGCCTGTTTAGCTAAATAAAAGATTTAGAACAGCTGCCTGATTTTATGAATCACGCCATACCACAAGAGGTGTGGCATATACAGATATTATAAAAACCAGATGGAGGGTTAGGTGCGGTTACTGCTATGCGAAGATGAAAAAGAGCTTAGTGGAGCTCTTGTTAGAATATTAAAACATTATAACTATTCGGTGGATGCTGTTTATGACGGCGAACAGGCTCTTGATTATCTTGAGGCTGAAAATTATGATGCTGTAATTCTTGATATAATGATGCCGAAGTTAGATGGTATAGAAGTTTTAAAACGAACAAGGGCAAAAGGCAACCTAATACCTATAATAATGTTAACAGCAAAATCTATGGTGGACGATAAGGTTACAGGGCTTGATCTTGGTGCTAACGACTATATAACAAAACCGTTCGAGACAAAGGAGTTACTTGCAAGGATACGTGCCGTTACAAGGGCGGTAAGCGACAGTAACTCCTCGATACTTAGTGTAGGAAATGTGACACTTAACAGAAAGACCTTTGAGCTAAAGGTTGCCGAAAATGCGGTTAAACTTGCAAACAAAGAGTTCCAGCTGTTGGAGATGTTGATGATAAATAGTGGGCATGTCATCTCCACCGAGCGATTTATGGAAAAAATATGGGGATATGATAGCGACAGCGAGATAAATGTTGTCTGGGTATATATATCTAATATTAGAAAAAAATTATTATCACTGGGTGCCGATATAAAGATAAGGGCTATCAGAAATACAGGATATTCATTAGAGAAAAGCTGATGTTAAAGAAACTACAAAAAAAGTTCGTAATTCTCACAACCGCCATAAGTGTAGTTGTGCTTGTTTTGATTGCCGTTACAATTAATTTAGCAAATTATATATCGGTATCAAACCGATCTGAAGAGATTTTAAACTTATTAATAGAAAACGACATGTCTTTTAAGGGTGACTATAGGAATTGGGGAAACTTTTCGGATGAAATTGCCTTTACAACACGCTACTTTGTCGTTAGAGTAGATTCCGAGACTAGTATTGGGCTTGTAGACACAACGATGATTAGCTCGGTTACATCCGATCAGGCGGTTGAGTACGCACAACAGGTGTATGCGAGTGACAAAGAAGAGGGAATAATTGCAAATTTTAGATACAAGAGGGTCGAAACGGGGTACGGATATACCTATATCTTTTTAGATATATTTGACGAGCTTGTAAGCCACAACAACTATATTATGATGTCCGGAATAATTGTTGCAGTTGCAGTTATTTTAATTTTTATATCATCCTGTCTATTATCTAAAAGGGCAGTTGCACCTATAGCACAAAGCTATGAAATGCAAAAACGATTTATTACCGATGTAAGCCATGAGTTTAAAACACCGCTTGCCATTATTCAAGCCGATAATGAGGTTACCGAGATAGACGGTGGTGAAACCGAGTGGACCCGTAGCATTAAAAATCAGGTTAAAAGGTTAAACACACTGGTAGAAAATTTAATATCACTAACAAAGATGGATGAGGAAAAGGCACAGGTGGTAAAAGCGCCGTTCAACCTATCACAGACCGTAGCCAATACGCTGGAGCAGTTTACACCGTCCGCAAAGACATCACATGTGGAGATAGTAAGGCTTATAAACGATAACGTTATATATAGTGGTGAGGAAGAATCCATCCGCAAGCTTATTGAGATACTTATCGAAAATGCGATAAAGTACGCACCGGAGGGTTCTGATATAAAGGCGTTATTATACCTAAAGCAAAACAGGATAATACTATCGTTAGAGAATGTGGCCGAAAATATAGATATAGGCAAGCATAACAACTGGTTCCTGAGGTTTTACAGGGAAGATGCCTCAAGAAATAGCGAAACCAAGGGCTTTGGTATCGGACTATCTGTTGCTAAGGCTATATGCGATAAGCATGGCGCTAAGATTACTGCCGAAAGCAAAACAGGTAAAGAGGTCATAATATCGGTGATGTTTTAGAAAAGGTATTCCTTTTCATCCATTAGCTCAAAGCTTTCATAACCGGCCTGCCCTCTCCTATCCGGCAGGTCGTAGTTTTGCATTAAATAATCCCCCATATGCGAGGAAATTTTTCCCATGCCGGCAATGTTTAGGTGGTCGGCATCGAAAAAATCACTCGAAAAATCAAGCGCCGTCTCGGTGTAAAGCTTATTATAATCTATAAATGGTATACCTTGCTCCTCTGCAATTAGGGAAACGCTGTTTATAACAGCCTGTGTTGTATCGTCAATAGGATAGGGGGCTACCGTCCATATAAGCTCAATATTGTTTTCTTCGCATATATCTATAATATCATACAGGCTCTGTCTAGACTTCTCTAAAAAGTCGCCTGTATCCTGTGTTAGCCCTTCAGGTTCAATAAGGCCCGCTACACTTCTTTCGTATAAAAACGCCCCGTTATTATATGCAAACTTTTCATAGTCTACCGGCATAAAGTTTTCTATCTCCAGTGTTTTCCAGTTTTCATGATAGTTAATAAGTGGGAATATAGGTAATAATTTGTCGGCAATCGTCCCTTCGCTAAAGGCATAGTTTAACGTCTGTAACTTATCTATGCTAAATGGAGTTGTGGAGTAGCTTGTCATTATCGATGACTCATTATTAAGCTCTACTCTAAACCCGCTTCCCATTGCCGCACCTATAAGTTCCAGTACAACAACCTCTGGTTTTTGTACTTTTAAAGCCTCTTTTAGATAGTATTCCGAAACATAAAGCTCCTGCCCGGAGGAGCTGAACACATAGGAAGATATACCATACTGTTCCCAAAATACCTTTGGATAGAAGGTGCAGTTAGCATGGCTGCTACCGATGAAAACAACATCATACAAATCTTTATTCTCGTAGATATTGTTGGTAGCAACTGCATAGGCATCAATCGTATCTCCGTCACCGGAAATCCAAAACACCTCCTTGTTGAGATAGGAAAAGATAGCAATAAATATTACTATAAAAGCTATGCTGCTAATAACTTTTTTAATCACAACTAAGCTCCCTTAAAACTGAAAATAGATAAACTGCTGTACAGCAGCTCCGCCATACACCCCAAAAATGACTACCGAAAAAATTAGTAGGTAAAGTATAGGCCACCTGATAATAAATGGCAGGCTGTCAAAACGTCTACGTATCCCACCGTTTTGTTGTATTATCTCTACGGCAAGCATTATGGCTATACATATTAGTATTAGATAAAACTCCCGCTGTGTAAATATTTCGACGGTGAATACAGTCTGCTCAAAAAAAGCGATATCGGATGGTGTAACTATGTTTTGCAGTACAGAAAAAGAATCGGTTAGGTTATTGGCTCTAAAGAATATCCATGCAAAACAGCTTAATATAAAGGTTATAATAATCTTGTATATTTTATAGATTATGCCAAGCTTTTCTACCCTTAGCCTTGCCGCAACGGTATTTCTAAACTTTTGGGTAGAGAGAGCTGCTATCTGCATAACAGCGTGTGCCGCACCCCAAGCTACAAAGTTAAGGCGTGCACCATGCCAAAGCCCACTAACCAAAAACACTATTGCTATGTTTATGTATTTTCTTATCGTACCCTTACGGTTTCCCCCAAGTGGTATGTAAAGATAGTCCCTAAACCAGGAGGTAAGCGAGATATGCCACCTTTTCCAAAAATCGGGTATAGATGTTGCAAGGTAGGGGCTGTTAAAGTTACGCATAAGATTAAAGCCCATCACCCTAGCTGCACCTATAGCAATAGCAGAGTAACCTGCAAAATCACAATAGATCTGAAAGGCGAATAGGACTGTTGCAGCTACTACAACTATTCCGGTATAGCTTGGTATGTTGTTATAAATTTCGTTTACAAATATTGCAATCCTATCTGCGATAACCATCTTTTGGAAAAATCCCCACAGCATAAGCTGTAGGCCGTTTTTTACCCTATCGAAATTAAAGGTATGCTTCTCACTAAACTGGGGCAGAAGATTTTTAGAACGCTCTATAGGTCCTGCCACAAGCTGTGGGAAAAAAGAGACAAAAAGTGCATATTTTGATAGGCTTCTCTCGGCCTTTAAATCTCCTCTATATACATCCATCGTGTAGGATAATGCCTGAAAGGTATAAAAGGATATCCCTACAGGCAGTAAAAGGGAATGTGTAGGAACATTATATTCTATCCCTATTCTTAAAAGTACAGTTTCTGCTAGATTAGATGCAAAATTAAAGTATTTAAAAAAGAATAGTATTGCAAGGTTAGAGGCAAAGCTTGTGGCAACACACCACCTTTTAGCCGTAACACCCGGTGCTTTTTCTATTAACATGCCACTTAGATAGGTGATGATGGTAGATAATGCCATTAACAGTGCATAGGAGGGGTTCCATGCCATATAAAAATAATAGCTGGCAAATAACAACCAATAGTGCCGTACTTTAAAGGGGATTAAAAAGTATCCAAAAGTAACTACAGGAAAAAACATTAAGAATTGTAACGAATTAAAAAGCATATCTGTCCTTTAGTTTTATAGTTGTAGTCATTTAATTTAAAAAACAACAAAATTGCCAAAAAGATATGGTGGTTATCAAGTTAAAGAACTGTTATATTAAGCAAAATAATTAGTAAAATTATAACATAGGAATACAGCCGCAACATTGCAGCTGTATTCCTATGTTTATTTACATTGTAAATCGGCCTACCGTTGCATATTCTTCGCCGTTACCACCACATACATAGACTGTACCACAACGCACCCAAGCATGTGCAGCCATCTTTTCTTTGTTCTCAGGATCCCTGCCGGCGCCAAGATATAGGGTGGATTTTAGGCCGTATTTTTTTAGCAGTCGCTGTGCTGTCATGGCCTGTGCAAGGCAACGACTTTCCCATGGTACACGGCGTGCGACACGTGCAACCTTGTCGGCAACAAAAAATATATTTCTTTTATCTTCGATTTCGGTGTACTCGATAGCATCAGTCTCGCCCGGAGTGCCAAAAAATTGGTGCAGTTTATTACCGGGATAAAAGTAGATTCTAAAACGTGCAACAGCAACCAAAAACACCGTTTGCACTGTTAGGCTACGGCGCTTGGTTTTGAATAAAAAGTTATGAATAAGTTTAGGCCAGTTCTTCAATTTTAATAAAACCTATTTCCTCTAATTTTTTTAGAAAGTCTAGTACCTCGGTTGCACAGACATCCTCCGGTACATCATAAAGCTCTAAAAGACCTTTTACAATTTCCTGTGAGGTTTTTATATCTTTTTGAAATAGATCCCAGATATCATTTGCCGATCCGGTTAACATAAAATATTTACCGCTATCATAATCTATCATAACCTTTTCGCTGGCAAGCTCGGTTACATCGGGCATCTTAATAATATTAATGCTGTAGTTCTTAGTCATAGAAACCTCGTTGTTTAAATCCACTTTAAAAAATTTTATCTTTATTTAATTGTATCAAAATATTATTTTATAGTCAATAGTAAAGCTTGCTCTAAAATAATAATATTTTTATTGAATTGTGCTATTTTATTGATGCAGTAAGGCGAAGTTCATCCGCCATATCTTTGGCAAGCTGTTTAATGTTGTCTATATCCCTTGGTACATGCACGGTGTACATCTTGGCGGCGGAGGCAACTGAAAAAAATCTTTTTATCTCTGATGGGGGAATTATACCGTTTGTTCTATGAAGCATCGGCCTATAGATACAGTCCATTATCACACGAATGCTATCTTTAGCAACAAGGGGTACCACCTTAAGCGGCTCACCCTCCTTTGCGGGTACCAGCTCGACTATCATATCAAGCGGTGCCGCTTTATCATACCATTTATCGCCATCTCTTATGGCAAATTTATCTCTGCTTTCATCGGCTACAGGTAGCGTAGCAGGGTCATAGCCAAGCGTTATACAGGCATCTCTTATTAGCTTGCGCTGTGGGTAGGACGGAATTATATATGGCACACCATCATCGGTGTAGATACTGGAAACATCATCTGTTAGGTAGGGAAACCCTATCTCTACCAGTGTGCTTGTCATGGTGGATTTGCCGGCGCCTGCTGTTCCGGTTATCATAACTGCCTTGCCACCGGATACAATTGCGCCACCATGTAGTGGCAGTAGACCACGTTGAAATTGTATCACACCAAGCACAGTTCCCATTAAGAAAATTCGTACCATTTTTTCGTCGGCGTCGGGAACGGTGTCGATGATAATATTTGACCCATCACGAATATCATATATTCCGGCTGCACAGCAGAAAATATAATGCTGTTCGTTAATTTTTAAAAAAGCATAGCCACCAAGGGGGATGGCACCTTCCGGTGCATATGGAGATAGATCTATCTTGCCAAACTTTACAGTAATATCTACACTATCCGTATCTAATGCTTTTGCAGCCTCAGGAAGATGAATATCGCTATCAATAATAAAATTAAATGCTTTGTAATACTTTCCCATCTTAGTTAAATCCTTACTTGTATTTAATTATTTTTTATAAAGCTCTTGAACATTATAGCATATTTTGTTAAAATGTTCAATATAAGTAATAAATTGTGCTCTAACTTAAAGATTTTCAAAGACCTCTTTCATTAACAGGTCAACACAACTTTGAACAGGACAGTTTGATGCACAACGTATTAGCTGGTATATATTCGATGCTGCAGTTGCCTGTAGTAGTAGCTTCATTCTTTGTGGTGGAAAGCCACACCCTGAATAAAAACGTTCTCGATACAGGTTTCTTCTAAGTGTAAACATAGAATCAGTTCCGGTTTTTTTAGCTAACTGTGGCTCAAAATATTCCCCGTCTTTGCGATGTAACGCTATTATCTCCACAATACTATGTAGAGGTAGTGGGTTATCACACCATTGAGATGTGTCCCTAATTAAAAATTTATCTCTGTTATCCTCGTTCACAGGTTCAAGTCCGGTACAATTAATACCAATCTCCTTTGCTGTGTCAGCAGGCAGTTTTCGTTGCGGATATGCCGGGTGGATGATAGCATTTCCCTCTTTAAATTCCAAAACCGATACATCATCGGCCAAAAAACGCATGCCATCTGCAATAAGTAGCTCAGAAATTGCGGATTTACCAGCACCAGAAAATCCAGTAAGAATAACGGCTTTACCGTTTTTCTCGACAGTAGTTCCGTGTATCGGAAGAAGTCCACGTTGTATACAAAGCCCGCCAAAAGCAGTTCCAAGCAGGAAAGTATATAGTTTTTCTTTCTCGTAATCTGTGTTAGGTGGTTCGATTACGATTGAATTACCGTCCTTAACAGCTATGTTAAACCCGTTTACACGGACATAAAGTTCGTCTGGAGTAATATAGCAAAAATAGTACTCATCATTAAAGAAGATAGTATTTTCGTGTTGTTTAAAGTTAACATCAACCTTTGCGGTGGTAACGGTTACCTCTACATTATCGATTGGGGCGCACTCCGGTGCAGCCGGTATACTGAATGTTGAGGATGTTTTAAGATTAAATATATTATAGTAATACATTCTAAGTCCTTTCTTAATATTATATATTGGGGTTTATATGAAAAAAATTCTTTCGCAGTTTCAATTTATATCATTTTTAAAGAACATTAAGACACAACATGGTACATTTGAATGGCTTGTAAAATATACAAAACCTTTTTTTCCATCGTTGCTTTTGTTGATGTTTCTTTCAATGCTTAGTAGTGCAGTTAGTATTGGAATGACACTTACTACAAGATATATTCTGGACACGGCAGCCGCAAATAATGCCTTAGCCCAAGGGGTTGGGATCTATGTGTTGGTTTTTTTGGTTTCGCTTGTTCTTTCTACGATACATGGAATAATTACAGCGGTAATTAACGAAAAATATTCATTTGGTATAAGATTAAGAATATATGACTCGGTCATGAAAACCTGTTGGGATCGAATTTCTAAATTTCATAGTGGTGATATTATAACACGTCTTTCGAGCGATGTCGATATAGTTGCGATAGGAATTGCAGAAATAATTCCCTCCATCTTCTCGCTGGGTATTACATTTATTGCAGCGTTTGTCACCCTTGCATATTTTGATCCGGTGATTGCGGTGATTGCGCTTGTATTTGGTCCTATCACAGCTATAATCGGAGTAGTAACCGGTAAACTTATGTCCGGCGTGCAGAAAAAAATTCAACAGTCGGAATCGGCTTACAAATCCTATATGCAAGAAAGCGTGGCAAACTTAATCGTTTTTAAAGCGTTTGGTGCACAGCATAATGCCTCGAAACGAATCTCGGAACTTCGTTCCGAACGTGTTCATTGGGTAATGAAACGGCAAAAAATCACTGCAATATCCTCCGGATTTTTGTCGGCATCGTTTCAAGCCGGCTATATCTCTGCTTTCGCCTATTCTGCAATACAGCTATCTGCGAATCTAATTACCTACGGTACTATGTCGGTGTTTTTAACCCTTGTTAACCAGATACAAGCACCGGTTGTTGGTCTATCAAGAGTTGTTCCAAGGGTGGTTTCAATTTTCACCTCTGCAAACAGGATCATGGAGATAGATGGCATGCCGGACGAAGACTACACTGTGCCTGAATTTAGTGGTAATATGCTTGGCATAGAGGGTGAAAATCTTAGCTTTTCCTATGACCGCGAGGAGATCATAAAAGATGCGAATTTCAAGATAAACCCCGGCGAATTTGTTGCAATGATGGGTAGCTCCGGCATTGGCAAAACAACATTTATTCGACTTGCAATGGCCTATCTTGAACCTGCTGCCGGCAGCATAAAGTTATATGATGAAAAAGGCGATAGCAATAGCATTAATGCAGGCGCAAGAACATATATATCCTATGTGCCACAGGGCAACACCTTGATAAGTGGAAGAATAATAGATAATATTCTTCTTGCTAATGAATCTATTACCGAGGAAGAGGTTTGGGATCTATTAAAGATAGTCGCAGTAGATGAGTTTGTAAAAAGTACCCCGCAAGGACTTTACACAGTTATAGGTGAAAAGGGGCTAGGATTATCGGAGGGGCAGGCACAACGAATTGCAATATGTAGAGCACTTGCTAAAAAGGCACCGATATTAATACTGGATGAGGCAACAAGTGCGTTGGATGAGGCAACCGAAATCTCCGTACTTGAGCATCTTAGAAAAAGTGCAGGAAAGATAACCTGTTTATTAATTACACATCGTAAGAGCACGTTGGATTACTGCGATAGGTGTATACGCATACATGATAAAAAAATTATAGAAACCCCTATAGAGACTGCAGGGGAGTAGGTGGTAGAATATTTGACAATAAAAACATATATTTTCTATTAATTTTATCATATTATAATCTTGACTAATTCTAACAAAAATGTTAGAATTAAAAAGTGTTATTAGTTTTAGTAAAAGTAAAATTTGTTTAATGTGAGGATATATGCACAAACGCAATGTGAATGCAAACTTTAATATGTCACAGATGGCTATAGATATACTGGTATTAGTTATTGCTTATTTTGTTTCCGGGATTACCGCCTTTGTGACAGTGCAGGAATACCTATTATTTCCATCAATCTGGGTGCTTATAGTGTTTGGTCTAACTATGTTCTTAACGATGTTTTCGTTAAGAATGTATGATGTTACGACCTTTTTGTACACAGATAGGGTGATATACAGTACGGTAATAGCGGTCTTAGTAGCGACGGTAGCCGTTTGTAGTGTTATGTTTTTTACAAGACCGGAGGAGACAAGCTGGCTTTATATTGTGCTGTATAGCTTTTACAGCCTGATATTTCTTGTGCTTTCCAGATCTACTAATAAATACATTCATCTTAAACGAAACGGAAAAAATACTACTAATGTTTTATTTATTGGTAGCGATGAATGCTATACACAGTATATTCATTTCTTGCAAAGAACCTCTATGAAGGTTAAGATATGCGGAAAAATTCAGTTTTCTGATCCGGAGGTTGTTAGTGAAAAATCGTTTGAGAAGGTTTTAAAGGATAGACTTATTGACGAGGTGGTACTGGTGCAGGAGGTTAACCAGCAACGCCATGCAAAGATAATGCCACTTTTGATGGTGTGCGAGGAGATGGGTGTAACAGCAAGTTTAATGTTAAACATCTATAAACTGCCAACCTCTAATCATTTTGTAAGCAGTGTTGGAACATTCCCGATGATAACCTATCACAATATATCCTTTGATAAAGTTCAGCTATTCTTCAAACGCTTCTTGGATATTATTCTATCTTTTATAGGGCTGATTGTTGCCTCCCCTATACTTTTGGTAACTGCAATAGCCATAAAACTTGAATCGCCTGGTAACGTGATATTTAAGCAGACACGTATTGGTAAAAACTCAAAGCCCTTTAAAATATATAAGTTTAGGTCTATGTTTATCGATGCGGAGGAGCGCAAGAAAGAGTTGATGGCACAAAATCAACTTGATACTGACCTAATGTTTAAGATGGAAAATGACCCTCGCATTACAAAGGTAGGTAAGTTTATCAGAAAAACAAGTATAGATGAGCTTCCACAACTTTTAAACATTTTGGTAGGCGATATGAGCCTTGTAGGAACAAGACCGCCAACAAAGGATGAAGTTGAAAAATATGAAAGGCATCATCTTCGCCGTATAAGTATTACACCGGGATTAACCGGAATGTGGCAGGTTAGTGGTAGAAGCAGCATTACTGATTTTGAACAGGTTGTAGAACTTGATCGAAAATATATAGAAAATTGGTCCTTGCTTTTGGATGTTAAACTAGTACTTAAAACTGTATGGGTGGTACTAAAGGGTCGTGGCGCAAGCTAAATTACGTATGAGGTGTTTAGATGACAACAGAGAAAACCGCAAAGAAAAAAATAAATATCACAAAGATTGTTTCAATACTACTTGTTCTATCTGTAATATGTAACATGGCATTGTTTGTTATGTTTTGGTTACAGAAAGAGGAGGTGGAAGACCTAAACGGAATCTACTCTGAGGAGTATTTTCACTACAACTCTATAACAGTGGAGACGTTTGAAAATATGGTGGCATCCGGAGAGGATTTTGCTGTTATTGTTACCCGCCCCGATTGTGGAAGTTGTGAGGCAGTTTATAAAGATGTTATGCAGCTTACCGAGGAGATGGGTATTAACGACAAAATATATTTCTTAAATGTTCATTACCATCGTCAGGATTCGGATGTATGGAATGCATTCAAGGAGAAGTACGGATTTACCGGAACGCCTAACTATGCACGTTTCACAGATGGCGAAATGGTTTCTATGGCCGGATGGACACCTGATAATAGTGATTATGCACTTGATACCAAGGCTTGGTTAGAGGCACAGGCCGACCTTTGGGAAAAGTCATAGTCTGCAAGGAGAATAAATGTCTGCAATTTTTGGGTGTGTAGATTTTAATGGTAGCAATATTTCTCAGGATACCATTGATGCACTACAAAAACCTTTCAATGATTTTAAAATAGATAGATTTACAGCCGAACGTTATGGTTCGGCTGTAATGGGTTGTGGGCTACAATATATTAAACTTTGGTCAAAAGATGAAACCCTACCTATGATTGATGAGGAATCAGGAAATATCTTTACAGCCGACTGTGTTATAGATAACAGGGGTGATTTAATAGCCGAGCTATGCCCTACCGAGCAGGAGATACCGGACGGTGATTTGCTGTATCGTGCCATTAAAAAATGGGGGCCGGATATGGCAAAAAAAGTGTATGGGTGTTATAGCTATGCACTATATAATAAGGCGGAAAACAAACTTGTGTTGGGTGTAGATCATACAGCAACACGTGTACTTTACTATCAAATAGTAGGTAGTCGTATATACTTTTCTACAAGAATGGATAGTGTTTTGGCAGCAAGCCAAAGCAGAGAGGTAAACGATGAGTGGATCATGATGCTTGTTGGCCTTAAATCTCTTGCTATTCATACAAACCCGATTGATACGCCGTATAAGGGTGTTAAAAGGGTGGAGGCTGCCCATTATAATACTATAACAAATAATGGTGTAGAGGCTATAAGGTACTGGAGCACAGACGATGTTAAGCCTATTATATTAAAGAACGATAACGAGTATAAAGAGCAGTTTTTAAAGCTGTTCGCCAGATGTGTAGAGGAACAAATTCAGGGTGTAGATGGTGAGGTAGGAATACTGCTATCCGGAGGATTTGATTCCACTACAACAGCCGCGCTTGCAATAAAAAAATTAAGGAAAGATAATAAAAAGCTGCATGGATACAGCCATGTTCCGATAGATAAACATAAAATTAGATATAATGTCAATCGTGTGATGGAAAATGAAACTCGGACAATAAATTTGTTTTGTGACATGTATCCTGATATAAAGCCTAATCTGTTACCGTTACCGGAATGTGATGGCTTTAGTAATCTTCAAAAAAATATTAAACTTTACGGATTACCGTTTAAATCATTAACAAATGTCGACTGGATAGGTGAAATGTACAGGAGTGCAGGCAAAGACAACTGCAAGATATTGCTATCTGGTCAGTATGGGAATGCTAGCATATCGTGGGGTGATATGGATAGCTATTTTGGAATTATGATTAAAAGAGGTAAGCTGGGTCTGGCTATTAAAGCCATGAATAGCTACTGCAAGAATAAAAAACTAAGCAGAAAAAAGTTATTCTTTGATAAGATAAAAACGTTAGGAAGAGCATTTTCCGGCGGTGATAAAGACACAAACTATTTAACTGCAGGCTATATTGGCCTTAATCTTGATACCGCAAAAGAGCTTGGAATATCTGCGCGGGACAAGCGTCTAAAATCTAACGGTGAATCACAAAGCAATAAACTTTATAGCTATAAGGAGATACGAGATCTTATCGTAAATCCTATAGCTTTTGCCCATATTTCGGAGCCGGAAACTCAATTCTCGATTGAGAGTGGATTACTGCACCGAGATCCATCAAAAGATATAAGAATAATTGAGTTTTGCCATGCTATACCGTTAGAATGTTATGTGAACGATAAGGCCGAAACAAGGAGGCTGGTTCGCCACTACTGTGCTGAGCTATTGCCGAAACAATTTCTGCCGGAGTCGGCCCCGAGAGGTCGCCAAAGCGCTGATCTAGTAACAAGGTTGCTTGACAACTGGGATGAGATATTTATCGATATAAAAAACACATTTGCTAAGGGCGATATCTACCGATATTGTGACAAAAAAGAGCTTGATGAAGCAATGGAGCGTTTTAAGACTATCGACGAAGATAAAACGACTTCAACGGAACTTTTAAGATTTGGACTTGCATATGCAGTAGCGTTGTTTTTAGAACAGGAAAAGCAAGAGTGTAAAGGATAGCTTAAACTCTGTTATACAGCTAATCTAAAATATAAATTTAGTATTGACATTTAATACGAGGTATGGTATAGTTATCTTACCTCTCTTTACGAGTGGTCTTTTTTAAGTGTGCAATATTTTGTATGCTACCGCCGACAGAGAGGGAGGAGTCGTACCGATTTATTTCGGTAACCAACCGCTAAAAAAGGAGATAGATAATGAGAGTAAAAATCACCCTTGCCTGCACAGACTGCAAGCAGCGCAACTACAACAGCATGAAAAATAAGAAAAACAGCCCTGATAGGCTGGAACTTAAAAAGTACTGTCGTTTTTGCAAAAAGCATACTCCACATCGTGAAACAAAGTAGGGAGTAACGACATGAGTGAAAAACAAGCCGCTACTAAGGTTGGCTTTGTACAGAGGGTTAAGGCTTTTTTTAAACGTATAACCAAATATTTCACCGATGTAAAGAGCGAGCTTAAAAAGGTTGTATGGCCCTCGCGTAAGCAGGTTATAAAAAATACCGGTATTGTTCTTATAGTTGTTGCCGTTGTAGGTACACTACTTTTCGGATTTGATACGATTATGAAGCTACTTTTAGACCTTGCATTGATGGGAGGTTAACCCTATGGAAGAAGCACAATGGTACGTTGTACACACCTATTCCGGATACGAGAATAAGGTGGCACAAAGCCTTGAAACTATCATAGAGAATAAGCGTCTTGCTAACATGATAGAAGAGGTTAGGGTTCCTACAGCAATGATGACCGAGGTTAAGGACGGTAAGGAAAAACGCGTAGAACGCAAACTTTTTCCTAGCTATGTACTTGTTAAGATGCACATGACCGACGATTCTTGGTATATTGTGCGCAACACAAGAGGTGTTACCGGTTTTGTGGGTCCGGGATCAAAACCAGTTCCACTTAGCAAAACCGAGGTTGACCAGCTATGCTTTGACACCGTGGAAACTTCACTTGACTACAAGGAAGGCGATCACGTTGAGGTTGTTGCCGGTTCGATGGAAGGCTTTACCGGAGTTGTGGAATCTATAGATTTAGAGCACCGCAAGGTAAAGGTAACTGTTTCCATGTTTGGTAGGGCAACCCCCGCAGAGCTGAATATTTCTGAAATTAAACCGCTGTAAAAAGCATAATGATGCATAAAAGACAAGGAGATTATTAAAATGGCACAAAAGGTGATAGGCTATATAAAGCTACAAATTCCAGCCGGTAAGGCAACTCCGGCACCGCCTGTAGGTCCTGCACTGGGTCAGCATGGCGTTAATATTATGGCATTTACTAAGGAGTTCAACGAAAGAACTCAAAAGGATATGGGTCTTATAATTCCGGTAGTTATTACCGTTTTTGCAGACCATAGCTTTACATTCGTAACAAAAACACCTCCGGCTGCTGTGCTTATTAAAAAGGCACTCGGCATTGAAAGCGGTAGTGGTGTTCCTAACCGTACAAAGGTAGGAAGCATAACACGTGCACAGCTTGAAGAAATTGCAAACACAAAAATGCCTGACTTAAATGCGGCAAATCTTGATACAGCAGTTTCGATGATTGCAGGTACTGCACGTAGCATGGGCATTACCGTAGAGGGCTAATTTTAGCCAAAATAATATGAGAATTTATTATAATTAATAGGGTGGGAGGAAAATTCCGCTATTACCACAGGAGGATTATTTAAAATGAAACACGGAAAAAAATATAACGAGAGCGCAAAGTTGATAGATCGCGCAAAGCAGTACGAAAACGAAGAGGCAATGGATATCGTTTGCAAGACTGCAAAAGCAAAATTCGACGAGACTGTAGAGCTTCACATTAAGCTTGGTGTTGACAGCCGTCATGCTGACCAGCAGGTTCGTGGTGCTGTAGTACTTCCTCACGGTACAGGTAAGGATGTACGTGTTATCGCTATCTGTAAGGGCGATGCCGCTAAGGCAGCTACTGAGGCAGGCGCAATGCTTGTAGGTGATGATGACCTAGTTGCAAAGATCCAAAACGAAGGCTTTGTAGATTTTGATGTTCTTGTAACAACACCTGACATGATGGGTCTTGTTGGACGTCTTGGTAAGGTTCTTGGTCCCCGTGGCTTGATGCCTAACCCAAAGGCCGGTACAGTTACCCCAGATGTAGGTAAAGCAGTAACAGAGGCAAAAGCCGGTAAAATTGAGTACCGTTTAGATAAAGCAAACATTATCCATGTACCGATTGGTAGAGCAAGCTTTGGTGCAGAAAAACTTTGTGAGAACCTAAGCGTTGTAATGGAGGCTGTTGCTAAGGCTAAGCCATCCGCAGCTAAAGGCCAGTACTTCCGCAGTGCATCGGTTGCAGCTACAATGGGCCCTGGTGTTCGTCTCGCAACAAGCAAATACGGTGTATAGTTTTTTGAATAACAAAAAACAAATCAAGGTGGTGTAGCTACAAACTTGCGCACCGCAACTAACTTAATAAACACTCCCAATCCAAAGACCGTGGTGGCTTTATGGCCGTAAGAGCAGCAATGTTCGCCCCGCGAGGAGACGTAGTGGCATTACATTAAATTTTGCCGCCTCTCTCCGTTTTTGGGGAGAGGTTTTATATTTACAGATATAAAGGAGGTGAAAAACCATGCCAAGCGAAAAAACCTTAAATGCAAAAAAGAAATTGGTTGCCGATCTTAATGCACAGATTATGTCTTCTGAATCAGGTATTCTTGTAGACTTCAAGGGCATTAATGTTGCTGATGACTCAAAACTACGCAGCGAGCTACGTGCCGCAGGTATCAAGTACGGTGTTGTAAAAAACACAATGCTTACACTTGCACTTAAGGACACTCCTTACGATAGCTTAACCGAGTGTCTTAAAGACTCTACAGCACTTGCTACAGTAGATGGTGATGCAATCGAGATTTCCAAAATTCTACAGAAATTTAGCGATGACTCCAAGGGTGTATTTACCATCAAAGGTGGATTCATGGAGGGTAAGGCTGTAGGTCCAGAGACTGTTGCAGCTATGGCTAAAATGCCCGGCAGAGAGCAGCTACTTGCTATGCTGTGCAGCGCACTTGCCGGCAATGTTCGCGGCCTAGCCGTTGCATTGTCTCGCGTATCCGAGCAGAAAGAGGAGCAGGGTGCTTAATTCCTGCAACAACATTAAAATAAGATAAAGGAGATAATAAAATGGCAGATACTGCAAAGTTTATAGAAGAAATCAAAGGTATGACAGTCCTTGAGCTAAACGAGCTTGTAAAGGCAATCGAGGAGGAGTTTGGTGTTAGCGCAGCAGCTCCGGTAATGATGGCAGGCGGCGGTGCCGAAGGTGGCGCAGCAGCTGAAGAGAAGAGCGAATTTGACGTTGTTCTTGCTGAGGTTGGCGGTAACAAGATGGCTGTTATTAAGGCAGTTAAAGAGGTTACAGGTCTTGGCCTTAAAGAGTCCAAGGAGATTGTTGATAACGCTCCTAAGGCTATTAAAGAAGCCGTTTCCGCTGCAGATGCAGAGGAAATTAAGAAGAAGTTAGAAGAAGCCGGCGCTAAGATCGAGCTTAAATAATTTCGTTTTAACTAAAAACCTACCCTTTAAACCGTTATTTAACGGTTATGGGGTAGGTTTTTTTATCTTTTTATGCTTTTTGCGCATTGTAATTTACTGCGTTTTTGTATATAATTAAAATAGGGTGCGTTATATCGTGCTGTCGGTGCAATAAAAGGAGTGTAATGCAACAAAAGCAGCTTATAAAGGCGGCAGGACTTACTGCCATAGGTATTATAGTAATAGCCGTTATCTATATTGTCGCCGGTGCAATGTCGTCACAGGTTGTGTTTGGACTTTTGCTTGGCTATGTCGCAGCAACATTTGGCGATTTTATGCTGATGTTAGCAGCAAAAAACAGTAAAAATTGGCAGGGTTATTATATTGGTAGGGTTGCCATACTGCTAATATGTGTTGTGATTGCAGTTGTACTGTCTGATTTCATTAGTCCTATTGCCACGGTGTTTGCGCTTATTGTATCACTTCCTGCGGTAGCAATTTCGGTATTGAGGTAAAGATGTTTAACGGTAAAACTGTAGCGGCTGTAATAGTGGCTGCAGGCCGAAGTGGGCGCTTTGGCAGCGATAAGATGCTACTAAAAATCGGCAGCGAAAGTGTAATACGCCGTTCGGTTAGTGCTTATATAGATTGCGGATATTTTGATGAGATAGTTGTAGTTGCCGGGGAAAATCGCCCCGACCTTGAAAAGGAGCTACAGGGCTATGATCTTAGGATAATAGATGGTGGCGTGAATCGGTTTGATTCTGTTTTAAATGGTGTAGCTGTTACGTCCAGTGAGATTATCGCTGTACACGATGGTGCAAGGCCGTTTGTTACTAAGGATGTAATTGTCGCAACATTGCAGGCAATGCAGCTTGCAAGAATTGCCGCACCATGTCTGCCGGTTGTGGATACTGTAAAATTAATCAAGGACGGATTTGTAGAACAAACGCCTCCACGAGAAAGGCTTGTAACGGTACAGACTCCGCAAACATTTTATCGTGAGGATTATATTAAGGCGGCAGATAGCTGCCCTGTTGAGGCCCCCACCGATGACTGCATTGTTATGGAGCTTGCCGGCTATGCGGTAATGATGACAAAGGGCGATGCCGATAATATTAAGATTACATTGCCACAGGATATAAAAAAGGCAGGTGGAGGAACGATGAGGATTGGTCAGGGTTACGATGTGCACCGACTGGTAAGAGATAGAGATTTAATACTTGGTGGTGTGAAAATTGATTATGAATACGGACTTTTAGGCCACTCGGATGCTGATGTTTTATGCCATGCAGTTAGTGATGCGCTTCTTGGGGCTGCAGCCCTTGGTGATATCGGTAAACATTTTCCCGATACAGATGAGCGTTACAAAGGTGCGCGCAGCATAAAACTACTTACATATGTTGTACAGCTTCTAAGAGCAGAAGGATACAGTATCGTTAATATAGATAGCACCGTTGTTGCACAGCAACCAAAGCTAAGCGCACATATTGATTTAATGAGGAAAAATATAGCAGACGCCATAGGGGTGGATATATCGGCTGTATCTATCAAGGCAACAACCGAGGAAAAGTTAGGGTTTACCGGCACTGGCGAGGGAATTGCCGCACAGGCTATAGCCTGTATTAACAGCCAATGAAAGGGATATTAATATAATGAGCACATGGATTGCAGAAACTTTAGAGGATGCATATGCAATAATTAGCACCATGGTAATACAGGATATCGTCGATATTCTGATGGTGGCACTTGCAGTGTACGGACTGATAGTGGTTGTGCGTGACACCAACACCAGTCAGGTTGTAAAGGGAATATTGTTGCTTTTTGCCGCCAATGTATTTGCGGAGGAAATAGGGCTTAGGACGTTTGGTTATTTTTTACAGACGGTGTTGGATTTCGGTATTATTGCACTTATTGTCCTGTTCCAACCTGAGATTCGCCGTGGCCTTGACCAGATGGGGCGCGCAAGATTTTTAGGAAACAACTTATTTGTAAGGCGAAGAATGCAGGATAAGACAAAGGAAGATTGGCAAAAAGCAATAAGCAGTATCTGTGATGCTGTACAACAACTTGCCGATAAAAGTACCGGTGCATTAATAGTTGTGGAGCGTACCTCTAACCTATATGATTATAGTCGTAACGCAACCAAGATAGATGCCGATATATCTACCGAGCTACTTTGTAACATATTCTACAACGGCTCGCCATTACATGATGGTGCTATAATAATATCTGATGCACGCCTGCTTAGTGCCGGCTGTGTTATGCCACTTTCCGGCAACCTAGAGCTAAGTAAAGACCTTGGCACACGGCACCGTGCAGCGCTTGGTGTTGCCGAACTTACCGATGCAATCTCAATCGTAGTATCGGAGGAAACAGGCACTGTATCGATAGCAAAAAACGGTGTTTTAATTAGACGTATTAACCGCTCCAGCCTGTACAGCATGTTGCTTGAGGATATAATCCCCAGCAATAGCGATGATGGCACCAAAAAGCGTAAAAAAGGTGTTTTAGGCCGTCTATTTGCCACCCCGAAAAAACAGGTGGATGAAAAAGGAGGGGCAGAAGATGAAAAATAATAGACTACCTGATATTGCAAGGCTTTTTGATTCCCGCAATTTTAACATCATCTTTTCGTTGCTTGTAGGGCTTATTAGCTGGGTGTTTGTTGTCACCACAATTGATACCGCCTATGATGGAGTAGTGGAGGATGTTCCGGTTAATTTTAGTGTTGATGAAGTATCGGTACGATCGCAGGGGCTTAGCATTATAGGCTCGCCGGAGGCTACGGTAGATATATATGTAACCGGTGATCGTACTTTGGTTGGTGCACTTCGCCCATCCGACTTTAATGTAACGGTAAGGTATGATTATATTACAGGACCCGGTAGCTACCAGCTACCTATAAGTGTTTCAAAGGCAGATAGCTATGCCGATTTTTCTATTCTTTCGGTAACTCCATCCGAAGCTGAGATTAGGGTGGACATAATAGAAAGTAAAACACTTGCGATAGAGGTTGATGTTCAGTCTATCGCCGTTGAGGAGGGATATATCCTCGGCCTACCATCGGTAACCCCTACAGAGATAGTGATACAGGGTTCGGCCTCGGAGGTGCAACGCATAGCCCATGCTGTTGTAGAGTATGAGGAGGGCAGCGTACCGCTGTCCGAGAGAACTATCTCAGAGGGTGATATAATTCTGTATGATGTTGATGGGCAGGAGGTTAACAGTGCCGACATAACCATGGGTATAGACACTGCCGAAATATCTATACCGGTGCTTAAAACAGGCCAGATGAATACAAAGTTTGAGTATATAAACATACCGGATGGTTTTGACATAGATTCGCTTAGATATACAATTAATCCACAGGTTATAGACGTTGCTGCCGATGAAGTGAGTATCTCTAAGGCCGGTGATCTGCTTATCGGATATATAGACCTTAAAACATTCGAACTGGGGGCAAGCTATAGCTTTGATATAACACTGCCATCCGGATTCACAAACCTTGATAATGTTAGCAAGGCCACTGTAACATTTGATACAAGCAATATGTCACAAACTACCGTCACGGTTAATGACTTTAGGATAAAAAATCCCGTACAGGGGGTAGATCTTGAGGTTGCAACAGATCAAATTGTAGATGTTAAATTAATAGGTGATACCGACACATTAGAGACGTTACAGTCTGAATCGGTGATTGCCGAGATAGATTATGCAAATGTATCTACAACACAAGGATTGCAGGAGGTACCGGTTAAGATACAGATACCTTCGGCAGATGATGTATTTGCTATTGGGGAATATACCGCTATTATTGAGGTAAAATGATAAATCTTGACTACAGATTATGGGATATACCATCCGGTAGTGATGGTCCGTTGTTTGAACAGGTTAAAAATGCACGCTGTGATGCAGCAGATGAGGAGTTAATAGATCCACTGCGCTTAAAAGATATTGATATTGCAACAAAAACAATATGGCAAGCCATAGAAGAGAATGAGCGTATAGTAGTTTTTGGTGACTATGATGTAGACGGTGTTACCGCTACAGCAATAATGATGAACTACCTTGAGGGAATAGGTGCAGACGTATACTATAAACTGCCAAATCGTGTCGAGGATGGATATGGTATATCACCCGATGCAGTAGAGATGCTTTCCGAAAAAGGGGTGTCGTTAATAATCACGGTAGATAATGGGATATCTGCCCTTGATGCGGCAAAATGTGCGGCCGAAAAGGGTATTACCCTTGTTATTACCGATCACCATGAACCGGCAGACGAACTGCCTGCTGCTGCTGCAATTGTAAACCCAAAACAAAAAGATGATAATAGCGGATACGAAACATTATCCGGTGCCGGTGTTGCACTTTGCCTTGTGGCTGCTATGGAAGGCTGTAGTGCAAACGATGTGTTTTATGATTTTTCGGAGTTTGCGGCTTTGGGTACGGTATGTGATGTTATGCCGTTAAATAAACTAAACCGCACCATTGTAAGGGCAGGATTATCGGTAATGAATGAGAATCCCTCTACCGGAATTGCGGCAATATTAACTACCGCAAAACAACAGCGAGAGGTGGACAGTAATACCCTTGGTTTTACCATAGGACCCAGAATTAATTCGGCCGGCAGAATGGAAGATCCGGTTGCGGCATTATCGTTACTGCTTTCTACCGATGACGAGGAAGCCTATCACCTTGCACAGCAGCTAGAACAATGTAACGAGGATAGGCGTTCACAGGAACTTGCCCTTATTGAGCAGCTAACGATAGAGGCAGAAAAACAGGCAAGGGATCCGGTGTTAGTTTTGTTTGGGGATAATCATCATGAGGGTGTTATAGGGCTTGCGGCCGCACGGCTGATGCGTAGCTGCGCTAAACCCTGTATTGTAATATCGTTAAACGGAGATATAGGTAAGGGCAGTGGTCGCTCGATGCCATGGTTTTCTTTGTATGACGCACTATCAGTATGCTCTGCACACCTTTTAGGTTTTGGAGGACATACCCTTGCAGCCGGCTTTTCGATAGCTCGTGAAAGCTGTGAAGCATTTAGAATGGCAATTAATGATTATGCAAAGAAAATAATGCTTAATGCGGCTATAGATAGTATTGTTTCGGATGGTGTTATAGTAAATCGTATAACACTAGAGGATATTGCATCCTTACAGGATTTTGCACCGTTTGGTCAGGCAAATCCAAAGCCGAATTTTACCATTAAGGATGTGTCGGTAGAGAAGATAACGGCGATGAAGGAGCAGCATTGCCGAATATGCTTTACACATCTGGGGGAACGTTACTGGGTAAGCTGTTTTGGCCGAACGCCGCAAAGCCTTGGTTATGCGGTTGGTGACAGGGTCGATATGGTTGTGGAGTTATCTATTTATTCGGGTGGCGCAAACAAAAGCATATCTATGTTGTTAAAACACATTCGCCCAGCCGGTATGGCGGACGATGTCGTACATAATATTAAGCTTTTTGCAAAATACTACTATGGGTGTGAGCTTTCATCACAGCAAAGAGCTGCGTTATATCCCGATAGGGAGTTTACCGCTAAGGTGTTTAGGTCGTTACAAGATGTATCAGCAATAGATACAGCCGGTCTTATATGCCGTTTTAATTCGCAAGATTCAGGCAGGGTGTTAGCGGCGCTTTTTGGTTTGCATGAGCTTGGGTTAATATATGAGAAAAACGGTGTTCTAAACCGTACCGATAACCCACAAAAGCGTAGCCTTGATGAGAGTTCTGTTATAAGGGGGTTAGCGATTTGACCTATGAAGATCTAAAACTGCGTATAGAACAGCAAAATAGAACGATAGATATTGATACTGTTCGCAGTGCATATATGGTAGCCGAACAGGCGCATGATGGGCAGAAAAGAAAATCAGGTGAACCCTATATAATTCATCCGCTTAACGTTGCCCTGCTACTTGTAGAGCTTGGAATGGATACACAGTCCATTGTGGCAGCACTTTTACACGATGTTGTGGAGGATACCGATACAACACTTGATAGCCTGCGCCGTAAATTTGGGGAAGAGGTTTCGGAGTTGGTAGATGGGCTTACAAAGTTAAGTGCTATACCTTTTTCTTCGGTGGCGGAGCAACAGGCAGAAAACCTGCGCAAGATGTTGCTTGCAATGAGTAACGACATAAGGGTTATGATAATTAAGCTTTGTGACCGTATTCACAATATGCGCACCCTTGATGCGGTAGAGCCGCAAAAGCAGCTTAAGACTGCCCTCGAGACGATGGAGGTTTATGCTCCGATAGCCTACCGCCTTGGTATGAAAAAATTAAAGGAGGAGTTGGAGGATAGAAGCCTTTACTATCTTGATCGTTACGGATATAACGAGATTACTGAGGCTGTTGGAAATACCGGTAAAACAAAGAAGTATATGGACATGGTTACCGAGCAGGTAAAGCAAAGGGTAACCGAGGGCGGAATAATAGGGGCACAGTTCGAGAGTAGGATAAAAAGCGTTTACGGAATATACCGTAAAATGTTTGTGGGTAACAAGGATTTTGATCAGATTTATGATATATATGCACTGCGTGTGATTGTGGAAGATGTGGGTGAGTGTTATAGTGTTTTAGGTATTATTCATGACCTTTTTCATCCGGTTCCTAACCGCTTTAAGGACTATATATCCACGCCAAAACCTAACCTTTATCGCAGCCTACATACTACGGTAGTAGGGCCGGACGGTATGCCGATTGAGGTGCAGATACGTACATTTGAGATGCACCGTACCGCCGAGTTTGGCGTTGCTGCCCACTGGAAATACAAGGCCGGTGTAGCGGGCGATGATCGACTGGAAGAGCGACTTGCCTGGGTAAGGCAGCTGCTTTATGATGATACAGGAACTGCCGACAGTGAGGAGATGCTTCGTAACATAAAATACGAACTTGTCCCGCAGGAGGTATATGTTTTTACTCCGCGCGGTGATGTTATTACATTACCGGTGGGTGCTACCGCTATAGATTTTGCCTATGCAATCCACTCACAGGTAGGTAACCGTATGGTGGGTGCAAAGATTGGCGGTAAACTGGTATCTATCGACCATAAGCTGGAAAATGGTGAGATAATAGAGGTTATAACAGGACCCGAGAATAAGGGCCCAGGGCGTGACTGGTTATCAATTGTGCGCACCAGTGAGGCAAGAAATAAAATTCGTAGCTGGTTTAAAAAAGAACGGCGTGAGGAAAATATAGAACAGGGCCGTGATATGTTGGAAAAGGAGATGCGGCGAATAGGCGTAACCTTTACCACAGAGGAAAGGGAGCAAATTTTTCTTGATATTGCAAGGCGGCAGCGCCTGCACTCGATTGATGAACTTTACTCTACACTTGGTTATGGTGGAATTACCATTACAAAGGTAATGAGCCGTATAAAAGAAGAGTATGCAAAGATAGTTAAATCAAAAAATCCGGTCGAGGTTTTTTCTATACCACAACAAAAGGAGCGCTCCAACGAGGGTGTAGTGGTAGAGGGTATAGACAACTGCCTTGTTAAGTTTGCAAAGTGTTGTAGCCCACTGCCGGGTGATGAAATTGTAGGATTTATTACAAGGGGGCATGGAGTTGCCATCCATAAGCAGGAGTGTAGTAACTATCTGCGCAGCAAGGATTCGTTAGAGGGTGGCGTTCGGTGGCTGTCGGCACACTGGGCCGGTAACGTTAAAGAGAGTTTTAATGCAACGCTTGAGATGTCTGCGATGAACCGTAACGGACTACTTGCAGATATTATGGTTGCACTTTCTAACATGAGGGTACCGGTAGTATCCCTTAACGCAAGGGAGACGGATTCCGGCAGTAACGCAGAGTTTGTTGTTACAATATCTGTAGCTAATGTGGAGCACCTAACAACTATAATAACAAAGCTTAGAAATGTAAAGGATGTCCATAGCATAATAAGGAGATAAGAATAGATGAATATAAAACATATTGTTGCAAGCCCCCCCTACTGTACAAACAGTTTTGTACTTACCGAGGGCAACGAGATAATAGTTATAGATCCTGCAGCCGACCTACAGGAATACAGCGGCTACAATGCAAAAAACATGAGATTGTTACTTACACATGGGCATTTTGATCATGTGGGTTCGGTGGATGCACTACGCAGTGCAGGTGCAAAGTTATATATGTCGGCTGAGGATGCTGCACATTTTAAGATGCAACCCGACTTCTTTTTAAAGGAAGGCGACATTGTTAAGATAGGTGATACCGAGATTTCGGTTTTAGCAACTCCCGGTCATACCCCCGGTTGTCTTTGTTACTATACAAAGGGTCATCTTTTTGCAGGGGATACGCTATTTTGGCATAACTGTGGCAGATGTGACCTTCCGGGTGGTGATTATTCCGTTATGCTTAAAAGCTTAAAGCGGCTATCTACCCTACCCCTTGATACTGTAGTTTATCCCGGGCATGAGCAGTTTTCCGATATTGCGGACGAACATAGGCACAACCCATATATGAAAGAGGCTATGGCGCTATGAGGCTTTTCCTTCACGACCATGCATCAAAATATAAAGCCGAAAATATAATTCGGCTTTTTTTTCCTAATATTGAGCTTTGTCACGGTAGGCGGAAAGGTAATAATTATATATATTTTCGCTTTGGTGGCCATCGTGGATTCCTAGTCATTAACAGTGGCGGCAACGTGACAGCAGTAGAAGAAAAAGCGGCTGACCTAGAACACTTTATCTACAATATTTTAAAGGATTACACCGGCAGTGCCCCCCCCTGGGGTATGCTGTGTGGTGTGCGCCCGCTTTGGCTGTATCGACAAAGGATAGCCAAAGGACTTTCTGCAACACAAACCTTGGATCAGCTAAAGGAAGATTTTGATGTGTCTGACAGTAAGGCACAGCTGTTAAGGCGATGTTATGAAACACAGCAGAGTATGGATATACAAAGAGGTGTAGAACGTTATAGCCTTTATGTTGCAATCCCCTACTGTCCATCACGTTGTAGGTATTGTAGCTTTATATCGATGGCGTCGAACAATAAAAAAGAGATAAAGCTTTATCTGGATATTCTGCAAAAAGAGCTAAACGATATATCCAAAAAGATGCAAGGCACGATATTGGAGACGATATATATAGGTGGTGGCACCCCAACAGTGCTTGACCATGAGCCGCTACGATCACTATTAAATACTATAAACGAGCTGTTTCCAAACCGACGTGAATTTACGGTAGAGGCAGGGCGACCCGACTGTACCGATAGGGAGAAGTTACGAATTATAAAACAGGCAGGTGTTGACAGGATTTCAATCAATCCGCAGACATTTTGTGACAATATATTAAAGGGGATAGGCAGGCATCACGATGCTGATGATGTTAAACGATGCTATAACGAAGCAAGGCAGGAGGGGCACCAAAATATTAATATGGATTTGATTGCAGGTCTGCCCGGTGATACTGCCGAGGGGTTTGCATATAGCTTAAAGCAAACGATAGAGCTTAATCCGGAAAGTATAACGGTTCATAGCTTCACAAAGAAGAGTGGGTCGATGCTATCAGGTGGAGATTTTGCCGCAAATCCTGACCTTATAAGGATGATGAACCATAGGGACGAGATGTTAAAGGATTATAATCCCTACTATATTTATAGGCAGAAAAAAACACCGGCCAACCTTGAAAATGTAGGTTATGCAAAGCCGGGGTTTGAATGCCTTTATAATGTATATATGATGGACGAACTGCACACCGTTATATCGGCAGGTGCCGGTGGCGTTACTAAGTTTGTTGAGGAAAATCGCAGTAATATAAAAAGAGCGTTTCATCCTAAATATCCTGTGGAGTATATTGCACAGGGTAAGGGTTAGTAGGGAAGCTTATTTAAATGCGATATTCTCTTTTTTAGAGATAATATCGATAGCCTTTGCAAGCATTCTACGGTCTGCCGGATAGGCAAGGCGTTTGTTTGCCTCCGCTATCGGTACAAATGCCGCTTCACGTAGCTCCTCCGTTTGCAACTTTATCTGGTTGTTATCGGTCTTACCTAAAAAGTATACAACATCTTTTGTAATACCCTGTGTAGGGTTGTACCGTGATACCTCCCGATAGCCGGGGATAAGATCAATCGTGATGCCAGTCTCTTCAAACACCTCACGTAGGGCTGTTTGTTGCTCGGTTTCCCCTTCCTCCACATGTCCCTTAGGGAACGACCAATTTTTACCATGGACATGACAAATTAAAAGTACCTTTAGTTGGTCCTCTCTGATAAGATAGCATATTGCTCCGCAAGATTTTTCGTACTGCATCTGATTCCTTAGTTTTGTGTTTCGAAAGGGGTTTACTGAATGAAAAAACGAATTTATGTTCTGGATGAATTTCGTGGTCTATTTATACTACTTATGGTCTTATACCACCTGTTATATGACCTTGTGTTTATATTTGGGGTAGACATACCGGTTTACGCCAGCGATATTATGCCGTTACAACCAATTATACCGATAGGGTTTGCTACGATTGCAGGTATAGGTTGCTTTATGTCAAACAACAACGTTCGACGTGGTCTTTTAGTATTTGGCTGTGGACTACTGGTAAGCATAGTAACCTTGTTTTTTATGCCAAATCAGGCGATAATATTTGGTGTGCTATCGATGTTGGGTTTCGGTACGGTGTTTTGCGGGCTAATTAAAAAGCCACTTTTAAAGATTAATCCTGTTGTAGGAGGTTTAGTAGCCACCCTGCTTTTTGTAATTACCTATAACCTTATATATAACTCACCGGTGCCGGATTTTATAGCATCATCGCCGTTATACCAAAGCGGGGCTTTGCTTGTAATCGGCTACCCTGCACCCGGCTTTTATTCCTCCGATTACTTTCCTATAATACCGTGGATATTTGCAATTATACTAGGCTTTTTTATGGGCAAGGTACTACTTAAAAATCCCCCAAAGTTTATCTATAACAGCTATATAAAACCGCTAGGCTTTATTGGCCGGCATAGCCTGATTATCTATATGCTACACCAGCCGGTAATCTATGGGGTGCTTTATCTATGGTTTTATCTTAGATAACCCACTCGCCATTCTTAAACAGCTGTACCTCGCTACCATCCATACGGATTCCTACTATATCCATATCGTTTGTGCCAACCATAACATCCTCGTGGTATAGGCTGTCATTAACGCCTTTTGCAATTAGTTCTTCCTTTGTCATTTTATCGCCGCCGTCAACGCAGGTTGGATATGCCTTTCCGAATGCGATGTGACAGGCGGCATTTTCATCGTAAAGTGTGTTGTAGTATAATAGGCCGCTTTTGCCTACACCGCTATGCTTATCAACAAGTGCAATTTCACCTATTCTACGGCAAAATTCGTCGCCATCAAGTAGCTTTGTTAAAAGCTCTTCGCCTACTGTTGCGGAATGTTTAACTACCACTCCGTCCTTAAACTCTACACAGATACCATCGATTATATCACCGTTAAAGATATATGGTTTTGTACCGTAGACAACACCATCTACCCTACTGCGGTGCGGCGCTGTAAAAATTTCCTCGGTGGGTACGTTTGCGATAAAACGGTTACCCTGTGGTGTTACCGAAAGCCCGCCATCCCATACATGATCGTCTGCCAGGCCTACCGTTAAATCTGTTCCGTTGGGAGCTGTCATCCTAATGCTACTAAAGCGGTAATCGTTTAACTTTTCTCTGCGTGCAACGGTCTTATCAAGATAGTCGTTCCACTCCCCTACAGGGTCGCCGTTTGCAACGCGGGTACAGGTGAAGATTGCCTCCCACATCTTTTCCTCGGCTTCCTCGGCGGATAGGTCTGGGAATACCTTTTTGTTCCATGCCTCGTGCGGGACGGTTAGGATTGTCCACTGTACACGGTCGTTCATGGTGTAGTTACGAATGTTGGACATTGCAATATTTGTTGCCTTACCGGATGCATCCACCTTATCTAAATCTATACCTTTAAAAAGCTCCGGATTACTACCACCGATGTTAAGAAGTGCGGCACCGCCTTCACTCTCGATATAATCAAGTGTAGCTCTCTCGATATAGGGCTTAATATCGCTAAGTGTATCAATAGAACAATTTTCCATCTTTAGGCGTTGAATTTTTTCATCGCTGTACTGCACAACAACCTCACGTGCGCCGGCTTTATAGCCCTCCTCGGCACACATTGCAACAAAATAGCTTGCCTTGATGTTTGCCCTTATAAGCAATGTCTGCCCCGGCTTTAATCCGGCAGCTGTTTTTACTGCAAATTCGGCATATTTTTTAAGAAGAACCTTATCCATTGTATATTCCTTTCCTATCTTACCAAACTACGAACGGCTGCCAGTGCAACCTGCTGTTCAAGTTCGTTTAAATTCTCTATCGCTGCCTCTGCCTCTAAAACCTCATCTATCTCAGGTTTTGTCTTTGGATGTGGAGGTGTAAATATTGTACAGCAATCCTCATACGGTTCTATCGATGTTTCGAAGGTTCCTATATTTTGTGCTATCGCTGTTATCTCCACCTTATCGTGGCAGATAAGTGGACGAAGAATAAGCATATCGGTTGCGGCATCACTACAGCAAAGCCCCTTTAAAGTCTGGCTTGCAACCTGTGCTAAGCTCTCCCCTGTGATCAGTGCATCACACTGCTCTCGTTTTGCAATGTAGTCGGCTATTCTTACCATGCTACGACGCATTATTATGGTGTGCAACTCCTGTGGGGCACTACGACGAAGCTCCTCCCCTATAGGGGTGAAAAGTGCTGTATAAAGCGGCATCGGGCCGGAATGGCCTGCCACAAGTTCTGCAAGGCGCTCCACCTTTTTTTGTGCCCTTGCCGAGGTGTAGGGTGGGCTGGAAAAATGAACAGAGCAAAGTGCAAGTCCACGCTTAGCAGCAAGATATGCCGCAACAGGCGAATCGATACCGCCTGATAACAGAACCATTGCCCTACCGCTAGTGCCTACCGGCATACCACCCGCGGCTGCTTTTTTACCGCTGTGTAGATAGGCAAGACCGTCACGAATCTCCACAAATACAACGACTTCAGGTTTTTTTACATCCACCGTAAGGTTAGAAAAGTTATCAAGAATAACCCCGCCCAGCTCGGCACATATTTCCGGTGATTTTAGGGCGAAGTCTTTATCGGCACGTTTTGCCATGACCTTAAAGGTTTTGGCACCGCTAAGCTCGGCGTTAAAAAGTGTAGGGACCTCTTTACATATTAGCTCAAAATCCCTTGGCAGGATATAGGCACACGATACTGATGAAAGTCCAAATGTACCTTTTACAATCTCGGTTGCAGCAGCCATATCCACATCGGACTTAGGCGATATAAAAAAGGTGGATTGGGATATATTTACACTAAATTCGCCAAGTGATGCCAGTCTTCTTTTAAGGTTTTTGGCGATGGCTGATTCAAAGGTGCGACGATTAAGCCCTTTTAGGGCAACCTCACCTTCGTATCCCATTATTATCTGCTTATACTGTGACATTATTATAACGCTCCGTCCTTTTGGGCACAACACTTTTTATATTTTTTTCCGCTTCCACATGGGCAGGGGTCGTTACGTCCAACCTTTGGAGCGGTTCGTCTGTCCGGCTGTTTTATGGCAGCAGCTGCATCGCCGGCACCCGACTCGCCGGTAACCTTGGCTACCTGCTGGCGTACTATCGGTTGATTTTGTACTAATTTTGCGGTAAGAACTATTCTTGCCGTCTCCTCCTTGATGGTCTGCACCATATCGTCAAACATGTCAAAGCCCTCAAGACGATATTCGATAACAGGATTGCGCTGTGCATAGCTTCTTAGATGTATACCTCTGCGTAGCTCATCCATTGCATCGATATGATCCATCCAGCGTACATCTACGGTTTTAAGCAGTACATACCGCTCAAACTCCCGCATATTCTTCTCGCCCAGCAGCTCAAGACGCTTATCATAAATTTTGTTTGCACGCTCTAACAAAAGCTCGGTTATATTCTGCTGCTCTAGCTCCTCCAGCTCCTCTACCGAGTAGTGGAAATCATTCTCTGCTGTAAGCCAACCAAGGTAGTGGCTACGAAGCTCGGTAAAGTTCCAGTCGTCCTTTGTCTCGCCGGTAAGGTTTTTTAATACCTGTGATTCGACGCTTTCCTTTATCATGGTTTTGATGTTTTCGCTTATATCCTGTCCATCCAAAACCTTGCCACGCTGGCCATAGATAATTTCACGTTGGCTGTTCATAACATCATCATAATCAAGCACGGTTTTACGTGCCGAAAAGTTACGTGCCTCTAACTTTTTCTGGCTACCCTCGATAGTGTTTGTAACCATACGATTTTCTATAGGCGTGTCCTCGTCCACTCCAAGGGTTGTCATTATTCCCTGCACCCTTTCGCCGCCGAATAACCTCATAAGGTCATCCTCAAGCGAGATAAAGAATCTGGTTTCGCCAACATCACCTTGGCGTCCGCTTCGACCCCTTAGCTGATTGTCGATACGACGGCTCTCATGTCGCTCGGTACCGATAATAAACAGGCCACCGGCCTCCTTGACCTTCTCGGCCTCGGATGCTACATCACCCTTGTGTTTGGACGAAAACTCCTCGAATGCATCACGTGCTGCAAGAATTTCCTCGTCCTGCGTCTCTCCATGGCCTGTACACTCCACAATCTGTTCCGGAGTAAAGCCCTTTTTGTGCATCTCGTCCTTTGCCATAAACTCAACGTTACCGCCAAGTAGAATATCGGTACCACGTCCGGCCATGTTGGTGGCAATTGTTACCGCGCCAAATTTACCGGCCTGTGCGACTATGGATGCCTCCTGCTCATGAAACTTTGCATTAAGAACGTTGTGCTTAATGCCCTTGCGCTTTAGCATAGAGGATATCATCTCGCTTCGGTCGATAGTTATTGTACCAACCAGTACAGGTTGACCCTTTTCGTGGCACTGCACAACCTGATCTACCACGGCACGGAACTTGCCGGCCTCGGTTTTATATACGCTATCCTCGTTATCTTTACGGCAGTTTGGACGGTTAGAGGGGATCTCCACAACCTCCAATCCGTATATATCTAAAAATTCCGATGCCTCGGTTTTAGCGGTACCGGTCATACCGGATAGGCCGGAGTACATTCTAAAGTAGTTTTGGAATGTAATGGTTGCAAGTGTTTTATTTTCCCTTGCTATATTTACATTTTCTTTAGCCTCGATTGCCTGATGTAGGCCGGCACTGTAGCGCCTACCCAACATCATACGGCCTGTAAATTCATCAACAATTACAACCTCGCCGTCCTTAACGATGTAGTCTACATCCCTTTTCATAACGCCGTAGGCACGAATTGCCTGATTAATATGATGCATAAGCTCGGCATTATCCCCCTCGGCAAGGTTCTCTACCGAGAAGAAACGTTCCGCCTTTTCTATACCCCTTTTGGTAAGGCTTACAGTTTTGTGTTTTTCGTCTATGATATAGTCGGAATCAACGGTATCGTCATGCTCTTCCTTGCTATCCATCTCCACCATGCGGTGGGATTTAAGGGTTTTTGCAAAGCTGTTTACCAGCTTATACATATCGCTGGATTTATCGCCGGCGCCGGATATAATAAGCGGTGTTCTTGCCTCATCAACAAGGATGCTATCAACCTCGTCAACGATAGCAAAATGGTGGCCACGTTGCACGCGGTTCTCTTTATAGGTTACCATGTTATCACGAAGATAATCGAAACCAAGCTCGTTATTAGTTCCATAGGTAATATCACAGTTGTATGCTGCACGGCGCTCATCGTTTGTCATGCCATGGGTAATAACACCTACCGTAAGGCCTAAATAACGGTAAAGTTTACCCATCCATTCACTATCACGCTTTGCAAGATAATCATTAACGGTAACAACATGCACCCCCTTGCCCTCTAAGGCGTTAAGGTAGGCGGCAAGCGTTGCAACCAGGGTTTTACCCTCACCTGTCTTCATCTCGGCTATGCGACGCTGTGTAAGCACAACACCACCGACAATCTGTACATCAAAATGGCGCATAAAAAGAACACGAGATGATGCTTCACGGCATACCGCAAAGGCCTCGGCCATTATCTGCTGTAATGTTTCACCATCGGATATTCTTTTCTTAAAAAGCTCAGTTTGTTGTGCCAACTCATTTGAAGACATGGCTTTATATTTATCCTCTAACGAGGCAACCTCGCGAACAATCGGATCTATTTTTTTTAACTCTTTTTTTGAAAAATCACCAAATATTTTATCCAGTAACGACACTGCTTAACCTTTCTTAAATACAATTAGCCTATTATATTTAAGTATACCTTTTTTGAAAGCTTTTGTCAATAAAAACACCCTGTCCGTTTTAGTATATGCAGACTGTGGTTAATATAATATTAAAGTTATCCGATGCAAGGGTGCTCTCACAGCGGCTGTAAAATATTTATAATAAGGATTTTGTTAGGGGCGTTTTCCTTGACTAAAAAGCTATACTGTATTAATATTATAAAGTATATATTTATAAGAGAAGATAATGAATAACGTTAAAAAGGGTATATTTTTTATAATTTTAAGCGCCTTAAGCTTTGCAACGATGAGCCTTTTTATCCAGCTGTCGGGCGATGTTCCCTTTATGCAAAAGGCACTTTTTCGCAACATTGTGTCCCTTGCCTTCTCATACTGGATGATAATGCGTAGCGGCAAGGATTTTTCGTTTAAAAGGTGCAATCTTAAATTCTTTTTGCTTAGATCGATGTTTGGGGTAATAGGAATACTGCTAAATTTTTACGCTATAGAAAACCTAACACTGGCCGATGCAGCATCGGTTGCGAAGTTATCACCCTTTTTTGTAATATTGTTCTCCTTTTTTATACTAAAGGAAAGGATAAAGATTTGGCAGTTTGTAAGTATTGTGGTTGCTTTTTTAGGAAGCATATTTATAATTAACCCCAATATTATTACATCAATATTTACCGATGCAATTTTTGATATAGGGCTAACGTCTATTCCGGCAGTTGCAGGGGTAATAAGTGCTATGACTGCAGGTTTTGCCTATACTATGATACGTAGGCTTTCCATAGGTGGGGAAAGGGGTGCGTTTATTGTGTTTTTCTTTTCTGCGTTTTCAACTATTGTCTGCCTACCCTTTGCAATTATTAGCTTTGAGCCGATTACCTTTATACAATTAATATACCTGTTATCGGCAGGGGTATGTGCAAGTTTTGGACAGTTTTCGTTAACTATTGCATATAGCAATGCTGCGGGTAAGGATATATCGGTTTATGACTATACACAGATAATTTTTGCGGCAATATATAGCTTTATACTTTTTGGTCAATTCCCTACAGGTTATAGCTTAATAGGTTATGCTGTGATTATATCGGTTGCAATATTTATATATTTCAAAGAAAAAAGCCAGGCTAAGGTTTAGCCCGGACTTTGTGGTACATCCCTTAATGGGATTTTTACCCTATATTCTATAAAATTTTCGTCCTGTGTTTTGATTGCCTCCGCCGGTATTCCGCTGTTTTTCATTATGTCTACAGCTCGATTTATTGTATTTATAAACAGCCTCACATCCCTAACCACCGGAACAGACTTCTTTTTTTGAAGTACCGGTGTTGCAAGATATTTTTCTACCAGACGCTCACTCTCCTTAACGTTCAGTTTTTTTGATATCACCGTTTTTAAGAATGCTGTCTGGGTTTCCTCCCCATTAAGGCGTAGCATCGCCCTTGCATGGCGCTCGCTTAATCTATTATCTATGCACAGTGTTAGCTGCTCTCTTGTTAGGCTTAACAACCGCAACTTGTTTGCAAGTGCGCCCTGTGTCATATGTAACCTGTCCGCCGCCTGCTGTTGGGTGTATCCAAATATTTCCATAAACTGACGTATTGCCGCTGCCTGCTCGAATGCGGTTAGCTCACTTCGCATACTATTTTCAATATATGCAAGTACAGCAAGATCATCTTTTTCTATGTCGTAAAGTATTGCCGATATTTTTTGTAGCCCGGCAAGCTTACATGCACGCAATCGCCTTTCACCAGCTATAAGGTTATACTCGAAACCGCTTTTTACAACACTTACAGGTTGTAAAAGGCCATTTTGCCGTATACTTTGGGCAAGGTTTGCAAGCTCATCCTCGTCAAAGTTTTCTCTTGCCTGAAAAGGGGATGCTTTGATTCTTGATATAGGTAGCTGCATTATCTCGCTTTTAAACTTTATACCTACATCGGTATATTCCTTTGTTTTTATTCCAAACATTTAACATCAGCTCCTTTAAAACTAAAAGTTGTTCTGATGTCATTATACTACGAATTGGTAAATATTACCAGTCGATATTATCGACAAATTCCTATGCGTTGTTCTAATATGTACAGTTAAATATGCGCTATTGCCTATTTTCGTAGCTTAGCAGATATTCCTCACCAAATAACAAGTCGTATTGCAAAATAGATTGGTTATATAATAGCTTCTCTTGTTCTGGACCGGTCTCGATAGTGTAGCTACCGTCCGGATAAAACATTACACCCTTGCTACTTGCGGTATAATCTTTTTGTTGTTCATTTAGATATTCAAAATATAGCGGCATGTCAAGGTCATATATTTCCAGCATCTTTGGAGCTAAATTATAGGTCGAAAGTACACCAAGATCCTGTGCTGTATTTTCTGTATTGCTCCAGATAAGAAGTGGAAGTTTGTACATATTGGGATTAGCGGTATCCCCCTGGTCAATGTAGCCGGTGTCCTCATATATTCCATAGCCGTCCGACATAGGGTTTAGATGGTCACCCCAAAAAACTACTATCGTAGGGCGATCGACAGTTGATAGATAATCAGTTAGATAACCAAGTGCACTATCCATCTCATATATACCGGTGGCACAATCCTCTACCTGTTCTATTATTTCCTCGCTTAGTCCGGCGCTGTTATCGATAATCTGCACCATATCCTCTGCCGGGTAGGCGGTAGGATAATAGGTAGTATGGTTTTGCATGGTAACGGCATGTATAAATACCGATGTATCCTCGCTTGTACGTGCCTGTTGTTCTTCAATTATACGATCCACCATCGCCATATCGGATATAAAGCCACGCCTTCTATGCGCATCCTGCATCTGTTCTTCTGAAATAAATGTATCTATGCCAAGGCGAGGGTACACAACATCCCTATTCCAAAAGCGACTTCCATAACCATGTATTGCAAGCGTATCATAGCCCTTATCCTTTAAAAACCATGCAATCGATGATTTATCGGAATTAATATATTGCTGATATGGCTTGCTTCCGGCTGGAAGATATTCCATGGAAAATCCTGTAAGTGCCTCAAACTCAACATCACAGGTGCCACCGCCATAGCTTGGTGAGTATGCCCAACCGCTTGCAGCATCCTGTGCTAATCGATTAAAGTTTGACATAAGTTCACGGTCATAGGTAATTCCCGGTAGCTCCTCCATGTCCCAAAAACCTTCTGCCATTAAAAATATGATATCGGGATTTGTGCTATCTGTAGCTGTAGTCGGTGTGATATCATTAACAATATCAACGACAGCTTGTTCGGTATAACCGTTGGGTTTTTCTATCCTAAGTAGCTGCATATTTGTTAAAAAGCCGGATAGTGCACCGTTATAGCGGTAGTACCGGTCCTGCATCCACATATCTTCATCTATACCTATTTTTTTTGTCATCTCGGAGTCAAGAAATACAAAAAACAGCATAAACAAAGTAGCCAATAAAGCAGCCGTGCCGGCTGCAATTGTGGCTATATTATGAGATTTACCGCCCGGCACAGCTATAAAATAGCCGGCAACCGATAAAGCAATAAATATTATTAGGGTTATTACCATGGTAGGCTGAATTGTAAGATCAATCTCAGACGAGATTCTTGTAAATTCTCCCAACTGTAAAAGATCCCATGGTAAAAGGGGCTCGTTTCGGTAGCTTAGCTTAAAAAAGGTTGCTGTGCCAAGTAAATTACCTATTAATCCAATAACAACAATTCCAAATGTGTGCTTTTTTGTCAATACAACTATTGCTATATATAAAAAAAGTAAAATTAGATAGCTTGCAAGAAAGCTTAAAAAATTAAACTTTAGCGCAAGCATAAACCCTAAATCGGATTCGTGTGGGCCCAGCGTGCCCCTTGCAATCCACTCGGTCGTTACTATAGTAAGTGCCGGAACAATAATGCAAAAAAGTATATTTAAACAGATATTTAATGCAAACGTATGTGTGGAGGGTTTTTTGGGAATGTTGTTTTTTTTATGATTGTATGTGTTTTCACCCATATTTAAGACAGTCTCCTAATACCACCTGTGCATTACAATATGCAGGTAGTATTGTGTTAGTTAATTATTAAAATTATCTGTTATAGGTAGAACTATTAGTAACTGCACCCTTATATTTAAGCAATAGCACACCAAAAAGAATGAATGAAGTAGAACTCATTAATATTGCAATAGTGCCTACAACCGACTGCATTCCTCCGACGGAAGGTGCTAGCGTTTCGCTTGAAACAAACTCCGATAGTAATGACTGTGTAATTTGTTCTGTAGCAGCTAAACCGATGCTTGACAATACTGATATACCGCCAAATATAAAGCAAAAAATGGCTACTGCTGTTACAGATTTAAGCTTAGCCTCCCCATACAAAATGGCATGCTTTATTCCGCCTATTACCCTTAAGGATAAGCTATAAAATATAAAAGGAATCGCTAAAATTAAGATAGCAACAATTACAATAATAGCAATGATAACACCGGCGGCACCAAATTGTGAAATGCCAAATAGAGCGATAATAATAATAATTGGAATACATAATGCCAAAATTCCAAGTAATACCATTATTAATATTATCCCAACCTTGTGCATTGTAAATGCAGATGTAGATCGGTTTAAAGGGTTTCGTGATTGAGAATAGAACATCCATAATCCAACTAGATGTAGTATGGGAATTATTGATGCTAAAAGTGTTCCGGCCATCTGACCTGCGACTGCAGCAGCAGGATAAAGTGTGTTAGCTGGAGAAGAGTTGATAATTGGAAGTATGATTGTAAATATAGTTGATAAGGTGTATAAAATTGTGGCCGTTAAATACAAGCCTGATGTTGCAATTTTTTTTATTATCGGCAATACATCGTATACAGGCATACCGCCGTTATAGGGCGTTTGTTGATAATGCGGTGAGGCCGGTGGCATGGGTTGTTGGTTATAAACAGGTTGTTGCCCATGTGGCTGTTGTTGCCCATGCTGTGGTTGTTGTTGCCTATGCTGTGGTTGCTGTTGCACATGCTGTGGCTCTTGTATACCCTGATTTTGTGGGTCGATAGGTGAACCGCAATAGACACAAAAGCTATTACTGTTTTCGTTTTCTTGATTACATTTTTTGCAAGTTGGCATTTTTTCCTCCATTTAAATTGACTTAGGTTGTACTATTGTCTTGGTCTTGTTTGTCCTGTGCGACAATAGGATAAGCATCGTTATCTAATCCCTTTTTTGCTAACGCTTTAGCAACAGCGTGACTTGTAAGGTGATATAAAACAGCAAAAACCGGGACACCTACTACCATGCCTACTACTCCGAATAACCCGCCACCCACAACTATGGCTACAAGAACCCAGATTGCGTTTAGACCGGTAGAGTCGCCAAGGATATAGGGACCTAAAATATTGCCATCAAACTGTTGTAGGCCTAGAACAAATATGCCAAACCACAGCGCATCCCATGGGTTGACGATTAGAAGTATAAATATGCATGGAATCGCACCTATAAAAGGTCCGAAAAACGGTATAAAGTTTGTAACACCGATTACAACACTTATCAGTGGCACATAGGGTATTCCAATAATGTTCATGCCGATAGAGCAGATCATTCCGATAATTAGGCTATCAAGTGCCTTTCCTATAATAAATCCGGAAAAAACCTTGTTGGAATGGGACATTAAGGACATAACTTCAGTTGCACTTTTAACGGATATGGTTGCAAACAATAGTTTTCTGGCCTGCCCCAGTAGCCGTTCTTTTCCGCCTAACATATAGATAGAGACTATGAATGCCATTATAATAGTTATTAGGCTATTACCTATCTGGAAAGAATAGTCAACAAGCTGCGGAATTAGGTCGGCAATAAAGCTTGAAAGATATGTAAACAGGTCGGAGTTTTCCGATACAAGTGATGTTAGAACACCGGAAGGAAGCGATAGATTTTCTTCGATAGTAAGTAACAACTTCATTAGGTTATCAATATAGACGGGTAACGAGTTAAAAAGTGTTACAAAACTAGCGGCAACCTCAGGTATAACCATTGCAATCAGAACGGATAGCAGGGTTAAAGCCAATACATAGGCAAGAACAATTGAAAGTTTGTCCCTTAAATTATCGTTCGTTGGGATTACCCGTATAAGTACAGAATCAATTTTTTTAACAAGCGGGTTTAATAGGTAGGCGATAACAAAGGCTAGTATAAAGGGAGATACCGTGGATAATGCAATGTTAATCCATTCCAGCACCGATTCGAGATTTTGCATGGCGACATAAAAGCCTACACCCAAAAATACAATAATTATTGTCGATAAGCTTTCGGGACTTATAAGCCGTTGCCATAATTTTCTATCCATATGCTATTCTCACTTTCTTGTACCTATCACACCACGAATAGTGTGATTTAGATCCATGACCGTATTGGTCATTAAATTTTCCTTTTTAAATATATCTGCTACATCCAACTCTCTAAACGTTGGAATTTCGACAATAATGTTGCCGTTATATTTAAGCTTAGTATGGTATTTTTTTGCTAGTAGCCTGTAAAAATATAGGTCTGACGGCTCGAATAGCGCAGTGTCCGGCTCATAGGATAGTTCCGGCGCAAGCTCCTTTTTATCACTGTAAGGTATATAGGGAGGGTTAGAGATTATTAATGATATGCTGTTATCGCTAATACTTTTATAAAAATCCTCGATATCGGCCTGTATTGGCTCTATTCCGCTACCCTTAACATTTTTATCAAGATACCCATATGCATCGGAATATTTCTCTATGGCTAAAATCCTTGCTGTAGGGACGAATCTCTTTATTCCCAGCGCAAGTGCACCACTTCCGGCACAAAGGTCCAGTACAACGGGCTTGCACTCAGCCTGCAGTAGTTCGATTGCTTTTTCTACTAAGCATTCACTATCCGGACGGGGGCAAAGCACACCTTTTCCAACCTTAAGCGGTATACCCATAAACTCCCATTCGCCCAAAATATACTGTAGAGGTTCACCGCAAAGACGCTTTTCGACCATAGTAGTCATTTCGTGATATTGCTCATCGCTAACAGTTTCACACCCCGGTAGTCGTGGGTCACGGTCTGTTATAGCCATAACCATAAGCCGTGCCTCGTATGCCGGATTATCTACCTTTGAGGATAAAGCCTGTGTTAGTGCTATAACAATATCTTTACCACTCGGCATCGGTTTTGTGCTCCGGAAGAACGGGCTCTACTGCAGCAATAGCAATCTCTATCATACTATCGTCCGGCTCAAACGTTGTAAGATTTTGCAACATAAGTCCGGGTGCTGAGATTATTCTTGTAAATAAATTATCGTGTTTACCGGCAAATTTAATGATTTCGTAGGAAATTCCTATAACAACAGGTAGAAGAGCGAGTTTATATACAACACGTATTAATGGGCTGCCCCAACTTAACATGGAGTTAATCAATATACTAATTATAATTACTATTAGCAAGAAACTTGTACCACAACGTGGGTGAAACCTTGAAAAACCACGTACATTTTCTACAGTTAGTTCCTTGCCTGCCTCGTAACAAAATATTGTTTTATGTTCGGCACCATGGTAGCCAAATGTTCGCTTAATATCGGGTAGTCTTGAGCAAAGCGCAAGGTATACAACAAAGATAACAAGTTTAAACACGCCCTCTAATACTGCCCGAAACCCCTCTAGTGGTAAAAAGTAGTTGACCGCAACAGTCAAGTACGTTGGTAGTAGCATAAACAAAAATATTGCAAGCGCTACACCTAAAATCATTGCAATAACGCCAAATACCTTTTCTACCTTGTCACCAAACTTTTCGTTAAGAAATTTTTCGAACTTACTTTTTTCCTCCTGTTGTGCCTCCTCGGTCATCGCTATATCGGCCGATCTCATAAGGCACGAATAGCCGGATTTAAGAGTTGAAACCATTATAAATATGCCGCGTATAAAAGGGAATTTAGATATTTTTTTTGGGTGTATATCCCATTGTTCGGTGTGTATCTCACCATCCGGTTTTCTTACTGCCATACAGCCTTTTAAGGGGCTTTTCATCATAATACCTTCTAGCAGAGCCTGCCCGCCGATAGATGTTTTAAAATCATGTTTAGACATTTATTTTCCTGTTCATTTTTTTTACTATACATTAGTAGTTTTAGTATAACATATTATTGCAATAATAACAACAAAAAATATATTGCAGATATTGCCATTAAGAGTGCCAAAGCTATAGATAGCGATGCTTGTCATCCTGATAAAAATATGTTATTATTGTAAAAATATTATTATGGAGGATTATGATGAATTTCATGAACGAAAGCTGCATTGAATTTATCGATAAACTATCCTCTGCTGCGCCTACACCGGGCGGCGGCGGCGGATCGGCATATGTTGGTGCGGTAGGCATGGCATTAGGTAACATGGTCGGCAGTTTAACGATAGGCAAGAAAAAATATGCTGATGTGCAGGAAGATATTATAACTCTTAATGATAAGGCGAAAAAACTACAGGAAAACCTTATAGAACTTGTTAGGCGTGATGCCGAGGTTTTTGAGCCGCTATCTAAAGCTTATTCTCTGCCCAAGGACACCCCACAACAGCAGGAGCATAAAGATAAGATTATGGAGGATGCACTTGTTGAGTGTTGCTTAGTTCCGATGGAGATCATGGAGTGTTGCTGTAAAGCCATCCAACTTCACAAGGAGTATGCCGAAAAGGGTACTGCTATTGCTATAAGTGATGTAGGTGTGGGTGTTGCTTGCTGTAATGCTGCACTTAAAGGTGCATCGCTTAATGTGTTTATTAACACAAAGTTTATGAAAAATCGCACGGTAGCACAGGAGTTTAACGAAAAGGCAGAGGGGCTGCTTAAAGAGTTTTGCCCAATGGCTGACGAAATTTTTGATGATGTCCAAAGACGATTCATTTAACTTTAAGTATTATAACGATTTTACATAACCGGAGGTATAATGACTAAGCATCTTAAAGGGGCACCTGTAGCGGCTGCACTATGTGAAAAGGCTAAGGAGATTGCACAGGAGATTTCGGTAACTCCGACACTTGCAATTGTAAGGGTCGGCGACAAGGAGGACGATCTATATTATCAGCGCAGTGCAATAAAACGCTGTGAGGGTATAGGACAGAAGGTACAGTTATCGGAGCTTCCTATAACTATAACTCAGCAGGAGCTGATGTCGGAGATAGTACGATTAAACAATGATGATAGTATTCATGGTGTTCTTTTACTTAGACCCTTACCAAAGCATATAGATGAAAATCTAATCTGCAATACTCTTGATGCAAAAAAGGATATCGATGGCATTACCGATGCATCACTTGCCGGTGTGTTTTGTGCAAATGGTGTTGGATTTGCTCCGTGTACTGCACGTGCATGTATGGAGATTTTGGATTACTATGGCGTGGAGCTTGCCGGAAAAAGGGCAACAGTTGTTGGTAGGAGCCTTGTTGTAGGTAAGCCGGTAGCCATGATGCTTACCGGAAAAAATGCAACTGTAACAATATGCCATACAAAAACTGCTGATATGGCGGCCGAGTGTAGTTCGGCCGAGATACTTATCGTAAGTGCCGGTCGTGCGGCGGTTATAAAAGAGGAGCATCTATGTGATGGTCAGACGGTAGTTGATGTAGGTATTAATGTAGATGAAGGTGGCAACCTTTGTGGCGATGTTAAGTCAGCCGCGGCAGAGGAAAAAGATCTTGCATATACACCGGTGCCGGGTGGTGTAGGTGTAGTTACTACTGCAGTTTTAGCCTGCCAACTTGCCGAGGCAGCGAAGGGTTTAGCTGCGAATTAACGGTAAAAAATTAAAAAGATTTATAAATAGTTTAAAGCAGGGTGGTTAATTCCATCCTGTTTTTTTTGGATATATTGCTTTGTATTGTCTTTGAAATGAATAGGTTCAATGTTCAACATGCACAAAATTGGCTAAATCGTAAAATTAATTTTAAATTTAGGCTAAAGTTTTAAAAAAACGTGGCGATGTAATAAGCAGAGACGCAAATGAGGCG
>CAYJKW010000004.1:0-68030 GCA_964370765.1 uncultured Oscillospiraceae bacterium
AGGCGTGATACTGCAATTGCATATTCACCACATATATTTGTTAGCCTACACCACAACTCGTCCTACAGCCCGACAGCATCCGGAACCGAGGTTTGGTATTTTAATCCCTACTCTAAAAGCTATGCCGCAACTATCTCTGCAAACATATCAGCGGCACTCGGTAGCACAAACAGGGGGGCTAAGTATGGATGGTACAGGGTAGCATCGCATATGCACTTCCCGGCAATGTTGGTCGAGTACGGATTCCTTTCAAACCCAACAGAGTATGAAAAGCTACGCACACCGGCATACCAAGATGCTATGGCTCAGGCAACGGCCGATGCAATTCTTGCATCGTTTGGATTTTAGCTAAAGTTTGCTTAAAATTAAATAATAATAGCACATTATTCGCCCCTTTGGCATAAAATTAATTATGGTGCCAGAGGGGTTTTATGAGAAAGAAAAGATTTTATCGAATAAGGTCAGCCATTTTTACTTGTGTAGCAATGACACTTATAGTGTTATTTTTTGTCCTGCTTGATAACCAGATAAGGCCGGTTATCGTTACCATTGCCAACTATCAATCTCATACCAGTGCAGTGCTCGCCATAAACGAATCGGTAACCGAGGAGCTGCAAAAGAACCCACAACTTTATGACAACCTACTTGTACCGGAATATGACAACAACGGAGAGATGGTGGCACTTAACGCAAACACACTGCTCATCAATGAGGCCAAGGCAAACCTGACAGAGGTGGTTGCAGAAAGTTTGCAGGGTATGGAGGAACGTACCGTCTCTATCCCTATCGGCACATTGTTTGGCTGGCAACTTCTTGCCGGTATGGGGCCAAGGCTTCATTTCTCGGTAATTCCTGCATCTTATGTGGAAAGTGATATAATAACACATATAGAAACTGCAGGGATAAACCAGACTAAAAGCAGCATCTATATGCGTTTTAACGTGACAGTAAGTGCTATAATCCCCGGCTATACTTCTAGTATTGATGTTCAAAACGATGTGTTAATAGCAGATTTCTTAGTTGTAGGCGAAACCCCTATATACTATGGCGGTGAGGGCGTTGATAACTTTGTAGAGCCGGTAGATGTTTTTTAAAGATTAGCTAACCGTTTATGGGTTTGCCAAATATATTGATCTGCCTTGTAATATACAGGGCAATACCTGCAATAGCCTGTAAAAAGTTAGTGTGCAAAATTAAGAAAAAAAGTAGCTTTAACCCCTACAACATACTACAGCTGATACCATATAGGTAGAATAAAGGAGAGGCTCTTTATATATAAATGTTGTTGAGGATACTGTGATGTTTAAAGTTGTTTTAGTTCAGGCATAACATAATTAATATAATTTACAAACATATATTGTAAAATATTTTTAAATATTTTTAAAAAACACTTGCATTTTGTTTCTATTCTGATTATAATGTTATTAGCACTCAAAGGCTAAGAGTGCCAAAAAGTTTTAGGAGGTATTTTAAATGAAGATAAGACCACTTGCAGATCGTGTTGTTATAAAACCGATTGAGGCAGAAGAAACTACAAAAAGCAGTATAGTTTTAACGGGTAGTGCACAGGAGAAACCACAGGTTGCCGAGGTTATAGCGCTAGGGCCTGGCGGAATGGTTGACGGTAACGAGGTAAAGATGACCGTTAAAAAGGGTGATAAGGTAATTGCATCCAAATACGCCGGCACCGAGGTAAAGATGGACGGTAAGGATTGCCTAATAGTAAGGCTTTCTGATATATTGGCAGTTGTTGAATAGTAGTAATAGAATAATAAGAGGTATAAATTAATGGCTAAAATTATTGAACATGGCGAACAGGCTCGCAAAAATCTTTTAGTCGGTATTGATAAACTTGCCGATACAGTAAAGATAACACTTGGCCCAAAAGGCCGCAACGTTGTTCTTGACAAAAAGTTTGGTGCTCCGCTTATCACTAACGATGGTGTTACCATCGCTAAGGAGATTGAGCTTTCTGACAGCTACGAGAACATGGGTGCACAGCTTCTTCGTGAAGTTGCAACTAAAACCAACGATGCTGCCGGTGACGGTACTACAACAGCTATAGTTTTTGCACAGGCCCTTGTACAGGAAGGCATGAAAAATGTTGCTGCCGGCGCAAACCCGATGGATGTTAAGCGCGGTATGGGCAAGGCTGTTGTTGCAGCTGTTGATGCTCTAAAGGCAAACAGTAAAAAACTTTCCGGTAGCAAGGATGTGGCACGTGTTGCTACAATCTCAGCGGCCGACGAGACTATCGGTACCCTTATTGCAGAGGCAATGGAAAAGGTTTCTTCCGACGGTGTTATCACTATAGAGGAAAGCAAGACTGCCGAGACCTACACCGAGGTTGTAGAGGGTATGCAGTTTGACCGTGGTTATATCTCCCCCTATATGGTAACCGATGCCGAAAAGATGGAGGCTATAATCGATGATGCTCTACTTCTGATTACCGATAAGAAAATTTCTGTAATTGCTGACATTCTACCGCTACTTGAGCAGATCGTTCAATCCGGTAAAAAGCTTGTTATCGTGGCCGAGGATATCGAGGGCGAGGCACTAACAACAATTCTTGTAAACCGCCTACGTGGAACATTTACCTGTGTAGCCGTTAAGGCTCCCGGTTTTGGTGATCGCCGCAAAGAGATGCTACAGGATATAGCAATCCTAACCGGTGGTACCGTAATTAGCGAAGAAGTTGGCCTTGAGCTTAAGGATGCAACACTTGATATGTTAGGTAAAGCCGGCCAGGTTTGCGTGCAAAAAGAAAACACAATCATAGTTTCCGGCGCCGGTAAATCCGCTACAATCAAGGAGCGTATCGGCCAGATTAAGGCACAGATAGAGACAACCACAAGCGATTTCGATCGTGAAAAGCTACAGGAGCGTTTAGCTAAGCTATCCGGTGGTGTTGCGGTAATTAAGGTTGGTGCTGCTACCGAGGTTGAGATGAAGGAAAAGAAACTTCGTATCGAAGATGCACTTTCCGCTACACGTGCCGCAGTTGAGGAAGGCATTGTAGCCGGTGGTGGTGTTGCACCTCTTAACACCATTAAGGCCGTTAAGGATGTAGCCGCTACACTTACAGGTGACCAGGCAACTGGTGCTGCAATAGTGCTAAAAGCCTTAGAGGCACCTATTCGCCAGATATCTGCAAATGCAGGCATCGAAGGCTCGGTAATTCTTGATAAAATCTTAACCTCTAACAAGGTTAACTACGGTTTTGATGCACAAAAAGAGGAATATGTGGATATGATTAAGGCCGGAATCGTTGACCCTGCTAAGGTTACACGTAGTGCACTTCAAAATGCAGTTTCGGTTGCATCTATGGTTCTTACAACCGAGGCCCTTGTTTCGGACGAGCCGGAGCAAACCCCTGCACCTGCAATGCCAAATCCTGGTATGGGCGGCATGGGCGGCATGTACTAAGGCATAAATAGATGCTTTAAAACCGCTACCATAGCTTAGTGTTATTACCAAAGAAAAACAACCCTATTACCTAAAGGTGATAGGGTTGTTTTTTGTATTATTAATATTATCTGCTTTTTATAAGGGTAATGCCATTTATCAATACAGAAATTACTACTAACCCCCATAGCATTCCGGACATTGTAGGCATAACATCCATCAATGCCGACCAATCCTCTGTAACGACCCGTTCAGCTTCCATACTGTACAGGGTACATACAGTTAAGGCAGTTAGGGATATACTTGCAAACCTAAAAACTTCAGATTTTTTAGACTTCGTCCACCACACTAAATTAAGTACAGCCATTATAATAGCACCAAGGCCAAATATCATCCACATAATCATATCCTCAAAACTAAATTATTATATAATGTAAATATTTTCAACTTATCTGTAAACCATTACTGTCAAAAGTTTGTTTTATTACCTTCTTTGTAAGATGAATAACGATAATATATAAGAAAAGTTATATTGCTACAAGTACAATAACTAATCCACCCATAATTCCAAACTGCTCAAAACATTATTCGGTTAAATATAATTAATTTTCAATTATTATAGCATGTTTCAAGATAAAAGTCTACAAAAAAAATCATAAATTATCACAATAATACATTAAGCATAGTTACTAATAGTTGTTTTAAAACTTATAATATGATATAGTGTTGATAAACATTTTATTGACAGGGCAGATAGCATGACAGAATTTATTGTAGATAAAGAATCATCATTAGAGCGGTTTGTTAGGGCTCGTTCGTTTGGAATGGGTTTTGGTCGCTATGCTGGTTATATTAAGCAGAACAAGATAAAGCTAAATGGCAAGAAAGCAAAATTGACCGATAAGGTCAAACAAGGCGATTCTATAAAGCTATTTTTTGAGTTACACAATCCACCTATAGAAATAGTATATAACGACAATCAACTCGTCATAATAGATAAACCACAGGGGCTACCAAGTGTTGGGAACTATTACTTCACTGCCGAAAAGGCTATGCTAAAGCTATTTCCTGATGCAAAAATCTGTCATCGGCTTGATACCGGTACCTGTGGGTTGTTAATTTTTGCATTGACCGAATCGGTTTATGAGTTTATTCTTAGTATGCAAAAGATCCAAGGCTTCAAAAAATTTTATAGGACTGTAGTATCAGGAAAACCAGAAAAAAATGATTTTACGTTTTTGACACATCATTTAGTAAAAAGTAGTTTAGAGTCCCGCGTAAGGGTGTATGATAATTCTGTCCGAGATAGTCAAGAGTGTAAGCTGGTATACCGTGTTGTAAAAAACAACAGTTCGCTGGCACTTTTGGACATTCAACTGTTCACCGGAAGAACCCATCAGATCCGTGCGCAACTTGACCACTGTGGTTTACCTATCGTTGGTGACGATAAATATGGTGATCGTGCTGTAAATAAGCATTATAGGGTGTTTGGGCCTATATTACAGGCATATAAGTTAGACTTTAGCGAAACAAAGGGTGATTACACCTTCTGTGGAAAGGTAATCACCCTTGAAGAACCGGAGTTCATTAAAAATATTATCTAATCATGGCCTTCAATTGATCAATCGTTAGCATATATGGTAATAACCTACACATTGACCTTGTACTTAACCGACTTGGCAACCCGAGCTCCTCCAGTAAGGCCCTGCGCTTTGTGGCACTATCAGCCTTTCCGTTAAGACCTAATGTGTATAGTAGCGCCACATTAAATTCTTCACGATTTTCACAGTCTTTGTTAGCTACCGATAATATAGCTTTTAGAATATCTTCCTCCCCCACTGACTCTACACCTAGCAGTCCAGCCTTAGAAGATATACGTTTTCTTTTTTCTACACCGGATATTTCCGGTATATATGCATGTTTTACCTGTTGCGGTGGTATAAGTTGCGCTACAAATGCTCTTATTTTAAAGCCTGCTGCATCACTATCTGTCAAGATGATTATCCCCTGTTTCTTTGCAAAGTTAATTATCATACTTTGTATCGATTTATCATTAAAAACCGCAAAACCACCGGTTTCAATAACTGCAGATGATATAAAACCCCTTAATCGCTCTACATCGTAGTGGCCTTCTACAACAATTGCTTCCTTAATATTAATCTTCTCCATCATCTTTTCCTTGTTAATCTACCTATCTTTATCAGATAACTGTACAGAATAATTTCCCGCTGTGCAGCGGTGGATTTTAATTTAAGATCTGCATTAAGTAGTAGGCCCATTATTGCTTTAATGGCTTTAATATTAATCTTTCCTGCTATCTCATTAGCCTTCTTTAAGCGATAATCACTGCCGTTATATCCAAAATCTTTAAAAACAGTGCCGTATCTTTTTCCATAGTTCGATGCTAACTTCACCCTATAAATATCTACAAACGATCCTGTAATTGCTGCAAGTATGGCTATCGGTTCCTGTCCTTGTTCTAATAAAATCGATAAGCGTGAAAAACATTGTCCTTGATTTCCGGATACCAAGGCAGATATCATTAAAAATATGTCGGTAGAAAGAATTGTCGTGCTTATCTCATCTACATTTTTTGTTGTAATATTTTTATAGCCACTGACTGCAGCAACCTTTTGCAGCTCGTTATTTAGTAGGAAAATATCATTGGAAAATTTATTGACCATAAGGTCTACAGCATCAGGGTCAATAGTACAGTTTAGCATCTTTATATCTGCATTAATCTTCTTTTTTATGCGCTCCCCTGTTAAATTTGCAATGAATTTATAACTACCTATCTCATTAAACAGGCTAATTGTCTGTTTAACTCGTTTACTCTCCGCTACGTATTTATCCTGAAAAAGCATAAAAACAGCAACTCTACAGCTTTCACAAAGTTCTATAGACTCAAAAAGAAGATCAAAGTCTTCATCAGTAAATTTTTTTACTTCGGTTATATTTATAATTACAACTCTCTTGCTACTGAGAAATGATATAATCCCTAAATCCCCTATTATCTCGGATACATCGAACGAACCCTGTTCATAACGAATCATTTCTTCTGCACTGTTTTCCTTAACATATTCTGTTTGGGCTAAACGCAACAGCGAATTATCTTCAGAGGCATATAAAATAAAGTCTCTTTTGTTGTCCTTAACAGTTGTGATTTGATTCATTTTAATCCTCTATTATATACGATACCTGTGGCCTAACCCAGACCATTGAAATATTATCCGATTGCAAAATCTCATCGGCGGCAAAATCAATACAGACCGAGGGTTTTCGACTAACAAGTGTTTGTGTGTCTATATTATACTGTTTTGCAGATCCCGCTACAACTAAGTCTTGAATACAATAGCCTTCATAATCTGCTTCACCACTTGATATAGCAATATTGTAACCCGATACATCAACTAGGCAGATATTGGAATTATTTTGCTTTCTTAGCTGAATGTTTATATCTTCCATTACTGTAAAGCTATCGGAATAATAGTCTAGATTTTCAAAGTTATATGTATTATCACTAAGCAATGTTAAGCTACTTTCTGCGTGAGAAATATCAATAATCTCATCAATATCCCTAATATTTCTTTTAGCAAGAAATCGCTCAATCTCATTATTGTTGCTTTTTGTCCCCCTATATATTACAGCTGCATTATTGTTTTTAGTTATAACAACAACCGGATTTAGTGTTTGCCCTATCACCGCAACATGTATTGTGTTATAATCTATGACCGCAAAGGTTATGATTCCCGATAATATAACAATTGCACCTGACAGTACTGCAAGTTTAGGTTTTTCGAAAATTATATTTAATATTATTGCAATAAATGCAACAATTAATAACAAAAATGGATAACTTCCAAAGAAGTGTATAAATTGCCATTCTATCTGGGCGACAAAGTTTGAAAGATTAATTAAAACTTCTATTAGAAATTCATCCAACGATAGAATAAAGGATGTAACCAGAGGTATAGGAAGCACAGTGGTTACTAATGCCACAAGGGTAATACAGATAATTGGTGTAGCCATTAAAACGGCTATAAGATTAGCCGGTATTGCAAGAAGTGATACGCCATCACCAAGTGCAGCAAAAACGGGCATAGTGGCAACAATAGCACAGGCTGAGGTTATTGTTGCCGATATAACATAGGCTAACGGCCTATTAAAGTTTTTTATCTTCTCGTGTAATGGGCTGTAAATCTCGTTACCAAATAATATTCCAATAGTTGCAAAAAGTGATAGTAGCAACGATAGATCGATGCTACTGTAGGGGTTTAAAAGTGTAACAACCAACACAGCAAACCCAAGCGAAGTATACGTATCGGAGCGTCTACCAACCAACCTTGATAGCGAAAGCATAACAACGACAAAGGCTGCACGAATTACAGAAAGTCTTACTCCGCAAAGCAAGGTGTAAAGTATTACCACAACTATCAATACAGGATAGATAACAAACTTATTGTCTGATAACTTTTGTAGTGAGACCAAGAATAGACCCGATAAAATAGATAGGTGCAAGCCGGAAACAACAAGTATGTGTGAAAGCCCGGATTTACTAAAATTTGCCATTTGTTCATAACTTAGACCTGATCGGTCACCATAAGTCATTGCAGCTGCAATACCGATACTGTCTTCACCTAAATATGGATTTAAGCGCGCTGTAAGTTTAGCCTGAATCTCTTTAAAAAAGTAGCTTACACCGTTCCCCTCGCTTATTATTGATAGACCTCCGGTATATATTGAGGATAAAAACACACCATCAATATACATCTCCAATGCATCTGTACCGGCATCAACAATCATAACATTGCAAGAAATCTTTTGTCCCTGCAATACATCCGGTGCTTCTGTAATGCCTATCAGCCTACCGGTTGGCAGGCTGTCAGATTCGGTAATTCTAAGTTGTAGTGTGTTTGTATCGTATATTGTTCCTCTGGCATCCTCTACCACACCTACAAGACTATGCTGTCCGGTAGGCTGGTTGCTCTCCCATTCTATAACAACCATATTGAAAAAAATTAGATATAGCTGTGCAATTACAGATGAAGTAGCAATGACCACCATAGTTATCGCCGTTGTTTTTCTTTTATTTCTTAAGAACCATGCTGATAATAATAGGCACGTCACTACAATAAGCACAAACCAAAGTCCGACATCGGTCAATATAGTAATTATCAACGAAAATAGAAAGCTAAAGCCAAAATAGGCTAAAGGCCTTCTCATAAACTATTTAAAAAACAGAGGAAGTGGTGCAAGATATGTCAAATCGTCCCTCTCAATTGCTTCTCCCTCGGCTAATACTGCCGCCTTACAAACAACAGTAGCGGATGCAGTTTCTACTATCCGTTCAAGTGCATACAGTGATCCACCTGTACTAATTACATCGTCTACAATAAATATACGTTTACCTTTCATTAGGCTTAGATCATCGCTATCCATTACAAGGTGCTGTTCCCTGTCGGTTGTTATGCTGCGAACATTAAACAACTGTGGATCGTTCATATATAATTTGGTACCCTTACGAGCTACTATGTAAGGCTTGTTGGCATTTCTTGCCATCTCGTATACTAAAGGAATACTTTTTGCCTCGGCAGTAAATAGTATGTCAAAGTCAGGAGCTAGTTTCAGTAGCTCCTCGGCACAGGCAATCGTAAGCTCTACATCATTAAACATATTAAATGCAGCAATAGATAGCTTATCGTCTACCCTACATATCGGAAGTTTCCTTGTTAATCCTGCAATATTAATTTCATGATATTCTGCCATAATAACTCCTTAATTTATAGTTCAGGCCAACTTAAGGCCTTGCCACCTAGAAGATGAAAATGTAGATGCATAACCGATTGACCGGCCTCCTTACCAACATTTGTAATAAGCCTATAACCGTTTTCCAACCCTTGTTGTTTGGCGACTGTGTCAGCAACATAGAAAATCTTTTCACTTAGTTCCTGCTTAGAAACAAGCTCTGAAGCATTTTTAAGATGCTCCTTCGGAATTATTAAAAGGTGGACCGGCGCCACAGGAGCTATGTCTTTTATTACAAAGCAAAAATCATCTTCATATACAGCATTAAATGGAATCTCCCCCTTTTGCATAGAACAAAATAAACAGTCCATACCCTCTCCTATAATATATCTGTAATGCTATCAATAACAGATGTAAGCTCTTTATCCGACTTTAATCCACCCATTGCAATATCAGGCTTTCCGCCACCACTACCATTAAATTTAGATGCAACAGCCTTAATTATTGATCCGGCAGAACTACCTGCCGCAATAGCCGACTTTCCACAGGCAGCAACCATGGACACCTTACCATTTGAAGATCCTAAAAGAAAAACAATGCTATCATCACTGCGGCTTTTCAGGTTAACAGCACATTCCCTTAATGTGTTCGCATCAACATCTACAAGAATGCCTGAGTAAAGTATTCCTTTATTATGTTGTTTTGAATCAGCTATTATCTTAGTTAACTGTTCATCTGCTGCAGCTGATTTTAATGAGGCAATAACAGCATCTTTTTCCTTTAGCTCACTAACCATTGCAGTAATTTTTGACATAAGTTCTGAAGGGTTATTTAGCTTTATCACATCAGCACAACCCGATAGAAGTTCATCCTTTTCTTTAATATAGCCAAGTACACCCATTCCGGTTGTTGCTTCAATTCGTCTTACACCGGCAGCTACAGAATTCTCGGACAAAATTTTAAAACAACCTATCTCTGATGTGTTTGAAACATGACAGCCACCACAAAACTCAACTGAATAGTCCCCTGCCGCAACAACCCTTACAACATCGCCATACTTCTCACCAAACAAAGCCTGTGCTCCAAGCTGCTTGGCCTTTTCAATAGGCATCTGTTCAGCAGTAACTGTAAGATTATTAAAAATTGCTTCATTTACCTTCTGCTCAACAAGGCTTAGTTCCTCTTTAGTAGTTTGAGCAAAATGTGTGAAGTCAAAGCGCACGCGTTTTTCATCTACAAAAGACCCAGCCTGATGAACATGGTCACCAAGCACATCAATAAGTGCTTTTTGTAGTAGATGTGCTGATGTATGGTTACGCTTTATAGAGTCTCTGCGACCCTTGTTGACCTTAGCAGTCAAAGCGTCGCCGGTTTTAATTGATCCGTTGACCAATTTGCATTTGTGTAAAAATAAACCACCTGAAATTTTGACAGTATCAACTACCTCAGCTTTAAAGGTGTCGGTATAAAGAACCCCGCTGTCACCTACCTCACCACCGCCTTCGGCATAAAAAGGTGTTTTTTCAAGAATAATTGCGATATCATTCTTCTGGTCATTATCCAGCGACTCATTGACCGCCTCGGTAAGTTCTCCCCCAACGGCTAACGCCAACACTTTTGAGTCTGTAGAAAGATTTTCATACCCACAAAACTCGGTTGCTACTAAGTTTTTTTCAGAGAAAATCTCTTCTACCCAGCTTGCATCGCCCTGTTTTGCGCGGGCTTTACGTGCCTTATTTTTTTGTTCTTGTAACAGAGCTTTAAAGCCATCCTCGTCTAACTCAAGGTTCTGTTCCGATAGAATTTCTTTAGTCAAATCAAGAGGAAATCCAAATGTATCACTAAGCTTAAAGGCTATGTCCCCGCCTAGTACCTTTGCTCCGGATTTATTAAGCTTTTCTATCTCATCCATGAGCAGTGATGAACCACTGTCGATAGTTTTAGCAAAACGCTCTTCCTCTACACCGATAACTTTTTTAATATAATCGGCATTTTCTGATAATTCGGGATAGGACTTTAGATTTAAGCTAATTACAGTTTCACATAATTTTTGTAAAAAAGCACCTTTTATACCTAATAACCGTCCATGTCTCGCTGCACGGCGAAGTAGGCGACGTAATACATAACCACGCCCCTCGTTACTTGGCAGCACCCCATCACCAACTAAAAATACGGTACTACGAATATGGTCAGTAATAACTCTTACTGATATGTCCTTACGTTTCTCTTCCTTATAGCTATATCCTGAAAGTTTCTCTATCTCATTAATTATTGATTGCATTGTGTCAACCTCGAAAAGGTTGTCCACACCCTGCAATACACAGGCAAGGCGTTCTAATCCCATACCGGTATCTATATTTCCGTGTTGCATCTTTTCGTAGTTACCCTTTCCATCCGAAATGAACTGGGTAAAAACAAGGTTCCATACTTCTATATAGCGATCACATTCACAGCCAACCTTACAGTCAGGCTTGCCACAGCCATGCTTAATACCACGATCAAAATATATTTCACTACATGGACCGCATGGGCCGGCACCAATTTCCCAAAAGTTATCTTCTTTTCCAAATCGAACCATGCGCTCAGGCGGAATTTTAAGCTGCTTTGTCCATATATCAAATGCTTCATCATCTTCTTCGTAAACAGAGAAATATAAAAGCTCAAGTGGGATATCAAGCTCGTTTATAAAAAAATCATAAGCAAATTTTATCGCCTCTTCCTTAAAATATGCCGCAAAGGAAAAATTACCAAGCATTTCAAAAAAGGTGCCATGTCGTGCTGTTATTCCTACACTCTCAATATCTGGTGTACGAATACATTTTTGGCAGGATGTGGCCATGTTTCCGGGTACAAATTCCTGTAATAGGAAATATTTTTTAAGCGGTGCCATTCCGCTATTAATTAATAGTAAACTCTTGTCATCTGCCGGAACAAGAGGAAAGCTACCGAACCTGTAGTGACCACGTTGCTCAAAAAAGGTTAAAAACCTTTCCCGTAGTTCATTTAGTCCAGTCCATTTCATTCTTCACCTCATAGTTAATCTTTATTGCTAATTATATATCTAGTAAGGTTTTTTGTCAATATTTACTGATTAATGTATTATTAATCATGCTACTATATAATAGAACATTCTGATATTTATATAGCTATTTACAATTATTGCCTTAATTACTGTTTATTGTGCCAATTAATATGATATTTCATTGCTAATATCATATTAATATGTTAAAATGTAACAAACAAAATATTTTTGAAAGGTTTGCTTATATGAATAATAAGCCATTCAAAATATTATTAAATAACTCTGCTTGTATATCTTCGTCAAGGTGTTGTAAGCTGCTTGAAAAAATGAATATGTTGGTAACTTTATGCGATTTAACCGGCAATGAGCTACTACACAGGCTATACGACGAGGATTATGATGCAGTAGTTACTGATGTTTTTATTTCGGGCATTGATGCAATAAGGTTATCGCAACTTTATTTTTCAAATCGCTCCTACCCTACTAGCTTTTATGGGTTGTTACATAGTAATAATCCTAGTATAGAAAAGGCTATTATTGCTGCAAATTTTTCCTACTATTTTGTAAACCCTAACGATGAACAGTTTGTATGTAATACAATTAGTGAGCAACTTACAGATTTTTCAGGTAATTTCTGTAGCGATATGAACAATGAGCAACTAGTAGGCTTAATGCTTAAAGATTTAAACTTTTCTGCTGAATTAGTTGGCCATACCTACCTGCGTGAGGCTGTTCTTATTTATTCTAATACAGCGGATGTATCTCCCTCTGTTACAAAGGTTATCTACCCTTTAATAGCTAAGATGTATAACACAACATGTTGCTGTGTTGAAAAAACTATACGACTATCAATCGATATTGCGTGGAAAGCCGGTAACCCAATATATCAAAAGAAATATTTCGGATATTGTAAAGATGATGCTAATGTAAAAAGGCCTACTAACTTAAAGTTCATAGCAACCATTTCAAACAATTTACTTCTACATGAAAAAGAACATTCCAGATTATTAGATATGACAATTTTTAAGCAAAATTCTTATGTATAATCTCAACAGCTATTTTGGAGGTGCTGACTATTGTTCTCTACAGGGCATATATTATCAATAATAGCATCTGCTATAAGCATATTGTTTTTTTTAACATTATTAAAAAAATACGACATCACCGTATCCACGAAAATTCTAAAAATTATTGCTATTATTCTTTTTATGCTAAACCCGCTAAACTGGGCATATGAGATTATTATATTCAAAGAAATAGACTACACTTTAAATCTTCCTTTACATCTGTGCTCTATATTTTGGGCACTGTTTCCGTTTGCAATTTTTCTTAAAAAGAATAGTACTTTTAGGCAAATTTCACTTGCAAGCTGCGCCACAATTGGGATAATTGGCGGAATTTTAGGTTTATTATTAAATTCACACCTGTCATTAAATCCTTTTTTCTCTTTTCCGGTAATTAGAAGTATGATTTTTCATTACCTAATGATATTTGCAGCATTACTATTGTGGACATCTAAGATATATAAGCCACAAAAAAAAGATGTTTACCTGAATTTTATTCCGATTGTAATTTTAGCTTTCATCAGTATAATCGTTGAGGCAAAATACGGGTATGAGTATTGCTATGTTAGGGATGGCGCTGGCACTCCACTAACGATTATTAGTGATATACTTCCAAGACCAATCTACATTTTAGTGGTATATTCTGCTCTATTTATGAGCATTAAATTAATATTTTATAACAAACTAATATTTAAATACACAGAGTGTCGTTAAAATTTCGGAGAATATATGGATTTTGGATTTGATGCAATGACAGCAGGAGTTAAGCCAGGCGGGCTTAATTCAAAGCATACTATAAGAGTTTTACTTTGTTACGTAATTAACTCGGTCAATAAGCCTATAACACAGGAACAATTACATAGAGCGATCGTCGCTACAGAACTTGCAAATCTGTTTGAATTTGGGGATGCACTATCACGTTTAGAGCTGGGTAATCTTATTAATAAGGACGAAGTTGGAGGGTATACTATTACCAACGATGGCAAAACAGTTGCTGAGACACTACATACAGAAATCCCTATAACAGTTAGGGAACAAGCATATAATGCTGCAATTAATTGTCTTGAATACTCTAAACTTTTGAAAGATTCGGTCGTAGATATTAAGAGGACACAAAATGGTGATTATGCTGTAAGTTGCAAGTTATTTGACAACGACAATGAAATAATGTCGCTTACACTTGGTGTAGCCGAACCCGAACTAGCTGAGTATATTAAAAAGCGCATATTTAATAATAGCAAAAAACTATATAGTTGTATGTTGGCTGCACTCACGGGAAGTCCCGGACTTTTTAAAGAGGCGGTTGAAAAATTAAATGAAGCAGATATTTTATTAGGAGATGAATATGAATAGCATTGATATTTGGGCAAAGTTACGGTACAGGTTCGATAACATAATGGCAAAGGGTGCTATTGCACTTGTTGGCGTATTGTTTTTAATTACTGCTGCCGTGATTATAGTCGCCGGTTTTATTGCGTTTTTACTTGGGAATGGGTCAGTTTCACAAAATATATGGGCAAGTATAATGCATACCATTGACGCCGGCACAATTACCGGTACCGAGACAGCAAATATCCCTTTCCTAATAATAATGTCTATCGTAACATTATGCGGACTTTTTGTTACAAGTATATTAATCGGTATTATTACAACAGGATTTGAAGAAAAGCTTCAAACACTTAAAAAAGGTAATTCACGTGTAATTGAAAAAAACCACACCCTTATACTTGGTTTTAATGACAGTATCTATACCATTATTTCTGAACTAATATTAGCAAATGAAAATCAAAAAGATGGCTGTATTGTTGTACTTGCACCGGAAGATAAAGAAACGATGGAAACAATGATTGCGGAGCAAATCTCAGACTTTAAAACAACTCGTATTATCTGCCGAACTGGAAATATTACTGATTTTTATATGTTAAAAAAATGTTCTGTTGATAGCTGCCGTTCAATAATAATAAACGAAAACCAAGATTTCATTACTACTAAGGCAATTCTTGCGATAAATACATATATTAACGAACTTGATGACAGTGTAAAAAAACCACATATAGTTGCAATGGTAAGTGATTCGAAAAATTTTGAAGCTGCTGAAATTGCTGGTGAAGGAAACGTTGAGTTAATTCTGGTACATGATGCTGTATCAAGAATAATTGCACAGACATGCAGACAGCCCGGCCTTTCCAATGTGCTTGTTGAGCTTTTCGATTATAGTGGCAACGAACTTTATTTTGAGAATTTTCCTGAACTATCCGGAAAAAGCTTTGGGGATGTATTGTGTTTCTTTGAATACGCTGTAGTTTTCGGGTATAAACGTAATGGTGATATACACCTTAACCCTCCTAAAGATATACTGTTAACTAAGGATGACGAACTTATTCTTATGGTTGAAGATGACGGTATGTCTAAGCCACTTGATGTCAAACCAGACACAACAGGAGTTGAAAATTTAATCTCAAAGGTAGCTGTAGAGGAAATCCCAGAAAACATCCTAATAATAGGTGTTAACAGTAAATTACTAAAAATCGTAAGTGAACTTGATGGATACTTTACTAAGGGTTCTAAGGTTTTAGTGGCAAATGATAATTTTGATCCAGAGTTTAAGGACATAAAAGACAGCCTTAAAAATATAGATATTAAATTTGTTGAGTGTGACACCACAGATAGGGCAATACTAGATACGCTTACCGAAAGTGATGTAGATCATGTACTACTACTTAGTGACGAGGACGGTGATGCCGAGACAAGCGATGCTATCACTCTATTAAAATTAATTCACCTACGTGATATTGCAAAAAAGGATAACAAACGCTTTAATATAACAAGTGAAATGATGAATGCAACCAACCAACGCCTTGCAAAGGTTGCCCATGTAAATGATCTTGTTATCGGCTCTAATATTGTTAACTTAATCTTAACTCAAATATCTGAAAATCGTGATCTATCAACTATATTTAAAGAGTTATTGCATTCTTACGGCTCTGAAATTTATATTAGAAGTGCTAAAAACTATGTAAAACTTAATACAGAAATTGACTTCTATCAATTAACTGAAATTGTAGGAAAGTCTAACGAGATTGCAATCGGCTATAAAATACAAAAAGGTAATACATTTGAAATAATAAACTGCCCTCCAAAGTCACAAAAGATAACTTTTAAAGAGCAGGATTGTGTAATTGTCCTTGCAGATGATTAGGCTAAATTTATAATGGTCAAGGGGATTAGGTTAAACTATTCGTTGTTTTTTAAAAAATAAATTACCTCATCCCTAAACCCAACTGCTTCGTAGTATAGTCCATGTTTAATATGTTTGTATATGTGCAACATACTTCCCGGTATTCTTTGTGCAATTTCAAACGCAGAATCTTGCCCCACAACGGTGTCCTTACCGCCACCGACGATTAGTGTGGGGCATTTTATTTTTTCAACTATACCCTCTGCATCAAACTTTAGACAAGCAGTTGCTTGAACAACAAATTTTCTTTTATTAATAAACATATTGGATAGCGATAAAGCTGGGTATAATCCCCTCATTTTTTTAAGTGTTTTTTCTTTATATGTTTTTTCCGATATATCTATTAATACACTTTTAATGTCACCCCTGCTTGCTTGGTCTCTCCATCTACCGATAACACTTTTTGTATTTTCATTCTGTTTGCAAATTGTTACAACAAGCACTAGTTTTTCGACAAGATTAGGATAGAAAGCAGCAAGGCACTGAGAAATCATTCCACCTTGGGAAATTCCTATTACATACGCTTTTTCTATCCCAAGTTTATTCATGGCATCGGCCTGATCCTTTGCCATACATTCAATACTATAATCTTTTTCACAGGTGTTTTTTCTACTAAAGATATACACCTTAAATTCCTGTGCAAATTTATGATTCATTATTGAAAGTGGAATTGATAGTCCATGAACATTTTTTATGGAATCCCCAAGCCCAGGGATAATAACCAGTGTTTTGGTACCACTACCAAAGGTTACGTACTCCATGTAGCTGCGTCCAATCTTTATCTTTGCGCCTCTTGCATTGTGAAACACCTTGAATTGCTCCTTTAATTAATAATATTATTTAACGATGAAATCGCTTTGCTATCTCTTTTTTAAGAGCTTTATCGGCAAAAAGAAATAGTCCTATCGTAATAATTACACCGGTGATTACCGAAACAAACATCCCCCACACCTCGGTGTAAAAGCCAAATAAAAAAATTGGAATTGGTATAAGACTCATTGCAATTACAGCCATTATATAGCCGAAATACTCTGAAAAAAGTCGTTTGCTCCTCATTGCCAGAACTGTTAAATATACCGTAGTAGAAAGTGTTAAGAACGGGAAAACATAGTTAGTTGACCAAAAAAGCATCCCAGTAGTGTAATCCAAAGTAAACAAAAGTAAGCTTACGAATATATAGCTTAATAATATTTTGGCACCAAAACGTTTAGTGGTGGTTTTTACAACCCAAAGCTCAACATTTGTAAATATAAGTGCTGCTGTAACAATTACAGACCACAAAATCCTTCCATCTCTATGGGTAAATATATTTATATAGATACATATCAACATTGCTGTTATCGACACAAATAAAGGAAGGTTACGTAAAGGGGAACGGTTTTTAAGTATATCCTCGTAAAGTGGGTATCTTATAGCGTTGTCGGTTGCATTATCATCACTGTTTATTTCGTTATGACAAAGTGGGCATTTTTTTTCGGTACCACAGATATTAACGTTACAATTGTTGCACCTATTCATCTGCTCCACCCCAGCTATTAGAATATACGGTTACATCTATACCTGCATATTTTACAATAGATGTAAAAAACTCTCTTATAATTAAGGTATCCGTTACAGCACTTGTAAAGCTTATTACAAGCTTATCTTCAAAAGAACATACCCCACAGTTAACAATACTCCGCTGTGTTGGGTATAGCAAAAGCTCAGCATGTTTTATATAATGGGTCGCTCCTGTTGGAAAGTCTATTTTACCAATATTTGATATCGTTATTGTCTTTTTCCTCTCTCCTATGATGTTAAAACCCACAGGAATTACTACATTTTTTAAGACTAATGGTAGATGCTTTGAAAAAACATTGTCTGACATGCTAAGTGTTTTTTTAGATTTTTCTTCAAGTTGTTCTGCATCTAACGCCATACTAAGCTGCTTCGTAACAGACATTAAAATATCATCAAAGGACGCTTCGCCTTTTACAGTATATCCAATATTAACCACACCGAAGAAATTTTTCATGGTGTCAGAACCAAAAACTTTGCGTAAATTCACAGGTACTGCTATAACAACAGGGCTATCATCCTTCGAAAATTGCTGTTTCACTGTGTATATACAATATATCATATTGGCTATCAGCAATGCTGTAATTGTACAGTTATTGTCTTTACAGCATTTTTTTAGTTGTTCGATTGATATTATTCCACTTATTACCCGATGTCCACCCTCTCTAAACTTTTTGCCTTTTATTCTAAATGCAGTGTCCTGTTTTTTTTCTATTTTAGATTTTACAGTACTAGATTTTCTAAAGTTTTTTACAAAACTGTCCTCGTCATTCTTTTTACCAACCTCATCATATAGTAATATCTTACCTTCACTATCAATAGCGCCATGCTTTATCACAATATAGTAGTATACTAAGGATTTAATAAACTCTACAATACCACTACCATCGGTGATTGCATGAAAAGCTTCCACCGAAATTCTGTTTCCAAAATATAGCACTTTAATAATATACCCCTTGTTTTCGTTAGAAATAATAGCAGAACACGGGGTACTACTCTCCTCTTCTACAGTAAAGTGTATATGATTTGTGTCAAAATAATTCCAAAAAAAGCCCTTCCTTAGCCTGCAAAAAAACATGTTATACCGTTCGTAAATCATATTTACTGCAAGTTGCAAGGTTAAGGGGTCAATTTGTTCGTTTAAAATTACTGCGACTCTGTAGACAGATGAATTGTTTTTACTTGTTACAGATGGAAATAATTTTGCCGCAGCATCCAATCTGTTAAAATTATCCACTTTGTAATGCTCCAATATATATGATAAGAGGGTATGTAGGTAGTTACCTGTAACAATCAGCTAACCACCTACAGATTAAAGGTTTATTCCATTATTTTACAAATTCGCTGATTTTATTCACAATGCTATCTTTATCCAGCCCATATTCTTTAAGAAGCTCGTTAGGTGATCCTGACTGTCCAAACAGGTCATTAACACCAATTTTTATCATCGTAACGTCTGGAATCGCAGTAACTACATCTGCTACAGCATCACCTAAACCACCAATTACACTATGCTCCTCTACAGTTACTATTTTTTTACAGGAATTTGCATATTTTTCCACACACTGTCTATCAAGTGGCTTTATAGTATGCATATTTATTACAGCTGCAGATATACCCTTTGTCGCAAGCTCTTCTGCCGCATCCATTGCGGTTTTAACCATTAGGCCATGTGCAAATATTGCAACATCGCTACCCTCTGCCATAACATTAGCCTTACCAATTTCAAACGGCATATCACCATCAAACACATGACTTGCAGGGCGGTATAACCTTAAATATGCAGGTCCATTGTATTCTGCAAGTGCAAACACAGCCTTTTGTGCTTCATTTGCATCGCAAGGACTAATTACAACCATACCGGGGATGACTCTCATCAAGGCAATGTCCTCAATAGACTGATGACTACCGCCATCCTCACCAACTGTTAGTCCTGCATGAGTCATGCAAAGCTTTACATTTAGCTTTGGATATGCAATACTGTTACGAATCATCTCATAGGCACGTCCGGCACCAAATATTGCAAAAGTGCTACAAAAAGGAATCAAACCCATTGTAGAAAGCCCTGCAGCCATGTCTACCATGTTTGCCTCGGCTATACCGGCATTAAAAAATCTTTCAGGATATTTTTTCGAAAAACCTACGGTCATTGTTGCATGCGCAAGATCTGCATCCAGTACGACTACCTTATCATTAACGGCACCTAGTTCGCAAAGAGCATCGCCGTAACCGTTTCTTGTTGCCTTTGTATTACTCATTTTACACCTCCAAGCTCTGCTATTGCTTTTTCTTTTTCCTCGGCAGACGGAGCTTTTCCGTGCCAACCTGCCTCATTCTCCATAAAGGAAATTCCCTTACCTTTGACGCTGTGAGATACAATACATTTAGGCTTACCTGTGGCAGTATTTTTGTCAAGTGCTGCAATCATCTGCTCAATGTCGTTACCGTCTTCAACCGATATTACATCGAATCCAAACGCCTCAAACTTACCCTCGATGCTACCTAGCGACATAACCTCGCTATTAGAGCCATCGATCTGTAGTCCGTTATTATCGATAATCACGGTAAGGTTGTCCAGCTTGTAATGTGCTGCTGCTGTGGCAGCCTCCCAGCAAAGGCCTTCTTGAAGTTCCCCGTCTCCTAGCAATGTATAGACATTCACACCGCTTTTCTGTGCTTTTGCACCAAGCGCCATACCTACAGCAATAGACACACCCTGTCCAAGTGATCCGGTTGATACATCTACACCCGGTAGCTTTTTGGAATCGGGATGCCCCTGTAATGGGCTATGTAGCTTACGAAGTGTTGGGTATAGTTCATCCTTATTAAAGTATCCCTTCTCCCCTAGTACAGAGTATAAAAGAGGTGCAGCGTGCCCCTTACTTAGTACAAATCTATCACGATTTTCGTCCTTAGGGTTTTGGGGGTCTACATTCATTTTATAAAAATATAGTGCCACTAACGCCTCAACACCGGACAAAGAGCCGCCCGGATGACCACTTTTAGCCTCGGAAACCATCTGAATGATTCCTTTTCTGACCTCTGTACAGGTTGCTTTTAGTTGATTTATCTCCATTTATTACCTCCTTGATTTATTAATTTCTTACCGATGATGTACCATGCTCTAACAGGTAGGTTGCCTTAAGATCTGCAATATGAAGTTTAACTGCTATAGGATATTGATCATATGCAGCGCTTATTGAGTAACTCCCACCTTTTACCGATTCATCATAGCCTCCCATATGCCACCTTATCGCCATTGCTTCTGATGGGCTTAGTTTCATAAATCGTTCAATCAGATAGACACTTTTTTCACCATGACCATAGGGGAACTCATCCTCGATAAAGTAATACGGAACCTTTTCCCAAGCACCGGTCTGTTCATTCTTAACATTTCTTGTACTAACTTTATAAAAGTTCACCTTGCATAGATCGTGAAGTAGCCCGCATATTGCTATACTCTCGTCACTCTCTGTTTCCTTTAACTCTTGCATACAGTTATAGACATTAATGCTATGCATTACAAGACCACATTCACACGCACCATGATAGCGGGTAGATGCTGGTGCTGTAAAGTAATCAGTTTTACAAAGCCAATCTAAAAGTTCGGCTGATCCTTTTCTGCTAATTTTATCAGTATATATTTTAGTAAACTCTTCTATGTACCTTTGCTTTTCGTCCATACTAAACCTCTAAGTCTGCAATCACATCCTTAAGTATTGCAAGTTCATCGGCTGTAAGTGATATACCCTTCCCCATCTTTGCGTGATCCGGCGACCAATCCCTAATATCAAACTTAGGTTCTCTTTCATTCCAGCTTACCATATTTAGTTCGCGTTGCCAACCATTATTCCCCTCTGATAAAACTGCTATGTTCTCTGTAATCTCATACTTAAACTCTGCCATAACTTCTTCCTTTCTTTATTATAATGAATTTAACTTATCGGTTAAAAGCTCGGTAAAAATTTTAGGGTTACCTTTTCCTTTACTAAGCTTCATACACTGTCCAACAAAAAATCCCAGTGCATTTGTTTTGCCGTTTTTATAATCCTCAACGACCTTCTCGTTATTCTGTATTACCGTTGTAACAATTTCTGCAAGTGCATCACTATCGTTAATCTGAATTAAGTTTTTATCCTTTGCAACCTGTTGTGGATCTGCATCCTGTTCTAACAAAACCTCCAGTACAGTTTTGCCGGCGGTATTGCTTATTGAGCCGTTTTCTATAAGCTGAACCATCTCTTTTAACCTTTGTGGTTTTAAAGCAGTTTCCTCAATAGATTTTCTCGTTTTTGCAAGGTAGGCAGCAATGTCCCCTATTATCCAGTTGCAGATTGATTTTGCAGACTTTGTGTCTTCCTGTACTGCACTTTCAAAAAATTCGGCACGTGTACGATTTTCGGCAAGCAGAACAGCATCAGCAACCGGCAATCGATAATTCTGCATATACCTTTTTGCTTTTGCCACCGGAAGTTCCGGCATAAGTGATTTCATCTCCTCTATAGTATCTAAGGATACCGTAAATCCAAGCAGATCGGGCTCTGGAAAATAGCGATAATCGTGTGCATCCTCTTTACTTCTTAACAGTACACTTTCACCCTTTTGGTCATCCCAGCGCCTTGTCTGTTGTTCGATTATCTCACCGGCATCAAGCATCTTTGTCTGCCTTTTCACCTCGTATAGTATGCCACGATACACAGCCCCAAAGCTATTTACGTTTTTCATTTCACATCGTGTGCCAAATTCCTTTGCACCCACAGGTCTAAGCGAAACATTTACGTCACAACGTACATTACCTTCCTGCATCTTAGCATCACTAATGCCTATGTAAAGCAGTATGGCGTGTATAGTTTCAAGATAGGCTTTAGCCTCCTCTGCACTGCGCATATCCGGCTCAGATACAATCTCGATAAGTGGAACCCCACATCGATTATAATCAGCAAGTGTTCCCTCTATCCCATCAACACGGACTATCTTACCCGCATCTTCTTCGATATGTATTCGGGTGATACCTATGGTTTTGGTCTGCTCGCCTACTAAAATATCCAGCTTTCCATGCTCACACAACGGGACATCAAATTGCGAAATTTGGTATCCTTTAGGCAAATCCGGGTAAAAATAGTTTTTCCTATCCTGCTTTGATACCCTGTTTATACTACATCCAAGTGCAATACCCATCTTAACGCAGTAATCCACAACCGAGCTATTAAGAGTTGGCAAAGTTCCCGGCATTCCTGTGCATATGGGGCAGGTCAATGTATTAACCTCACGTCCGAATTCATTTTTGCATCCACAGTAAATTTTTGTATTTGTATTCAGCTCAGCATGAACCTCAAGGCCTATGACAGTTTCGTATTTTGACATTATTTCACCTCCGGGGCTGCAAACCCACCAACCAACTTCTCGTACTGTGCACCAACCGAAAGCAGTGAATAATCATCAGAATGTCGTCCTATCAGTTGTAAGCCTATCGGCAATCCATCCTTTGAAAGTCCGGCTGGTAATGCAAGCGCCGGTAATCCAGCAAGATTAACCGTTACTGTACAGCTATCACCTGCATACATCTTTATCGGATCGGTGTTTCGTTCACCTATCTTGAAGGCTGGGGAGGGCGCAATAGGCGTAAGCAACATATCACACTGTGATAAAACCGAGTCAAACTCTGCCGCAAATCGACGTTGTAAAAGCTTAGCTCTTTTGTAATAAGCATCGTAGTATCCACTTGATAGCACATATGTACCTAATAAAATACGCCGTTTAACCTCATCACCAAATCCTTCGGTTCTTGTTTTTTTGTACAGTTCATCAAGGTTATCGGTTTCTACACGCATTCCATATTTTACACCATCGTAACGAGCAAGGTTTGAAGATGCCTCAGCCGATGATATTATATAATAGGCAGACAACGAATAGCCGGTGCTCGGTATCGAAACATCCTTAATTATTGCACCTGCTTTCTCCATTTCCTTAGCTGCAGCAAGCACTTTTTCTTTAGTTTCATCCTCGATTCCGTCAGAAAAATATTCCTTTGGTAGCCCTACTACTGTTCCTTTAAGCGATCTTTCATGCTTTACTAATTCTTTATCAATCGATGTTGCATCCATCCTATCGTGTCCGTGGATTACATCAAACACCGCCTTAACATCATCTACCGAACGACCAAGTGGCCCGATCTGATCTAAAGAGGAGGCGAAGGCAACCAGCCCATACCTTGACACCGTACCGTAAGACGGCTTAAACCCTACAACACCACAAAGTCCGGCCGGTTGGCGAATAGATCCGCCGGTATCCGATCCAAGTGTAACCATCCCTTCACAGGCGGCGATCGCCGCTGCACTACCGCCGGAAGATCCACCCGGTACACAGGCAGTGTTAAAGGGATTACGAGTAGTTTTAAAATACGAATTCTCACAAGATGAACCCATAGCAAACTCATCCATATTAAGTTTGCCAAGCAATATACCTCCAGCCTTTTCCATTCGATCAAAGGCGGTTGCATTGTATGGTGGCACAAAATTTTCAAGCATCCTTGATGCACAGCTTGTAGCTATCCCCTTTGTACAGATATTATCTTTAACAGCGTATGGGATTCCATCAAGCGGGCCAATGGTTTCGCCTTTTTTACGGCGCTCATCTGACTTTTTTGCATCCTGCATAGCTTTCTCGGCCGTTACGGTAATATATGCAGCTACCTTATCCTCAACATCATCAATTCGATCAAGACAGGCCTGTGTAAGTTCAGCGGAGGTAACCTCACCTGTTCTAAGTAGCGACCCTGCCTTTTTTGCGGTTAATTCATATAGTTTATTCATCATCGCCCCCTAATTCTTTAATGTGGGTAACAATATACACCCTGCTTCGGTTTTAGGGACTACCGATAAAAACTCATCTCTGGTAAGTGATGCAGTAATTACATCTTCACGTAGTGTCATCTGACCAATCCCATCAATGGGATCCGATATGTCTGCTATATCGGGCAGATGCTCCACCATGCTTAATATATCATTCATCTGCGCCATAAAACGTTCCTCTTGCTGTGGCGCAAGTTCCAGCTGTGAGAGTTCACACAGCCTTTTAAAGTCCTTTTTTTCCATTAGTTCCCCTCAATCATTAATAGTAGTTCGTCCATCGATATTACCCTAACACCTGCATCGACGGCTTTTTTAAGTTTGCTACCTGCATCCTCACCGCAAAGCAGAAAGTCTGTCTTTTTTGAAACGCTTGCGGTAACCTTACCGCCATGTTTTTGTATAATCACCTTAGCTTCATCTCTGCTGTAGCCCGGTATTGTCCCTGTAACAACAAAGCTCCTGCCCTCTAAATAGGCTGAAACAGTACCACTTTGGTAGTTAGTGTTAACTCCATAGCTCTTTAAGCTTGCTACTGTATTCATGGCCTGCTGTGTTAAAAAATAGTTGCACATACTTTGAGCTATAATAGGGCCGATACCATCTATCTCACAAACCGCTTGCACCTCTGCAATAGCTATGGCATCAAGGGTCTTAAAGTGTTCACAGATAAGGGTAGCGGCACGTGCGCCGACATTCTTTATTCCAAAAGCAAATACTAGCCTGTCAAGATTTTGTTTTTTTGATTCCGATATTGCATTAATCAAGTTTTCTGCCGAACGTTGAGCAAAGCCCTCAAGCTCTAAAAGCTGATCTGTTGTTAATGCATATATGTCCTCAACATTTTTTACAAGTCCAGCTAATACAAGTTGATGTGCAACGGCATCTCCAAGCCCCTCAATGTCCATCGCAGAACGTGATGCATAGTGTATTATTCCGCGTAGTCGTTGTTCAGGGCAGTTAGGATTAACACAGCGCAGTGCAACCTCCTCCCCATTATCAACAAGGTCAGCTTTACAGGACGGGCACTCGCTTGGAAACTCATAGGGTATACTACTATCATCATGAGCGATCACCCTCACAATCTCCGGAATAATATCGCCCGCCTTTCGAACTAAAACGGTGTCCCCTATTCGTATGTCCTTATCTGCGATAAAGTCACGATTATGCAGTGCCGCCCTTGCTACAGTTGTGCCGGCAAGTATTACCGGTTCTAAATCTGCAGTAGGGATAATTGCACCGGTTCTACCAACCGATATGGAAACTCCGATAAGCTTAGTGATTTTTTCTTCCGGTGGGTATTTAAATGCTGCGGCCCAACGTGGAAACTTAGATGTGCTACCAAGCAAAGGACGAAGCTCAATATTATCAAGCTTTACAACGGCACCATCAATATCAAAATCAAAATCCTTGCGCTGCTTGGCAATATTATCAATCACCTCTATGGCCTTATCAATATTATCCACATGTTTCGAACACGGCGGTGTAATAAACCCCATCTCGGCAAGTATACTTATAGTCTCCTCATGGGAGCTTGAGGTTATGTCTCCCTGCTGTAGATTGAATATAATCAACTCCAGATTACGCTCTGCGGTAACCCTGCTATCCTTTTGACGTAAAGAACCAGCCGCCGCATTACGCGGGTTCTTAAAGGGTTGCTCACCTGCCTGCTCCTGTTCAAGGGCAATTCTATTAAACACATCGCGAGGCATGTAAACTTCGCCTCTTACAGTAATATTAATCGGTTTTGGCAATGTTTTTGGCACCGATTTTATGGTTAAAATATTGGCAGTTACATCCTCACCTATCTCACCGTTCCCTCTTGTTACGCCTTTTAATAGGATACCATTTTCATAGACAAGTGATACCGAAAGTCCATCTATCTTAGGCTCTACAACATAGCTTGGAGAATCAACCTTTTGCCTTATTCTGCTATCAAAATCCCGTAACGAATCAAACGAAAAAACATCCTGTAGGCTTTCCATCTTTACTGCATGGGCAACCTTTTCAAACTGTTCGTCCGCAACGCCCCCCACCCTATTTGTTGGGGAGTTTTCATCGTTATATTCAGGGTATTGTGTTTCTATGTTGCGCAGTTCTGTCATAAGTGCGTCATACTCATAATCGTCTATTGATGAATTATTAAGCTGATAATACTCATGATTATGAATTCTTATTTTGCTGCGCAGTATATCAATTTTTTTCTTAATGTCCAAACAAACCTCATTAATTCTTTAAGATAGTATAACATAAATTAATAATAAAAAGCAATTATATTTTTATTAAAAAAGCACTCAAAAGTTGCCGTAATCTGTCATTACTCACAATCAATTGCTGCCACGTTTGACATTTATTACAATTTGTTATATAATAATTAGACGACATTAAAACGTATCATTAAATGAGTTCCATGTTAATGATATGTTTTTTATTTTAATCTTAAGGAAAATAAGTAATGAAATTGAAAGTAAACAAGTTCAATTTAGTTATTTCTGCTATTATCGTTTTGGCTTCGATCCTGTTCTTCTATATATATAATAGTATGATTAGCTATAATACACAGTATACCGGGCAGGAATTTCAAGCAGCAGAGGTAATAACCATCTCCAACTCTGAGGTTCAAGAGTCTGTGTTGTCTGATGGTAGCGGATATGGTGAAATCTTGCTAACTACATTTGTAGCAAGGATAACTTCGTCCGGAGAATTTGAGAATGAGACGGTTACTGCTGTGCAGTACTATGACAGTTACCTTTATGAAACATTAAGACCTGTTGAGGTTGGTGATAAGATAATATTATCCAAAACAACATCCGGTGATGCCATGGCGGACACATGGTATTTTTCAAATGTGGATCGTTCGGCAGGAATTGTAATCGCTATCTTAATATTCTTGGCAATTGTACTTTTAATTGGCCGAGGAAAAGGCTTTGCTGCAATTATCTCGTTAACCTTCACAATAGCTGCTATTTTTATAGTCTATGTTCCTTCAATACTATCAGGACTTAACATCTATCTTGTTACCGCAGGTGTAGCACTTTATATTGTAATTATGAGTTTATTGCTTCTTAACGGCCCTAACAGCAAAACATTTTGTGCCATTGCCGGCAATGTTATTGGAGTTTGCATTGCGGCTGTACTTGGTATTGTCGTAAGCAATATATTCATGATAAGTGGAGTTGTTAGTAACGAGCATATTACATTGGCCTACTATGGTAAAGAGGTCGGATTTGGACTTCACGAGATTATCTGGAGCGGAATGGTTATCGGTGCACTTGGAGCGATTATGGATGTCTCCATGTCGTTATCCTCTGCAATGAAGGAGCTTGCCGATAATATAGAAAAACCAACAATTTTCACCCTTGTAAAGAGTGGCCTTAATATCGGACATGATATTATAGGTACAATGATGAACACCCTTATACTTGCCTATATTGGATCATCACTTGTGTCGGTACTATTGCTGACAATATTTAACGATAACTTTTTAACTATCTTTAACTCAGAGCTTGTTTTAGTTGAAATAATGCAGGCATTAGTCGGAAGTACAGGTATACTTCTTACTGTTCCTTTTACAGTCATTGTTTGTAGCTATGTATTTCTACGTAAACCAGCAGATAAAAAGACATATCAAATAAATAATGATGACTATCTTTTTGATATCAAGCCACCAAACTCGGATGAAAACAAACAAGATTAAAACAACTTTTCTGACTATTTTTTATATTTTAGGGTAAAATATAAATATTAATAAACATATATGGAGTGCTTATATGAAATTTGGAAAAATTTTGTCTACTATATTAGTATTTACACTTTTCACCGGATGTACCAACGACACTATTGCCGATATTTCTTCTATATCGTTGCAGGAGGAACCAGCGTTCCCTGCACCTGACCAGAGTGTAGCTATCGTTTTAAACGCACTTAAAGACGGTGACATCGAAACACTTAATTTATACGTAGAGAATGATGGCTATTCCATTGATACCCTAAATTTTGAAATACCTCAGTTTAGCGAGACAGACTATGAAAACGTTAGCACCATCGTTTCTGACATCAGCACAAAGCTATATAAAAACCTTGAATATGAAATAGTTGATAGTGATATAAGTGGCGATACAGCAATCGTAACTACTACACTTATAACGCCTAACGGGGAAGAACTGGTTAACACACTTGTAGCGGATATTGCTGTTGAATACACCAAAAACATGTTTAGCGGAGATGCAACTGAGGAAAACATCGCTATGAGTGCAGTCGAAATTTTATCAGATCATCTCGATTCCCCTAATATTGAGATGATCGAGGCTACAACCGAGATAAAGCTAAAAAAAGGTGATGAGTACTGGATAATCGTTGCAGACGAGGAATTGTATGATACAATTACAGGTGGTACAATCTCTGCATCTAAAGACCTTATACAGATGGTAGATATGTTTGTACCCGGACAATAACAAAGCTAAAACGGAGATGCACATTATAGTTGCATCTCCGTTTTATTTTGGCTTTTTATAAGTTTTACAAAGCTGGCCGCAGCTTTCGAAAGCGGTATATTAGAAGAATGAGCCATAGCTATATACCTATCCATTATAGGTGGGTTAAGATTAATCTCAAACAGCTCACCCGAGTTTAGATAATGCATAGAAAATTCTTTTATAACACAGGATACCCCAAGCCCTATCTTAGAAAACTCAAGCAACAAATCATGTGACCCCAACTCTATTTCCGGCTGCAAGGTTACAGAGTGTTCTAAAAAATAACTATCAATATATCTGCGGCTGTTAGACTTTTGTTCAAGTAAGATAAGAGGAAGTTTTGATAGTTCTTGTGCCGATAGAACCGTACCTTTTATATTGTTGTATTTTTGACCTGCCACAAAAATATCATGTACATTTAAAAACGGGGTGACTACAAAACCATCTTCATTATCAATAGGAAGATTTATAAAGGCTATATCTGCCGACGATGTATTTAGTAAATCTATACACTCCCTTGTGGTTCTATTAATCACACTTATATTTATGTGTGGATACATCTCGTTAAACTGCTCTAACGATGGAATTAAAAGATGTTTTGATATCGTGTCGGCAGCTGCAATTTTAACCTCTCCCCTTTCAAGTTTAATCAACTCCTTAATCTTACTCTCACCACTTTTAATTAAATTAAGTGCAGGCTCTATATAACAAAAAAGCTCCTGCCCCTCTCTTGTTAATCTAACGCCTTTAGAATTTCTTGAAAAAAGCTTTATCCCAAGGTTTTTCTCTAATGTGTTTATCGTTTGGCTTACTGCCGGCTGGGTGATGTATAATGATTCTGCAGCGGCAGAAAAAGACAGCCTATTTGCCACTTCATAAAACACTTTGTAGTATTCAATATTAATATTTGAATTTTTTTGTTCCATAATTCTTTCTTATATCAACGATAATAAATAATAATTTTACTAATGATTAGAATTATTGTATATTATATAAGGTAGAATGTCAATACAATAATGAATGGAGCTGAATATATGTCAAGAATGGTTGGAACTGTTTCACGAGGAATAAGAGCCCCTATTATCCGCGATGGTGATAACATTAAGGATATAGTAGTTAAAAGTGTAATGGATGCAGCACATGCAGAAAATTTTGCACTACGTGATCGCGATGTTGTAGGAATCACAGAGGCTGTAGTTGCAAGAGCACAGGGTAACTATGTTACAACCGAAATAATCGCCAAGGATGTTTCTTCAAAGTTTTCCGGTGGACATATCGGTGTTATCTTCCCTATACTTAGCCGTAACAGGTTTGCAATCTGCCTTCGTGGCATTGCAAAAGGTGCAAAAAAGGTTACTCTTATGATGAGCTACCCTTCCGACGAGGTTGGTAATCACCTTGTAGATATGGACGAGCTTGATAAGAATAACATAAATCCATGGAACGATGTTCTTGATGAAAAGAGATATCGTGATCTATTTGGCTACAAAAAGCACACATTTACAGGTGTTGATTACGTTGAGTATTATACAACATTAATACGTGAAGAAGGTGCAGAGGCCGAGATAATATTTGCTAACGATTGCCGTACAATTTTAAACTACACTAAGGATGTACTGTGCTGTGATATTCATACACGTGAAAGAACAAAGAGAATTTTAAAACAGGCCGGTGCAAATACGGTATTGGGTCTTGACGATATTATGACTGTTTCGATAGATGGAAGTGGTTGTAACTCCGAATATGGTTTACTTGGCTCTAATAAAGCGACTGAAGCGACAGTTAAGCTATTCCCTACCGGCTGTGATGAACTTGCTAAAGAGATACAGGATAGCTTTAAAACATTAACAGGTAAAAATATAGAGGTACTAATCTATGGTGATGGTGCATTTAAGGATCCTGTAGGTAAAATTTGGGAACTTGCTGATCCGGTTGTATCGCCCGGTCATACCAGTGGACTTAACGGCACGCCAAACGAGCTGAAGTTAAAATATCTTGCCGATAATGATTTTGCAAACCTTAGTGGTGATGAACTTAAAGAAGCTATCTCCAAAACAATTATCGAAAAGGATAAGAATAATCAAAGTCTTGTAGGTCAGATGGCTACACAGGGTACAACACCACGTAGATTAACAGACCTTATCGGATCACTTTGTGACCTAACCTCCGGCAGTGGTGACAAGGGTACACCAATCATCCTTGTCCAAGGATATTTTGATAACTATACAGATTAATTTTTTATTAGATCTAAAAGCCGCAAGCCCTTATAACGGACTTGCGGCTTTTGCATAATGTACTTTTGTAACTTGTTAAAGGAGTTCAGTTTTTATGTATATTGAGGATAGTCAAAGAACGCTTACTATAAAAATGGCTACTGAAGTAGGGTTCGACCATGCCGGTTACGCTGATATAAGCAAGATGGAATTTTTACCGGAGATACGTGAAATGTGCAAAGATAACAGGTGTGGTAAATATGGTAAAAGTTGGGCATGTCCTCCGGCTTGCGGCACACTGCATGAGATAAAAAACCGTATCTTGCAGTATGATTATGGGATGATTTTGCAAGCTACCGAGAAGATGGAAGATGATTACGACTGGGACGCTATACAGCTTGCAATTAGAAGGTGCAAGGATAGTTTAAGTACACTATCCCAGCGTTTAAGGGACATGGGTAAAGATATAGTAGCAATGGGAATGGACGGTTGTAGCAGGTGCAGTAGCTGTACATATCCCGATTCGCCCTGTAGATTTCCTGATGAACTTAGCCCAAGCATGGAGGCATGTGGTCTCTTTGTAACAGCTGAATGCGAAAGAGTAGGAATTAGATACAACTATGGTCCGCAGACAATGACAATAAATGCAACCATATTTATAAAGGAATAGCAAGCGCCCTTCCTATTTACACGTTAGATAAATATTTATAGGTGTAACTAGTAGTAGCTTATTTTTTTATTATTAAATGATTAAAATACGCAATGTTAATGAATTCCGGCTTATCTACGAGCCTTGACTCAATCTCACTCATCTTAGCTACCCAGCTTAAATCATCCTGCAACTTATCATCATGCAGGCTTGCAACGGTACGCACACCATACACCTTTTCTATAACAGCCTTGCCGGCTAACCAGTCTAACACATCATTATTTTCATAATATTTTATAAAACCAAATGCAGAGGAAAAAGAGTGCTCTCCGTCTAATAATTTATGGGCATCATCTATATCATAGTCCTGTACTATAGCCTGTATGATACGCCCATTACGATTATGTCTGACAAGGGATAAATTTCCGCCTTTTTTTAATACTCGAAGTAGTTCTGCTATCATCTCCCTGGGGTTATCTACAAACTCCAGCACAAGGTGGCAGATAACAACATCAAATGATTCGTTTTCTATTTCTTTAACTGTATCAATATCCCCATTTAAAAGCTTAAACGATTCACTTTTTATTGCAACATCAATTATGTCTTTGTTAACCTCAATCGCAGTTACATCGTTGTTTTTAGCAAGGTAATCCGAGGTAAAGCAAAACCCGCTACCAAAATCTAAAACCTTACAATTGTTAATATTCTTTAACTGTGACCATACCGTATTATAAAACACCTTTCCAAGCGGTGAAATGGTATAGTCGTAATACAGTTTCATATCACTATTCATAGCGGCTCCTTTTATAATTTTAAAATATTACACAACATGGTTAGCGGATATTGCATTATAAAGCTAATGTTGACGTACTTAATATACATGTTATAGATTTAAATGCCTACCGATAGATACTTCTCGGTAGGCATTTTTTTATTTATTGTTTTCTTTATCTCTTAATCTCATGTAATCCTCTTTTTCCTGTGGTTTAAAGCCCGCAGAAAGACTACTTCCGTAAACAGTGTAGGTGTTTTTGCCTATACTTTTCGAGTGGTACATAGCAAGATCTGCTGCATTAAATAGTGTTTCAAAATCCTTACCATCTTTTGGTGATACCGATATACCTATGCTACTTGATATCTCAATATCCACCCCGTTTTCGGCATGATACACCTTATTAATCTCATCGCAAATTCTCATAGCCATCTTCGCAATTGAGGCCTCCGACATTGCATTTGTTAAAAACACTACAAATTCATCTCCGCCAACGCGCCCGACAATATCATCCGATCTAAAGATAGTTAATACCTTTGCATAAACTTCACACAGAACATCATCACCTGCTGAGTGCCCCATGTTATCATTAATTCCCTTAAAGTTATCAAGGTCAAACATGTATAGCGCACCACCGTTGCCCTTGCTAATATAGTCGTCTACCTTTGATGCAAAGGTACCCTTATTAAATGCACCTGTAAGCGGGTCGGTCTCGGCAACCTGTTTTAACCTTAGGGATTCCTTCTTTTCGATATCGATTTCATCTATTGTGCAAACAGAGATAATATCGTTCGTATCCTCCTCACGGTGAGTATTTATCTGCATCCTATACCATAGATATTCATCTGCTACCGTAGTGACTCCGGTTTGTGATGCCGATGCCTTTATAGATTTTGAGCGATACTCTATTACACTTTCATTGATTCCTTTTTCGAAATTATCTATCAACGATTGTGAGCTTAACGTTTTAATATTCTTAATATCATCCGGATGCGTATACTCTTTTGACTGCGTTTCCAGAAATTCTGAAAATGTTGGAAGATGTTCGGTTGGTCTTTCTGTTGAACCTATTAACAATCTCGTAAGTATATCTTTTGTGCAGTTAACCTCTATAATGATTAACGCAAGATTAAATACAGCCGAGGTTAGAACCCTATCCTTATCTATCTTATCCTCTAAAACCTTTGTTTTTTCTCGGTACAAACCCAAGTTAAAAACTGCAATTAGCATTAATAACATTATATAGAAGAAAAGTAGCATGAAGGCAACAATTACAATCTCCTGTACCGAAAGTATTAATGAATAATAATCCACACGGAATATATAGGAGTTAAATATGATATACAGGACTAAAAGCAATGTAAGGGATAAAAGACCTCTATAAAAAGACTTGCTTTCCATTATCTTCTTTACAGTGCTCATTGGAATTAGAAGAATAAATAGTAGTAATGCGATTATCTGTATCGCAAAGGAACCTAAATTTATATAAGATACATATTCGGCGCTATAGTTTATGTCGTGCATAGATATTTTGTAAGCTATTGAGACTGATGGGATAAGAATAGATCGAATCACAAACAGATGTAACAGCGACCCTATTCCAACACCGAATATTCCGGTTACTCTACCCTTAAAAAGCAAAAACAACTCAAAGATCAAAAGCCCTACACATGCAAAATAGGGAGTTGCGGTGCTGCTGTGCACCGACGATAAAAAAATCGGTGATATTAATCCATTGACTATACAGACAATGAAAATTGAAGCCCTGTGAAACCTAGTGCCATCGCTTAATATATCACACAGTTTAAAGTTTAAAAAGGAGTGAACCGATATAATTATAAATGCAATAACATAATATGATATGTCAACATTATTAAGCATATAAAGCACTCCTTTCGTGAGTTAGTTTTCCAATAGTTTTGTTATAATCTCGTTAACAACAATAGGGTTTCCTTTTCCAGAGGTCTTGGCCATAACCTGCCCAACTATTGCCTTAAAGGCATTTGTTTTACCACTTTTATAGTCCGTTACAAGCTTTTCTGATTTTTCCAATACCTCTTTAACATAGGTTGTCAAGATATCCTTATCACTTATCTGTGCCATATCATTATCATCTACGTATTCTTTAACGCTACAGCTACCCTTTTCCCATAAGTCTTTAATTAGTCTTTTTCCTACACTGCTATTAACATACCCGGTACCGATAAGTTCAGCAATTTCACCTATAACATCCTCATCAATATTCGGAGATACATCCTCCCCCTCTACCATCTTTAAAACATCACCTATCATAAGGTTTGCTAATATCTTGGTATGGGACGTTTTTTTAGCAGCTGATTCAAAGTAGTTTGCAATATTCATATCATTTGTTAATAGTTCGGCATCATAAGATGTTAATCCGTAACTCTTAACATATATTTCCTTACGTGCATCAGGCAACATTGGTATTGTAGCACCAATCTCGTCGATTTTTTGTTTTGTGCTCACTATCGGTAGTAAGTCTGGATCCGGAAAGTAGCGATAATCGTTTGCATCTTCCTTTTTTCTCATCGAGAAGGTTTTACCGTTAGACTGGTCAAAACGTCGTGTTTCCTGTACTACCTGCTCACCTTTTTCTACAAGTTCTATCTGCCTTTTATATTCATAGTCAATTGCCTTTAATATAAACTGGAATGAGTTAAGGTTCTTCATCTCGGTACGGGTTCCAAACTGCTCAGCACCTTTTTTTCTTATCGAAAGATTAACGTCACAGCGAAGTGAACCTTCGTTCATCCTACAGTCGGAAATATCGGTATAAAGTAGAATAGCACGTAGCTTTTTAAAGTAGGCTACAGCTTCATCTGCACTGCGAATATCCGGCTCTGAAACAATTTCAATAAGTGGCACACCACAGCGGTTGCAGTCTATCATTGTACCCTGTTTTTCGTCATGTACCAGTTTACCTGCATCCTCCTCTATATGGATACGGGTTATACCTATGGCTTTTGTGCCTTTATCTGTCTCTATCTCCAGCTTACCTTCGTAGCATAACGGCAGATCATACTGTGATATCTGATATGCCTTAGGCAGATCGGGATAAAAGTAGTTTTTTCTATCCTGTTTTGAAAAGCTGCCAATCTTACAACCTGTTGCAAGGCCGGCCTTTATCGCATAATTAACAACCTGCTCGTTTAAAACCGGTAATGTTCCGGGCATACCCAAACAAACAGGGCAAACCTGTGTATTTGGCTCGGCTCCAAATTTTGTAGGGCAACTACAGAAAATTTTTGTTTCGGTGCTAAGCTCACAATGAACCTCAAGGCCTATAACCATCTCATAATCTTTAATCATTATTTAATGCCTCCCTGCACCTTATTAACATGATATATGTCTGTCTCCTGCTCATATGCATTTCCAACCCTATACAATGTTGATTCACTGAATGCATCGCCAATAAGTTGCATGCCAAGCGGTAGGCCATCTTTATTCTCACCACAAGGTATTGCGATGGACGGTAAGCCTGCAATGTTTACCGGCACTGTGCATATATCGCCCATATACATCTCAAGTGGAGTTTCGGTTTTCTCCCCCAGTTTATAGGATGCTGTCGGTGCAACCGGTGAAAGTATGCACTGATAGTCACCAAATACCTTTGCAAAATCATTCATCAGCAAAGTTCTAACCTGCAAGGCTTTCTTGTAATAGGCATCATAGTAGCCGGAACTTAAGGCAAACGATCCTAACATAATACGCCTTTTAACCTCTTTGCCAAAGCCCTCGCTACGTGATTTTTTGTAAAGCTCCTCTATATCTGCAAAATCATCGGCGCGATAGCCATAACGTATTCCATCAAATCGTGCAAGGTTTGATGATGCTTCGGCACTGGAAATTACATAATAGGCAGGAAGCGCCAGCTCCAGCGATGGAATCGAAACCTCCGTTATGCTTGCGCCAAGTTTTTCATAAACCTTAGCGGCGTTAAGCACGGCAGTGCGCACCTCGTCCGAAATACCCTCGCCGAAATACTCCTTTGGAAGTGCAATTTTCAAGCCTTTTACTCCAGCGCTAAGCTCGGCTGTAAAATCACCATATTCTCTATTAACAGAGGTGCTATCTTTTTCATCGTATCCGGTTATCGCATTTAATACCACAGCATTATCTGCAACGCTCTTTGTTACGGGTCCAATCTGATCAAGGGAGGAGGCAAATGCAATAAGCCCATTTCTAGATACTGTACCGTAGGTGGGTTTCATTCCTACAACACCGCAAAAGGATGCCGGTTGTCTAATAGAACCGCCGGTATCGGATCCAAGGGTAAACACAGCCTCATCTGCTGCAACTGCGGCAGCTGAACCACCTGAGCTTCCCCCTGGGACATAATCGGTGTTCCTAGGATTTTTTGTTACCTTAAAGTACGAGTTCTCGGTGGTGGATCCCATCGCAAACTCGTCCATATTTAGCTTTCCGAGCATCACAATATCCTCGGAATTAAGTCTATCCATTACATGGGCATCATAGGGTGGAATAAAGTTTTCCAGCATCTTAGATGCACAGCTTGTTCTAACATCCTTTGTACAGATATTATCTTTAATACCACAAGGAATTCCGGCAAGCGAGGGTAGTGTTTCCCCTGCAGCCCTTTTAGTATCAATCTCTTTTGCCTTACTTATTGCATGATCATATGTGTTGGTTATATAGGCACCAATCACACCATCGTTGGAATTGATATTATTAATGTATGCCTCGGTCAGCTCCTGTGAGGAGATTTCTTTATTCGCTAATTTGCTTTGAAGTTCAATTAGTGTTAATTTAGTTAATTCCATCTACTCACCCCTACTCTATAACCTTAGGCACAGTAATATAGCCATCAAACTTAGTTGCGGCATTATTTAAAAGTGCTTCTCTATTCTCTTTATTGGTAACAACATCTGCCCTGAAAACATTTTCCATCGGGATAACATGCGCTGTAGTATCTACTCCGTCGGTATTGGCTCCGCTTAATTGATTTGCAAAATCAATAATAGCCTCCATCTCGGGTCCCATTGTCACCTTCTCCTCGGCAGTTAGGGTAAGTCTGGCAAGGTGCGCCACATTCTCAACATCTATATGTTGCTGTGCCTTTTTTTGCTTTGCTGATATTTCGGCTGCAAGCTCACCGCCTAAAGACAGCTCTAATATTTCAAGTTGTTCGGCATCTACCAAGTTAGGAGCCTCGGTCATCAAGCAGGATGCATCCTTAACCTTAGGAAATGCAATAACATCTCTAAGTGATTGTGCGCCTACCATTAGCATAACTAAACGATCAAGACCAAAGGCAAATCCTCCGTGCGGTGGTGTTCCGTAACTAAAAGCATTTACCATGAATCCGAAACGATCTTCTATCTCGGCCTCGTTAAATCCAAGGGCTAAAAACATCTGTTGCTGAACATCCTTATTATAGATACGGATGCTACCGCTACCTAATTCTATACCGTTTAATACAATATCGTAGGCCTGAGCCCTTACTCTACCGGGATCGGAAAACAGGTACTGTACATCCTCCTCATACGGCATTGTGAAGGGATGATGCATTGCAATAAATCTGTCATCTTCTTCAGAGTATTCGAACTGTGGAAAGTCAGTTACGAACAACATCTTAAAGTCATCTTTTTTTCTTAAGCCAAATATGTCTGCTATATCTATACGAAGATTTCCAAGTGTTCTGCGAACCACATTTAATTTATCAGCACAAAATAGTATGAAGTCGCCAGGCTTTGCATCCATAGCCTTTAGTATTGCATCCACATCATCCTTCGAGAGGAATTTAGTCAACAATGAGTAAACCTCACCGTCAGGACGTATTGCTATCCAGGCCATTCCTTTTGCGCCGTAGGATATAGCTTTTTCGGTAAGTGCTTCAACATCACTACGGTTGTAGTCAGGCCAATTCTTAACATTGATACCTCTAACAACGCCACCTGATTTTGTAACATTTTTAAATACGGTAAACTCACATTTTTTTGCGATCTCTGTCAGATCTACTATCGGTAGATCAAACCTTAAGTCCGGCTTATCACTACCGTATCTGTCCATTGCATCTATCCAGCTTATACGTTGAAATGGTTCTGCAAAGTCAATATTCATAGCCCCTTTGAAGATATATTTAAACATATTTTCAAGATGGCAAAGTATATCCTCCTGCTCAATAAAGGACATTTCCATATCAACCTGTGTAAACTCCGGTTGGCGATCTGCCCTTAAATCCTCATCCCTAAAACAACGAGCAACCTGATAGTATTTATCTATTCCACCAACCATAAGAAGCTGTTTGAATATCTGTGGGGATTGAGGAAGTGCATAGAATGTACCCTTATGAACCCTACTTGGCACAAGGTAATCCCTTGCACCTTCCGGTGTGCTTTTGGTTAGCATGGGGGTTTCTACGGCAATAAAGCCATCGTTATCAAGATAGTCCTGTGTAAGTTTTTGAACCTTATGCCTAAACTTTAGATTGTTGTATATTTCCTGCCTACGGATATCTAAGAATCTATATTTTAATCTTAAATCTTCCCTAACGTTATCCTCATCAAGAGAAAACGGTAGTGTTTGCGCCTGAGATAAAACCTTAATCTCCTCGGCAAACAGCTCTACTGTGCCAGTAGAAATCTTAGCGTTTACCGTATCATCCGCTCTTAGTTGTACGATGCCTTTAAGCTGTACAACAGATTGGTTTTTTAAACCTTCCACCTGCAAGAATGCATCACTCTGCATATTTTCGGCATTACAAACCACCTGAAGTGTACCTTCTCTATCCTTTAAGTCGATAAAGATAACACCACCCATGTCCCGTTTTGTCTGTACCCAACCGGCTACAATTATCTGGGATCCGATATGTTTTTCTCTGATTTCTCCGCAATAAGCAGTTCTTAACATTGATTATTCTTCCTTTCGCCTCTATGCAAAAAAAGACCTACGTCCCAAAATATGGGACGAAAGTCCTGTCATTCCTTCTGGGTGCCGCCCAATAAAGCATATTAATATAACCTACAGGTTAGCCGAACAGACATAAACAGCCTTGTAATTATAGGCAAATTCACCATGTCGTCTTTACAGTAATTTTACAACAATTTTGTAGTTATGTCAATAGTTAGCCTAACAAATAAACTCACCGCAGATATTTTTTTTCATAAACTCTGATAGTTTTTCACCGCTAAACCCAAGTGTATGTGCAACAACAGCCTTGACATATGTCATCTCTGCAGTTAACCCATATACCGATATTGCATTTAATGCATTAGCGCTCTCGTATAAAGGTTTGCCCTCTCTTCTTGGTGTTAATATTACATCCACACCGATATTATCACATTGTTTTAAAAATTCAGTGGTAGAGAATGAAGGTTCTGACAACTGTGTGCATGCTGTCTGTGAATGGTAGAGACAGTGAACAACAATCTTTACATCATTATTTAGCCTCACTGACGAATAATCTAATCCGACATAAGGTTTAAGCATTATCACACCATTCTTTAGTGTTGGCAGTATATCAAGGTCAATCGGACTTTTATCAATTTTGTGATTTGGTAAACTATTTCCACAGGTAATATCAGCCATATCATTGCTAAAAAAATCGTCTGTATAGGTATTACACTGCTTTAGATGTGCGGCAAGGTGCAGATATATATTATCATCCGAATTTTTGTAAACCACATATGTTCCCGGAGTTATACCGTCACAAACTAGCTCGACCGATCGTCTAAAATTAATATTGCCGTTTGCATCATTTGTATCTAGTGGAAGGTTGCTGGACACCAAAAAAACAGGAACATTAACCCCTGAGAGGGCAAGTGATAAAAAGCACGCTGTATAAGCAAGTGTATCGGTACCATGTGCGACGATAACACCCTTGTAGTCATCAATGTTAATTTCTTTTAATTTTCTTAATAGCTTGCTCCAACACTCTATAGTCATATTTTCACTAAGAACCTCCATCACCACCTCTGTCTCAAACTGTTGCTGTGCATGATGCGAGTTTGAGGTTGCAAAATTCTGAACTAACAGTGTTTTAGCCTTGTTCATATTAACGGATCTATTTAAATTATCAACATCACCGCTTGAACATATAGTCCCACCGGTTAGTAATAAAAGTATCTTTTTCATCAACTCTCTCCTTAGTTTTATTGATAGTATTGACAATACTAATATTATACTATACTATGAAATTAATTATTTATGCAGGAATATTATGAGTAGTTATGTTTTCTCAAAGGCAAATAGGTTTGAAGATTGCCCTCCGCTTGTGATAGAGTATCTTTCTACACTTGTTTCGGTAAAGGGTCGATCTAAACGCACCGTAAACGCCTATTATATTGACCTACGTCTTTTTTTAAGATATATCGTACAAAGTAGATCCGACAGTTTTAGCGGAGAGATCGATAATAAATGTGATATAACCCAACTTGATGAAAATTTTTTCGAGGGAATAAAAAAACTTGAGATCCTACGATTTTTAAACTTTCTCGCCTTTGACCGTGACACTGTAGAGTGTAAAGGCAATGGCCTTAGCGCAACAGCTCGAGCAAGAAAACTATCGGCAATAAAAGGGCTTTACAAATATCTTGTAATCGAAGCCGGACATATAGACACAAATCCGGCAAAGGATATTGAAACACCAAAGATAAAAAAAACTCTACCAAAACATCTAACGTTAGATGAGAGCAAGCTATTGCTTACAGCAGAGGAAAAACCAGATGCACGAGTTTACTGTATGCTTATGCTGTTACTAAACTGCGGAATCAGATTGTCCGAACTGTGTGGAATCAATGTTACCGACATAAAATCAGATCAGATGCGGGTAGTTGGAAAAGGAGATAAGGAACGCACTGTATATCTAAACAAAGCTTGCATAGTGGCAATCGATAACTATATTGAAGAACGTAAAAAGATTGAAAATATTATTGATGATAATGCATTATTTATAAGCCCTAAAACAAGAAAGCGATTAAGCGGCCGACGCATACAACAGATAATCGAAAACTGCTTTAAGCAGGCTGGTCTTGAAGGGCAAGGCTATTCTGTCCACAAGCTCCGCCATACCGCAGCAACACTACTTTATCGCTATGGCGGTGCAGACATGCTTGCACTTAAAGAAATTTTAGGACATGAAAATATCTCGACAACCGAAATTTATACCCATATATCGGATGAACAGCTAAAAAAAGTCGCTGCATCTTCCCCACTTGCCACTTTCGCACCGCCAAGCAAAACTTAGTCGTCCTCGTCCGCAATCAACTCATCCCACTCGATATATGCAGCGTCGTGCTTTTTGTGTGCATCCTCTATCTGGTTAGATATATCAGAAAGCAATTCGTGGTCGGTACATACTTGTGGATCCTGCAACCTTGCCGTAAGCTCCTTTATCAGTAATTCAGTTCTCTCAAGCTCTGCTTCCACCTCTTTTAGTCGCTGCCTTGCAGCGGCTCTTTTTTTACGATCCTCCGCCTTATTCTTAACAGGATCCTTACCAACAGGAGCTAGCTCCTGTTGGGCAGCCGTCTTTACATCCATCCAGTCCAATAATTCCGAAAAATTTTCAAAGCGGTAAAGGTTTTTATTCTTGATATATAAAATGGGGCAGGCAAGCCTTGACATCAAATAGCGATCATGAGACACTATTAATAAGGTTCCCTTATATTCACAAAGTGCATTAGTGAGACTTTCCCTTGTAAAAAGATCGAGATGGTTCGTTGGCTCATCCAACATCAAAAAATTAGATTTTTCCAGAGTCATCTCGGCAAGCCTTAGCCTTGCTGACTCCCCCCCTGAAAGGGTTGAGCAATCGGCAAATACATCATCACCTTTAAATAAAAATCGTGCAAGTAGATCTCGGGCCTCCTGATCAGTAAACTTAGGTCTTAATGCCCTTATTGCATCAATAACTCTGCCGCTACGCAACTGCTGATGTTGCCTAAATATGGACAGTTCACACCCCATACCAAACCTAATAGTTCCGGTAGCTTTATGCTCATGGGCAAGGACTTTAAGCAGTGTAGATTTTCCGCTTCCGTTCTCCCCTGCAATTATAAACTTTTCATCCTTTAAAACATTAAAACTTGCATCCACTACCAGTTGTTTTTCTCCTGCCGAAATGTTCAGGTTTTTACAGGTCAAAATGTCTTTATATGGTTCGCTTGTTACATTAAAGCTAAAGCTGAAACGATTTCTCACAACATCTGGTCTTTGTGTTATCGTTAACTTTGCCAGTTGTTTTTCACGGCTCTTGGCCATCTTTGCGGTGGAGGCACGCACCTTGTTTTTGGCAATATACTCCTCCAACTTTTTAGCAACCTTAACATCTGCGTCATGTTGTTTTTGTTGTTGCTCGGCATTGGCTGCCTTTATCTCAAAATAATTTTCAAAGCGACCTTTAAAGGCCTCCATCCTACCTTTTTCTATCTCCCAGATTATGTTACAGACATTATCTATAAATGCACGATCATGGGTAACCGAAATGACTGCACCTTTAAAACGAGTAAGTTCTTGCTCTAAAAAGGTAATTGTAGAAAAGTCAAGGTGGTTTGTCGGCTCGTCAAGCAACAGAACATCAGGTGCATTTAAAAGCAGCCGTGCAAGGCGAAGCCTTGTGGCCTCCCCACCCGATAATATGGAGGTTTTGCGGTCATGGTATTCTTTGCCAAAACCAAATCCGTTTAATATCTTAGCGATATTAAGGTCTGCATTGTAGTAATCATATGCAAGTACAATACGCTCAGCATCATCATGCTTTGTAATAAGTTTATGGTTATCGTGATCATCTACCAGCAGCCGTTCAAGCTTACGCATCTCTTCAACCGCATCTTTTGCAGGTCTAAATACAGATTTCATCTCGGATAGGACTGTTCCGCCATCTTCAAAATCATTATGTTGTGAAAGATATCCGATCCTTAGCCCAGCAGCTATAAAAAGATCTCCGTTATCTTGTTGGTATTCTCCTGCTATTATTTTAAGCAATGTTGTTTTTCCGGCGCCATTACCGCCGATAATGGCAATTCGATCGCCCGCCGAAATTACTGCCGTTATACCATGCAGTATCTCGTTTGCGCCAAAGCCTTTTTTAATGTTGTTAAGTTGTAGTATCATGTAAATTATGTGCATTAAGCCAATCTATCAGCTGTGCAATTACCTCATCTTTATTTATTTCGTTTGTAAGTTCATGTCTTGCCTGTGGGTACAATTTAAGTTGTGTATCGATTACACCGGCCTGTTTATAAAGATTATAGGCTTCGGTAACACCAACACCATAAAGACCTACCGGGTCATCCTCGCCACTTATAAAAAGTATAGGCAAATTTTTTGGTGTTTTGCGAATATTATTTAAAAGATTTGACCTGTAGTTTACAGTAAAAAGTTCGACTAGCGCCGATGTGGTAAACTTAAAGGTACACTTTTTATCTGCTACATACCTATCTACAATATCAGTATCACGGGTAAGCCAATCCATCTGGGTTCGCGGTTTCTCTATTCTGTTACAAAAGCTTTTAAACGCAAGATCGTTAAGCATATCAGAATATCCAAGGGGGCCCTTTATCTTAGTTATAGTGTCGGCTAAATGTATTGCAAACTTTCCGGCAGGGTTTGGGCCTCCGGTGCCACTAACAACCAGCCCTGTCGGTAGCTCGTTATAGGTAAAGCAGAACACTCTTGCAAAAAAGCTTCCCATACTATGTCCAAACAAAAAGTACGAAAGACCCTCATACTCTTTTTTAAACCTATCAAACACAATTTTCATGTCACCAAGCAAAAACTTATAGCTTCCCTTTTCCCCAAAATAACCATCAGATCCCGAATTGTCAGATGTTTTCCCATGGCCTAGATGATCGTTTCCTACAACAACATATCCTTTATCGCATAGGTTATTGGCAAACGCTTTATATCTATTTATATACTCTGTCATTCCATGCGCAATCTGCACAACACCTATGGGCTTTATACCTTTAGGCTCCATCCTATAAACCGCAATGGTATTTTCATTATCGGAAGATGGCATTGAATCAATAATAAAATCCTGCATTCTAGCTCCAGTGTATATTATAGTATTTCTACTATCGTATTTTAATTAGCACATTAACCCTCTGTCAATTTATTTTTTACCATTTTATCAAACTCATCGAAAATCAAATTGTATTTATCTGTAACCGGTGTGGCTCGTTCTTTTAAAAATTCTTCAATCTCCTTATAGTTATCCTCGACTACTGCGACTATACCGGCATCAAGTTTTCCGCCTTCAACCATATCTTTAAAGATTGACAGTGTTTTCTCCCAGCTGTAATGATCTTTATAACTACGTCGCCCAAGCAGTGCACTGGCAATATCTGCTACTGCCACAATGCGTGAGCTAATCGACAGCTCTTCAGCCTTTAAGCCTCTGGGATAGCCTGTACCATCAAGTTTTTCATGATGATTAACGGCAATATCTACAGTGTCACTGTCAATCACATCGTACAAAATATTACGTGTTTCGCTGACATGCTCTCTCATTATCTCCATCTGAACATCGTTTAATCTTCCATTGTACTCAAGAATCGATGTTGGGGTTGTTATCTTGCCTATATCATGAATCAAAGCTGCTGTATATATTTGAGATAAGCTTCTATCGTCAAGTCCCATTTTTTCGCCAATGTATATACTTACCGACGTAGTATTAACCGAATGAAGCATTGTTGCAGGGCTTTTAAAATCAATTGAGTATATCATCATCAATAAAAACTCTTCCGCCTGTTTGGTATTCAGCGTAAGTGTCGATAACATACTATCAAGAAAAGCATCAAGCCTATCATTTAAAGTTTCAGCATCCTCCTTCAAGACCTGTAAGGCTGCCTCAATATACTCCTTAGTAAATGAGTTGCTTTTTTCGATCAAATAAGATATTTTTTCAAAGGTCATCCCGGTAATATATCCAACATCAATTCTGTCAGCTATATGCAACAGCTTTGCATATTCTGCAACCACAACATCTGTATCATCAGGAATATCGGCGTAGTTGAAATGATGATACAATATTGCTTCAGAAAGTGCGCTTAAGGGTGATAAGTGCTTTAAAAATAGATGTCCGTATGCCGAGTGTTCATAAATATTCACGGTTTCGAATTTAACCATACTATCGATTTCTTCGGTCTTATATGCTCCAATATCGTGAAACAATGAAAGAAGGTAGATGTTTTGACTATCTAGTTCAATATTACTTAGCTTTTTTGCAATCTTAGATGCAAAATAAGCAACCCTTGTTCCATGGTCAATCAATCTTATGTCGTTGCATCTTAAAGTTCGTGCACATAGTTTTATGGCATTGTACCCATCAATAAGTATTTTCACTATTTTCCCCTAAAAGTTAATGTAGTCTAGATCTACTTTATTTCTACCACAGTCACCCCATCTTCGCCCTCACCGTATAATCCAAGTCGAAACTTTTTTATACTTCTATGAGTTTTAAGATGTTGATGCAATCCTTTTCGTAGTGCTCCTGTTCCCTTTCCGTGCACAAGATAAACCATTGTCAGACCTGACATTACAGCATTATCTATAAATATATCGGCAAGCATACATGCTTCATCAACATTCTTCCCTATCAACATAAGTTCACTGCTGGCCTTGCGATCAGCTGTAGAAGTTACTCCCTGCTGCCGCACTCGTCGCAGCTGCTTTTTATCAGGCACTGAGGACCTTGTCGCCTTTGCAAGCCTTGTAAATTGTACTGTAGAACGTATGTTGCCGGCAACTATTACCGCAGTTTTTTTCTTTTTGTCGACAGAGAACACAGATACGTTCCTCTGCAGATCAATCGAATAAACGTCATCCCCCACATTACAATCAGTTATCGGAGTGATATCCTTATGTTGTTCTTTCTTAGCGATACCTGATAGGCCTTGCTCGGCCTGCCTATGCAACTCTCTTGCCTTAACTGCCTTTTCGTTGCTACTCATACGCTCTTGTTTTTGCAGTTTTCTTATCTCGTCAGTAAGCTTATGTGCCTCCTCCTCTACAAGAGAAAGGGCTTTCCTTGCATTCCGCCTTGCCTCTTCCTTTATCTCCTCAGCCTTCTGCCTTGCAAAAAACTGTTCTTTTTTGGCAGATTCTAAGATTGAGGCTGCCTCTGCTTTTTGACTTTCAATAAAATCATGTTGGTTTTTCATCTCTATCTTTAGATTATCTAGTTCAGCGATAACCTTTTCAAACCTTTTGTTCTCTGCACTTAGGTGTTTTGTAGCTAGGTCAATCAAATCCTGCTTTAAACCCAACCTTCTGCCTATCAAAAATGCATTTGACCGACCTGGTACTCCTAAGATTATTTTATAAGTAGGGCGCAAAGTTGCAACATCAAACTCACAACTTGCGTTCTGCACTCCTTGAGTTTCAAGTGCAAATACCTTTAGCTCGGCATAGTGGGTAGTAGCTATGGTAGAAGCTCCTGCCTGCATAAGTTCCTCAATAATTGCAGTAGCAAGTGCTGCCCCTTCTGCTGGGTCGGTACCGGAACCAAGTTCATCTAACAGTACCAACGAGCTATTGTCTACATTATCGAGGATGTCCTTTATATTAGTAATGTGCGACGAAAAGGTTGACAAGCTTTGCTCAATACTCTGCTCGTCACCTATATCTACAAATATATTATTAAAGCAACACACTACACTGCGTTCTGCTGCCGGTATTAGAAATCCATGCATTGCCATTGTTAACAATAACCCTACTGTTTTAAGGGTAACGGTTTTACCGCCGGTATTTGGGCCTGTTATGATAAGTGTATTATGATCTTCGATACCAAGCCCTATATCTATAGGCACAACAACATCTTTTGCTATAAGTGGATGTCTAGCATTTACAAGAGAAAAGGATCTATCGTTTGATATGGCCGGCATGACAGCAAGCTGATTAATTGCAAGCCTTGCCTTTGCAATCATTACATCAAGTGCAACCATCGCATCGTAGCCCTTATAAAGCCTGTCAGACAAGGAGGCTACAACGCCGGTAAGGTCGATTAAAATTCGTTCAATCTCCCTCTGCTCTTCATTTTTAAGCTGCAATATCTTGGCATTTGCCTCCACTACTGCTGCCGGCTCGACAAATATAGTGGAGCCTGATGCCGAAACATCATGAATTACACCGCCAAAATCCCCTTTATGCTCCGCCTTAATAGGAACAACATATCTGCCATTTCGCATTGCAACAACATTGTCTTGCAAAAACTTGCCGTTATCCTGTGATTTGATTGTTTGCTCTAACTTGTTTCTAATAGATGCCTCGGTATTTGCAATGTCTCGCCTTATTCTAAACAGTTCGTTACTTGCCTTATCCGACATCTCGGTTTCGGATATAATAGAGTTTGATAATATTTCGGCAAAATCTTTGTTTTGATATAAAAGGAAAAAATCCTCTTCTAATACTTCGTTAAAGTTCTCTACACTATCTCTGAATCTCAATAGCCGATAACCATTATTCAACAAACTTAGCACCTTAAGAAGCTCTCCCATGCTAAGCATACCGGAAAGTTCGGCCCTTTTTATCACAGAGGGCATATCGTCATCTACCGTATAAAGAGATGGTGCTCCCTGCCCCTGACACATAACAGTGATGGCATCTACCTTTGCTAAGCGATACCTTATATCCTCGGCATCGACAGATGCTTCGCATTGAAGTATTGCCTGTTTTGCAGCAGGACAGACTGCAAGTTCTGCTGCTTTATCTAATATTATATCAAATTCTAAAAGTTTTAAATTTTTATTCATCTTCCTTTACTTCTATAATAGGTTGCTGTTCCTTTGAAAGTTTATAGTAAAAATTAAGTGACTGCGGCTTTTTATCCAGGTGCCAAAACGTAAATTTTTCTACCTGTTTTACAAGGCCTTTCTGTTTTAGTTTCTTGTGCTCAAAGGAGAATATATGCTTTAAATCTGAAAAAACAATATGCCTCATTGCGGCTAAGTCGGCCGATGTAATGTTACATTCTATCTTATTATACTGTGCGCACTCGTTGCAAAGTATCTTACCTGATTTATAGTCAAAATTGTGCGGTGATTCCTTATATTCACAGCAACAGCTACAGGCAACAAGCATCGGCATAAATCCATGGCCGGCCATTGTTCTTAACTCAAAAATAACCTTGTATATGTCAAGGTCACGTTGCTTTTTCCCAATAAGATGCAATGTATTTAAAAAAAACGGAAGATGCTGCACTGCCTCCTCCGGGCTTGGCCTTACTATACGTATAAGCTCAGCAAGGTATAGAGCTAATGCAACCCCTTCCATAGAGGCGGTGAGTGAAAAAAACGAGTGTAGTGTCTCCGCCTCTTTCACGGTGAAAACACCCTTACGCTCCGCTATTGTAAACTCACAGTAATGCAGAATCGATAATCCGGAAAAAAGCGCGTTTTTCGTACCTTTGGCATTTCGTGCAAAACACTCTATCACCCCTTTTTTCTCTGTGTAAAGTGTAAGTATACGCTCTGCCTTAACCGTCTCTTTTTCGGATATTACTATACCTTTTGTAACAATATTGGATAGATTAACGGTCTGTTCTAAAGCCAAAGTTTTTAAGCTGTACATTGCTATCACGCCAACCCTCACGCACCTTAACAAAACACTTTAGGTTGACCTTTGAGCCAAACAGCTCCTCCATATCAATTCTTGCAGCGCTGGCGGCTGATTTTAATGTGTTGCCACCCTTGCCAATTATAATACCCTTGTGGGTTTGCTTCTCACACACAATATCAACATCAATATCTATGATGCCGGTATTACGCCTTGAAAACCTCTCGCATGTTACTGCAATACCGTGTGGTACCTCGTGCTCAAGCGAAAGCAGCAACTTTTCGCGCAATAACTCCGCCACAAATGCAGTTTGTGGCATATCGGTAAAACTATCGTCCGGAAAATGATGTACATCCTCCTGTGCATAGGAAGAAATTTTATCGAGCAATATTTCTGTTCCACGTTCCTCTAGCACCGAGATGCAAAGCACCTCCTCAAAGGCCCCTGTCTGCTCTAAAAGCTTACTCTGCATATCAACCTGTTCGGGACTTAATAGGTCACACTTATTAAGTACACCTACAGCAGGTATCTTAGATTTTTTAACTCTTTCAATAAAATCAAGTTCACCCTGTGATAGTTTTTTAAATGGTGCAAATAGTGCAACAACCACATCCACCTCGGCCAAGGAACGCTTTGCATAGTCTGTCATGCGCTCACCAAGTTTTGTACGCACATTATGCAACCCTGGCGTATCATAAAATACGTACTGCAGATCACCCTTGGTTACAATTCCGGTAATTTTACTTCTTGTTGTCTGTGGTTTATGGGTAACAATTGCTACCTTTTCACCTACAAACAGGTTCACAAGTGAAGATTTTCCGGCATTAGTACGGCCAATAATTGAAACAAATACACTTCGCATTATTTTTTCCTAAAATTAAATATAAATAGATAAGATATTATTAAGCTTATGATAAACATAATCAGAAAGACAGGGGTTTGAATTAGCACAACCCCTATCTTTCCTATCTTATCAATATCAAAAAACAGAATTAATCCTATTATAACGGCTACAACAGCATTAGTCAATACCGCAGCAGCAGCAATATCCTTTACCAAGCCTACATGCTCACAGTGGTTTGGTTCAAGCTTTTCCCACGTTAACTCTATTGCAGTGTTAATCAATTCTGAAGATATAACAAGCCCCATGGTTATAACTAACAGCATCCATTGTATCTGCGAAAGCTCATACATGAAACCAAGCCAAATAACATAGGCGGATGCAACAAGGTGGAATCTTAAGTTCCGCTCGCCCTTAATACCAGCTAATAAACCATCGGTAGCATACGTGAAAGATTTAAAAAACGCTTTCATCTATCGGTCTGAAATGCAGTTGTTCGAGGTAGCCCGAGCTGTGTCAATGTAAGCTCTTCCTTTTCTCTCATCTTTGCGGATTCAAGACCACCCTTTTCATGGTCATAACCTAAAAGGTGATACATGCCATGTACGGTTAAAAATGCAAGTTCACGCTGTATATCATGACCATATCTATTCGCTTGCTCTACGGCTTTTTCTAAAGAAATAACTATATCCCCAAGTATAGCCGCGCCACTTTCCTTATTAATATCATATTTTCCATCTTCACCCATTGGGAAAGATAGTACGTCGGTTTTATCGTTAATGTTACGGTAATCATTATTGAGCTGTTTTATCTCTGCATTGTTGACAAGAGATACTGTTACCTCGGCGTCTGACGGAAACCCCTCATTTTTAAGCACAGCTTTACAGCTTCTTCTAATAAGTATCCTTGTGCCTGTTGGGATCTTAATCTCGTTTTGCCGATCTATAATATAAACCCTGTCTTTCATTGCCAGCCTTTCTTTTATTCGCTTGTTTTTCATGTTTCTCATATGCAGACACTATAGCTTCCACTATATGGTGCCTGACAACATCCTTAGCTGTGAGGATAACCTTCTTAACCCCATCAATATCCTCTGTTACCTTTGCCGCCTGTACGAGACCACTTCTTGCCTTATCCGGTAAGTCTATCTGGGTAACATCACCGGTAATTATCATCTTTGAGCCATTGCCAAGCCTTGTTAAAAACATCTTCATTTGTTCTGGTGTGGTGTTTTGTGCCTCATCTAGAATTATAAAGCTATCATCCAGTGTGCGACCTCTCATATAGGCGAGCGGAGCAACCTCGATGGTGCCTTTTTCCAGCATCCTCGAAAAAACTTCAGATCCGAGCATATCATACAACCCATCGTATAGCGGTCGCAGATACGGATCAACCTTATTTTGCAGATCTCCTGGTAAAAACCCAAGTTTTTCACCGGCCTCAACAGCTGGACGGGTAAGTATAATTCTTGAAACCTCATGGGCTTTTAGAGATTTTACCGCAAGTGCAACTGCAAGGTAAGTTTTGCCGGTTCCGGCAGGACCTATTCCAAAGGTTATTGTAGAACTTTTTATTGCCTCAATGTACTGCTTTTGCCCGAGAGTTTTAGGATGAACCGGCTTACCTTTAATGGTAACAGCAACCAAATCGCCGGACAACTCTGCTATTTCACCCCCCCTTCCTGCCTTTGCAAGACCTATGCAGTAACGCATTGTTTGTTCGTCCAACACACGCCCCTGCGCACGAAGCTGCTGTGCTGCAACTAAAGCATCTTTTGCTACCTTACTGTTTTCGCCAGAAATTTTAAGTTCATCATCACGTGCAACGGCTGTTATGTTGAGTTCCTTTATAAGCACCAACAGTAGCTCATCACGATGTCCAAGTAGCGCCAACAATTCCTCTGAATTGTTGAGTTCCAGTGTATCCTCTGCCATCTAACCTCATTAAAATACTAATATTCTTTCTTCACCTATATTATAGCAATAGTAACACAAAAAGTAAATACTTTTTACTCAATTTTGATAATATTTGCTAAAAAAGTATATTCAACATTGGTTATTACATCCATGTCCCTAACCTCATAGCTGATTTTTTTTGACAAAACAGTCAAATCATCATAGTCTTCATAAAGTTGCCTTTCTATTCGTCTATCAGCTTTTAGTGCCGCCTCCTCAGCTGTAAGTTCTATCTGCGCATAACGTGTTCTGGTAAGCTGTGTTTTTTCAATCGTCATTGGTAACTTAAACCCTAAAACTGTTAAAGGTTCAATCGATGTCTGTCTGTGATAATTATTATCAAAATTGCCCGAAAACCCGATAGGCACCCTGAAAGACAAAAAGCGTATAGCATAAAAGCTTTTACTATCGTTTGTCAGTAGTTGTGTAGTTATTTCAAGCGGTTCGGTATGTGTGTAATACGCTTCTCCATACCCTATTATCTGCGCCTGCACAGGAGATAACACGATCTCGTTATCTATATTTAAACTCACGTTATCTACAAGCAGTTGACCTTTAGCTACCGACTGATTCACCTTCACCATGTTATAGCCTTTATATACCTGTACCGATGAAATAATTCCATCAAATGCAGCAACTAAACGTCCGTCATACTCCTGCACGACATAGTGTAATTCGGGAGTTTTTGCCGACACCTCTAACCTTCCTCCAATAAAATTAAGTTTTAAATATGAAAATGTATCGCTTTTGGTAAGGATATTTTGTTCTACCAGTCTAAGGTGATCACTATCTGCAACACAGCCAGGATAGATACCTTCCGAAAAAAGCAATGCTTTAATCGCAAGTGAATTTTCGCGAGAAAGGGCACCGGTGTCGATCCTCCAAACCATACAGGTCAACAGATATAGTGTTAAAAAAAACAACGCAGCAGCCGGAATCAAGCTCCATCTGCGGTATACACGCTTAAACAAGAAAAGCGGCCCTGCTTTTCTTGTAAGATACACCCTACATCCTGTCCCTTTTCTTAGATTATGGATAGCCCTGTAATGCCTTGCCGGCATACTGAAGATAATACCAGTTTTTATCCCAACAACCTCCTTAGGAGTAATACCATACATAGAAATTCTATTTAAAAGCAGTTCAGGGTTCCCACCCTCTGCACACACATGTATAGTATGTGACAAAAACCCGATTATGTTCATTTTTTTACCTCATTACGGTCAAGACGGACTGTATGTACCGTACCAGCAAGAAGGGTTCCGCGCCTTGACAGGTTGATTAATCGCAACTGTTCGCCTGTGAATGTTAGCGAAAGTCTCCCCTGTGTAACTACGAGTAGATTATCGGTAAAGTTTTTTATCCTATCACAGTCCTCTATAATTATTCTCCCCGACGTATCAATTGTTAAAAAGTTATGTCTACCAACGTGACCTCCCGCAGATGGCAACTTATCCAGCAGTTTATCAAAATACTTATTTCTTTTCATAATGCCCTCTTTCTAAAAATATGCAACAGTACATATATTAAAATATAGAAATCATCGGGGGGATTTATGCGAATTTTAAGAGGTACAACTGAATTTTTGTTTAAGTCGGCCTGCTTTGTTTTGTTGTTTTTACTGCTTTTTAACGCTGACACAGCCATCTATGCATTAAAAAAATCAACCGTCTACGCAGTTACAACAGTTTCTGTGGCAATTTTTCCGTATATGATCATGGCTTCTTTATTATCTACAGGGCGATCAGCAAAGTTTCTGGGTGCACCTTTTATACCAATAAGTCGCTACATTCTTAAAATCCGCTCAGTAAAGGCTGCAACAGTTTTATCTATTGCGCTTATCGGAGGTTTTGCAGCTGCAGGAGTTGTTATATCGAGATTATTTGCAAAGCAGGTGTTAAGCTTAAACGAAGCAAAACGCCTAGTTATTGCAACATATATCCCTAGCGCTCCTTTTATCATAATTGTGGTTGGAAAAAACATTTTCGGTAGCTATACTATAGGCATTTATATTGCAATCGCTATAGTTTTAGCAACACTACTTTGTGCCTCTTTGTTAATGGCCGGCAAAAAAATTGAAAGCCACCATACAACCGATAACGATATTGCTACTCCTATAGGAGCCCACATAAACGAAGCCATTAAAGCCGCTACAATTAATACATTATACATCTGTGGATTAATATGTTTTTTTGGAATGGTTTGTGAAATGATGTATATTTTTTTTATCGGCAGTGACATAGCAATTATTTTTGCAGGTTTAATGGAGTTCTCGACCGCACTTTCATATACTGTGGAAAATGGAATATATTGGACCACTTTCTTCTTGGGCCTGCTTGGCATATGTTCGTATTTTCAACTATCTGTTATTACCGGTGAAATAACAGAGATAAAAACCTTTGTTTTAAGCCGTTTAATCTCCGCACCTTTAAGCTTATTAATCCTAAAACTTTTATTTGCATTACGCCCGATAGAAATCACGGCTATATCCAGCATGGGTAAAATATATATTTTGCCATACCAATATAACATTGAAATGTCAATTTTAGTCTTTTTGATAATAATTATCAGTTTCACTGATTTTATAGCAAAAAAAGGTTTACAATAACGGTAAAAAGGTATATTATATAGTTAGTGGAGATGAACGCGTGGAAAGAAATGGCAAAGTACATAAAATCTAAATTGTTTGGCGCAAACATCGAGCCGGCTTGCTGTTATTGTGAGCTTGGCAGTTTGGCACAGGACAAAAAAATGATTTTATGTATAAAAAAAGGAATAACCTCACCATACTATCATTGTAGAAAATTTATTTATGCTCCGCTTAAAAGAATACCAAACAAAAAACAAAAACTACGGGAATTTTCTCACGATGATTTTAAATTATAAAGGAATTGAAATATGATTTATTTTGATAATGCGGCCACAACACCGTTAAAGAAAGAGGTACTCGATGAGATGCTACCCTATCTTTCAACCGATTTTTACAACCCATCAAGTATATATTCCCCGGCACAAAAGGTTCGCTCTGCATTAAATACCGCAAGGGAGATAACAGCTACGGCTATCGGAGCTAAACCAAGAGAGATTTACTACACATCCTGCGGAACCGAGGCAATTAACTGGGCATTAAAAGGTGCCGCAATGATGATGAAGAAAAAAGGTAAAACCGGAATTCTTGTTAGCAGCATAGAGCACCATGCCGTTCTACATTGCGCAGAAAAGCTTAAAAAAGATGGCTTTGATGTAACGTTTCTACCGGTAGATGAAAATGGAACTGTTACTGCACAGACATTAAAGGATGCTATTAACGAGAATGTTGGCCTTTGTAGCATAATGATGGGTAACAACGAGATAGGCACAGTCCAGGAAATAAAGACATTATGCGATATAGCACACGAAAGCAAGATTGTTTTTCATACTGATGCTGTACAGGCTGTAGGTAGCATAAAGGTAGATGTAGCCGAACTTGGTGTTGATATGTTGACCTTCTCGGCTCACAAATTCGGCGGCCCTAAAGGCGTAGGGGCATTATATATCAAAACAGCAACTGCTGTAGAAACATTATTAGATGGTGGTGCACAGGAAAATAACCGCCGTGCCGGAACAGAAAATGTTGCCGGTATTATCGGCCTTGCAAAAGCTATTGACCTTGCAGTTAAAAGCTTGGATGAGCGCCAAAAATATGTTGAATCTTTGCGAGAGATGCTAATAGAGGAGATATCACAAAACATCCCAAAGGTTAGATTTAACGGTAACCCCAAAAGCCATCTTCCCGGAATAGTTAGTGCTTCTTTTGAGGGTATTGAGGGTGAGGGTATTTTATTAATGTTAGATATGAAAGGCGTTGCCGCATCCTCTGGCTCTGCCTGCGCATCCGGGTCGCTTGATCCGAGCCATGTGATACTTGCCACCGGCTTATCACACGGCATAGCACAAGGCACCATAAGGTTCTCCTTAAGTGCCGACAACACCGCACAAGAGGTTAAGACGGTAGCCGGGGAATTAATAGCTATAGTCGAAAGACTACGGTCTATGTCGCCGGTATGGAACGGTTAGTATAGAAAGGATTTAAGATAGATGTACAGCGATAAAGTAATGGATCATTTTACAAACCCACGTAATATGGGCGATGTAGAGAATGCAAATGCAGTAGGCACTGTTGGTAATGAAAAATGTGGCGATATAATGAAAATCTCTATGAGAATCGAAAAAGGACTTGTAGAGGATGTAAAGTTTAAAACTTTTGGTTGTGGAGCTGCAGTTGCGACGAGCTCCATGGCAACCGAGTTGATAAAAGGTAAAACTATAACAGAGGCTGGCTCGTTAACAAACAAAGCAGTAATGGAGGCGCTTGACGGACTTCCTCCTGCAAAAATACACTGTAGCTTACTTGCCGAAGAAGCAGTAAAAGAGGCTCTTGGTAACTACTATATCTCCCAAGGTATAGACCCAACATCAATACTTGGTGATTATAAAAAACATGAACACGAATAGTAATAAAATATTAGTAGGCTTATCCGGCGGCGTAGATTCTTCTGCCGCCGTTTTGCTTTTGCAAGAAAAGGGGTATGATGTTATTACGGCATCCATCCTATTTTCTCAACGACATAAAAAAGATGTACACGCAGCAGCACATCTAGCAGCCGAGCTTAACACAAAGCATTACGAGATAGATATGCAGGAAGAGTTTGAGTATAATGTTTTATCCGATTTTTGCGAAAATTATATTAATGGATGCACCCCAAACCCCTGTATACGCTGCAATCCAACTGTTAAGTTTAAAGCCTTGACAGCACTTGCAGATGAACTCGGGGTCGAAAAAATAGCTACAGGACATTATGCTGAATGCTTACAGGTAGGGGGCGACATTGTTTTGCTGTCTGCACAAAATAATGCCAAGGATCAAAGTTATATGCTTTATCGGCTACCAACACAAATTTTAAAAAGAGTCATCTTTCCGCTAGCACTATACGACAAGAAAAACGTAAGAGCGATAGCCAAGCAGCACCTGTTATCATCAGCAGATCGAGCCGATTCTCAAGAACTATGTTTTTGTGATAATTATATAGAGTTCTTATCACAAAGAGGTGAGTATGCAAGGCCCGGTAATTTTTTACTTCCGGACGGCACCAGTAGACCACATAACGGTAGCTACCATTACACCATAGGACAACGCAAAGGCTTGGGGGTTTCATACAAACACCCACTTTATGTAAAAAGCATACAGCCTGATGCAAACATTGTTCTAAGTTGCAAAGAAGAGTTGTTTACAGATAAGATTAATATAACCGACGTTATTTTTAACACAAGTCTAAGTTTCGACAATCAAAACTTGTTTTGCAAAATAAGAAGCACCGCATCACCTACACTATGTAGCCTAATAGAATCCGGCAATGATAACTATCTTGTAACTACACATCAAGCAGTTTACGCTCCCGCTAAGGGGCAATCAGTTGTGCTTTACACCAAGATAGATGATAGATTGGCCGTAATTGGTGGAGGAATAATAACTTAGTCTATGAATAAAATTGTCACTACTGATTACAGTCCGCTCGTTACCTCAGCCGAGATGAAAAGACTTGACACCAATACCATTGAGTACAAAGGTATATCATCAGCTGAATTAATGCTTGATGCTTCTAGGGCATTATTCACTGTAATTAAAAAAATGCAGTTAGCTAATAAAAATATATTAATACTCTGTGGCGGCGGTAACAACGGCGGTGACGGGTATGCACTCGCCACTCTCTTAGCCAGCAGCTATAATGACACTTATCTTGTTAATCTATCAAACAAGGTAGCTTCTAATGATGCAATTTACTACCGTAACCTTGCTGTGGCTAATCCATTAATCAAGGAGATTTGTGTAGATCAAATCCCCGATATTATCGAAAGCTGCTCGTTAGTTGTAGATGCCGTTTTCGGTACAGGTTTTAGAGGGAGTTTATCGACTCAAATTACAGACACATTTAGGATTATTGATGATTCAAGCGCTGTAAAGCTGGCAGTAGATATCCCTAGCGGAGTATACTGTGACACAGCCGAGGTTGCACCGGGGGCATTTAAGGCAGATATCACCGTAACATTTGAATTTTTAAAGCCAGGACTTGTATCATATCCTGCAAGGGATTATTGTGGCAACTTAAAGGTTGTAGACATAGGTTTTCCTCTAAGTATTAAGAATGATGTTCGGTTCGATGCAATTCAGCTTAATAGCAGGCAAGTAGCGTCTTACAATAATCGATATTCTAAAAACACTAACAAAGGCAATTACGGTAAAATTCTATCGGTATGTGGTAGCAAAGGCATGAGTGGTGCCGCATATCTTTCGGCAATGGGTGCTTTGCGTAGTGGGATAGGCTTGTTTTATTTAGCTTGTGAGGAACAATGTCTTCTTCCCCTGCAGCTAAAGTTAACAGAGCCGATATTTCTGCCCTATAAAGAAAACATAGATGAGATTGGCGAACTATCAAGGTATGACTGTATTTTGCATGGTTGTGGTAGCACCACTCAACGACCGGAGATCACCGAATATCTACTAAAAAAATGTCGTAATACTATTATATTGGATGCAGATGCACTAAATAACATCGCTAAGCATCCAGAACTATTAAGCTATTTAAGCTGTACCGCTATACTAACACCGCATCCGGGAGAGATGGCAAGACTTACCGGCTACACGATTGCCGAGGTTCAGTCTAACAGAATTAGCTGTGCTATAGAATATGCAGCTAAGACAGGGTGTTTCGTTGTGTTAAAGGGCGCTGCAACAATAATAGCCGAACCAAACGGCAGATATGCCGTTAATCCTACCGGTAACCCCGGCTTGGCAAAGGGTGGAAGTGGCGATGTGTTAGCAGGGATGATAGCTGCATACTGCGTAAATGCCACCGATATATTCATGGCAATCTCTGCCGCAGTATATGAGCACGGTGCGGCAGCCGATAGATGCCTACAACATCGATCAATGCAAAACCTTCTCCCTAGCGATATAGTAAACGAGATTAATAGATAAATATCATGGTGCAATATGATAGTATTGCACCATGTTTTTGATTTATCAAAATTTTTTATATTAAAGGTAATAGCATTATAAAAATAACATATAATATAGTATTAGCAAGTTTTGGAGACATACTATGTTAGATTATATCAAAAAGAATTGGCTTGGCCTGCTTGGCTTTATAGTAGCTATAGAGGCTATTGGGGCAATATCCGGTTTTTTCTCCCAAGGATCACCAGAGATATATACAAATCTTATAAAGCCTCCTTTTTCACCACCATCGGTGCTATTCGGAATTGTATGGCCTATACTATATGCACTTTTAGGAATCTCTCTTTACAGAATATATAAAACAGCTGCAACCGATAAACGTAAGATGGCACTTGTAATTTTCTTTATACAACTTGCAGTAAACGTTATATGGCCTTTAACCTTTTTCAGTTTTCAAAATTATATAGTAGCCGCTGTTGTTTTATTAATTCTTGATGCGCTTGCTGTTATTATGTATCAAAAATTTTTAGCAATAGACAAGCTATCCAGCCAACTTATTATCCCCTATCTTGCGTGGATAATATTTGCAACATATCTTAACATCGGTATTGTAATACTAAATTAAACTATCAAAGGGCTGTGGTGAAAAATCACAGCCCTTTATATGCACTATTGCTCTATTAAATCTTCATCATAAAATCTTAAAGAGTTGCATAGCTGTGAAAAAATCTCACCCATTTCTTCACCAAGAGAGTCGCTACCCTCTTGCATAATGGCAATAGTGTATTTGGGGTCATCTGCCGGATAATACCCCACAAACCAAGCAACTGTTTCATCCACCTTTTCTTCTGGATTTTCCGGTGTAAAATCAAGTAGCTCGTGTGGAATATATCTTCCTGTTTGGGCAGTACCGGATTTTCCTGCGGCTGTACCAACAACCGGTTGCGCTTCGTCCGCAGTTCCCACAGTTACAACCGCCTCAAGCATTGTGCCTACCTGTTGGGCTGTATATGGTGATATTACCTGTCGTATTACCGGCGAATAGAAGCTTTCATCTACCCTGTCGGTAAGCTGATTGTAAACCCCCTCGACAATTGTCGGCGATATATATACACCATCATTTGCAAAAATATTTAGCGCAGCTGTCATCTGTATTGGGCTTGCCATAACAAGTCCTTGACCAAAACTAAAACTTGCACGTTCACCAAAATCTTCAAGTTGTTCTATGGTCGGCATCACTCCAGCCTCACTAACCACGAAGTCATCTGATGTTACCACACTTCCAAGCCCCACCATCTTTCCAATCTCATATAGTATTTGTGGAGATAGGGTTAACCCCATCTCAATAAAATATCCATTACATGACTCAGCTATCGCCGTTTCTAAATCAACCTGCCCATGTGCGCGTCCGCCATAGCAGCTGTAGCTATGTCCGTTTACATCTATACTTCCATCGCATTCATATTCTGCAGCTATATTGTGTTTACCCTCTATCAATACAGCTGCAATGATAGGCTTTATTATTGATCCGATATTATATGCTGTTGCAGTACGATTAATAAATGCGCCATCATTCTCTTCAATATTTGTTATTATATCGTTAGGATAAAGCATAGGCGTACTTACAGCTGCTTTTATTCTTCCTGTCTTGCTCTCCATAACCACGATTGCACCTTTTGGAAGATATTGCTCAGCTATCCCCTCACCGATGCGTTGTATTGTTTTATCAATTGTTAATATTATCCCCTCCCCTGTGCCATATATATAATCCACCTCCGGTTCGGTACTCATCATTATCGATCCGAGTGCATCTTTTTCGTATATAATATCTTTGATTACTCCACCCCTTTCAAGCAGGTCGTTATAGGCTTTTTCTATGCCCTGTGCGCCTGATGCAGTATTGTCGAGATACCCGATTATATTTGGCGCAATCTGTAGATCAAGATATCTACTGCTATCGGTAAATTCAAATGGATTTTCAGACAAGAATTCATCAAGCTCTATAAGATAAGGTGTAGTTTGATCATACAACTCATATGCAAGCTGTTTATCCTCATTTGTAAGTCTTCTAAAATACTCGCTATAGGCATCCTCACCGGTTACTGCTAATGCATATATCTTTGACGTTGTGGAGGTTAGCGGCTCTAAGTTGCAGTCGAAAATATCCCCCCTACCAGCAGATAGGCTTAAAACAGCCTCTGACTGCTCAGTGGCAAGTTTTCGTAGTTCAACATTAGATGAAAGCAAGAAAACCGATACCAACAACACAAAAAATCCGGACATTAATAATATTACTACTGTTATTAACCTACCCTCATTCATAGCTGTCCCTTTATACTATCTATCGTATTTTTTTCTATTCTGCTAACCTGTGCTTGGGAAATTCCTATCTCTCTCGATACCTCTATCTGTGTTTTACCAGACAAAAAGCGCAATGCCATTATCTTTTTCTCACGATCCTCAAGGTTCTTTAATGCATCCTTAAAAGCAATGGATGAAATCCAGCTATCCTCGCTTGAACTGTCTTTAATCTGATCCATAACAAATAATGCATCGTTGTCCGTACCTGCAATAGGTTCATACAGCGAAACCGGCTCTACCATCGCTTCAAGTGCGCGTTGAACAGGTAGCTCGCCCACCCCCATTTCGTTTGCTATTTCGGTGTTAGTGGGCTCATGATTTAGTGTTCGGGTCAAGCGTTCCTTAGTAATTAACGCTTTATAGGCAATATCCTTAACAGATCTTGATACTCGTATAGTGTTATTGTCTCTTAAGTGTCTTTTTATCTCACCCATTATCATCGGTACAGCATAGGTAGAAAACCTAACGTTGTGTGCACAGTTAAAGTTGTCTATAGCTTTTATAAGTCCAATGCATCCTATCTGAAAAAGGTCATCTGCCTGTTCTTTGCTGTTATGGAATCGTTGTATTATGCTCAATACAAGCTTTAAATTCCCCTGTATAAGCTCATCCCTTGCAGTCATATCGCCATTCTGATATCGCTTTAGTAGTTCAATCTTTTCTTTTTCTTTAAGCACCTTTAGCTCTGATGTGTTAATGCCGCTGACCTTCACTCTATGAAAACGCATATGCACCCCCGGTTAAGTTGTGTTAAGTACAGTCAGCCTTTTATAGTATAACCGGATTAGCATTTTTTAAAACACAATATAAAAAAACAACGAAACATCCAAACCCAATCGGTCTAAATATTTCGTTGCTTTTGATAATTTTAGCTTAGTAGCTATTACTCGCCATACTTGATATCATCGAAGCGCTTTCTACACCTATCCTTATAAACACGGTTGCTACTTTCGCTTTTAAACCCTGCGGATAAGAAATTTAACGCTTGCGCCTTATCGCCTACCCTAATATTAAGCTCGGCTAGTAGCATAAAGAACTGCTGCTCCTCCTCCGGTGTTTCATATAGCCTTGTTGAATTATAGATATGATTATAACATTCCAATGCCTTTTTGCTGGCATACTCGCTCATTACTGCATCCCCTACATCCTCATACAACCATACAAGGTTAAGCCAAATATTTGCCTTTATTGCAATATTATCTGCTAATAAGTCACAGCAGAACAGTGCGGCATAGTAGGCAACAAAAACATCATCAATGCTACGCTCTTTTTTATAGATATATTGGATGTTTCCGGCTCCTGCATCAGCTAACCTGTTAGCAATATTTTTTGCCTCATATCCACCGGTATCTGAAAAGCGCTTTTCGGTATTTGAATATTTGCACTTGGGACAAGAGACTACAGCGTACCACATCGGATCAAAATCCTGATATAAAACTCTTAAATCCATGTTTGTTTTAACGGTGCGCAGAAGTGACATTAACACCTTTTTTTCACTAAACTTGGTACTACATACCGGGCAGTTATAGTCAGTAGCATAAAGAAATTTTGCATCGTTAACTATCTTTATACTGTCTTTATAAAGCGAGTGTTGCGAAGGTATTCCAAAGGCTGATTTAGCACAATCAAGCCTTTGCTGTAGATCTTGATCCTCGCCCTCGCTAATATTATTAGCTTGTTGTACTGGCGGCAAGGTGATCTCATCGATTCCCTTTTCCTCAGCTTCCTGCAGTTTTTCCACAACACCCAATATATTTTTTATAGCATAAATAGCCTGATCCGGGCAAAGTTTTACATAATCATTAAGCTTATCACTGCTTACCTTTATGTAGCTTGTATCTTTAGCAGTTATTGCTGAGTTGCTATAACATCCACCACGCAAAACCTCCTCAAGCCCAATTGTTGAGGGCGCGCTAACAACCTCGCTAGTATCACTAAGTAATATGCTTCCACTGACAATAGCATACAATGCATCTGCCTGATCACCTTTATTAAATATGAGCTGCTTAGCAGGAACTTTTACTATTTTGTGCTTGACTGCCAGTGCCAAAAATTCATTATTTTTCATAAAGTTATCTCCTAATTAGGTTTTTTATTATTTTCTATTGTATTTGCAATAAAAATTTGGTATGCTATAAACATAAGGATAATGTCGGAGCGATAATTATGTCTGGAATGGAAATAAAACAAAATATATTACTTGAAAGCGGCACAAATGAGATAGAGTTAATGGAATTTACTATCGGCAAAAATGTGTTTGGAATTAATGTAGCAAAGGTGACCGAGATCATGATGGCTGCTCCTGTAAAGGTAATGCCACATTCCCACCCTGCCATTGAGGGAGTATATAAACCACGTGAGCTTGTACTTACAGTGCTAAACCTTCCAGAGTATCTAGGCCTTGCAGATCACGGTGTAACTAACGAACGAGATCTGTTTATTGTTACAAATTTTAATAAGCTACACATTGCGTTTAGGGTCAATGAAGTTGTCGGTATTGACAGAGTCTCTTGGGGGTCAATTCAAAAACCTGATAAAACAATCTATGGTCAAGACGATGGTGTTGCTACCGGACTTGTTGAGTTTGAAGGAAGGCTAATTACAATATTAGACTTTGAGAAGATTGTTGCAGATATCGCTCCAAACACATCAATTCAGGTTTCGGATATCGACACTCTTGGTACAAGAGAGTTAAATGAGTTACCACTTGTAGTAGCCGAAGACTCTATACTACTATCCAAGATGATTTCTGATTCACTTAACAAGGCAGGATTTAGAAATATCACTAAATTTGATAACGGAAAAAGTTGTTGGGATTACCTTGAGGGTCTTTCTGGTGAAGAAAATATTAACGAGCTTGTTGCCTGTGTTATCACCGATATCGAGATGCCAGCAATGGATGGTCATCGCCTAACAAAAAGTATAAAAACTCATCCAACATTAAATAAATTGCCGGTAATAATATTCTCCTCACTAATTACCGAGGAGATGTACAGAAAAGGTCTTGAGATCGGAGCTGATGAGCAGCTATCAAAACCAGAGATTGCAGGACTTGTAAATGCAATTGATAAGGTAATCAACAAAAATTAGTTTACAAAATCCGAGTAGCTACGTTGTTAAGGGTAACAGTGGCGACTCGGATTTTTTGTTCGAAAATTATATCTATTTTATATTTTAGTAGTGCCTTTTGTGTGGGGTAACAATATATTTGGTACCTTTTTGACGTCGAATCTTGCTATAGTTCACCGGTGTTGGACGTACAACTTTTGGCGACGAATATTGAGGCACTGCATCGGCACGTCTATGATGATATACCGAATTAGATTCTGACCCCTGTATATGCATATGCTGATCATCCATATCTACTGATAGGGTAACACCACCGTTAACATCGCTTATATACGAAGCTGACTGTGGCTGTTGCCAACCAACAGGTGTTGTAGGGCGCTCCATGGGCTGCCAGTAGGTTGGATTTTGATCTACTGTCGGTTGTGGTATCTGTGCCGAAATCCAGCCACCATTTGTTTGGTAGTCTTGCTGCACAGGGGCATTATTTGTGTTGCTGTAGTAGCCTGAACTTTGAGCTGTCTCGTCCGGCCTACTCCCTGCATTTAATGCAAATTCAACTGTTTCAGTAACTGATTTAAGCTGCTTTTCTAGGGAAACTATTGTATCTTTAATGGAGCTTAGCTCCGGCATATTTAGGGTAGGTTCAGGCTTGGGCGATTGTTTGACTGCCTCGGTCATTATCTTTGAGGCAGCTCTTTGTGCGGTAACAATAATATCATCAGCACATTTCGAGGATTCTTTCGCATCGGAAAGCCTGTTTTCTAATGTTGTTATTTGTTTTTTAAGTGTTGCAATTTCTGATAACGAAAGATTATGTTCCTGCTCACGTGAAAATAGTTTTGCTTTAAATTCCTCTACAAGCCTTGTTTGTTCGGCTAAATCCATCTGAAGCTGATCAATCTCGCGTGAGTTTTGAATATGATCTCCCCGCTTTTCTTCCAGTTGATCAACAAGTAATCTTGTCTTATCAAGTAAAGCTTCATTTTCATCCTGCAGCTCTGTAAGCTTCGCTTCCATATCTGAGATCGTATTATTTAACTGTTTATTTCGTACTGCATTGTTGCTCATCATCTGATCAATAAACGCAAGTACTTCATCACGAGCAAAACCAAAAAGGGTCGTTCTAAAACCCTTTTCGGTATTAAGCAGATCTAAGCTATTATCTGTTTGTGCAAAAACTTCCACTTATACTCCTGACACTCTCTATAATCTATAGTATATCATACCAACAAATAAAAAACAATAATAAATTCAATTCATAATCAACAATTTTATTGCATCAATCGCTACTTTTATTGCTGATTCGGTATTATGGACCTCATGGTCAATTAATCCTGCATTATGGCGTTCTTGATTCCATACACAGCAAAAAACCGATGCTGCTCGCAACCCCAATGTAGCTGCCACAGTGTATAGTGTCGAGGACTCCATCTCAGAAGCCAAACAGCCTGCTGCTATCCAAGCTTTCCATTTTGCTTTTAGGTCATCTGATATTGGCATCCTGTCGGGTGAGTGTTGGCCATAAAAGCTGTCCTTACTCTGCACAACCCCAACATGATATGGTAGCGACATCGCTTTAGCGGCATCTCTAAGGGCACAGGTTAGCTCAAAATTAGATACAGCAGGATATTCTATCGGAAGATACTCCCGGGATGTTCCATCCATCCTTATTGATGCATTACCAATTATTATATCCCCTGGTATTACCGATTGCTGCATGCCGCCACAGGTTCCCACCCGAATAAAATTCTCGACTCCAAGCATTGCTAGCTCCTCAATAGCAATTGCAGCAGATGGCCCGCCTATACCGGTGGAGGTAACAATAATATTCTGCCCACACAAGCTACCAATATAGCTATTATATTCTCTTTTATGTGTGAGCTGCCTCGGATTTTCGAGAAATGCCGCAATCTTCTCTACCCTATCCGGGTCGCCCGGAACTATGGCATATTTTGCATCTAAAATGTCAGCTTTGCAAAGATTAATATGATACATTCTATCGGTATTCATTATTGTTCCTCCTAAAAAAGCGACAGACATAGCCCGTCGCTTTTAATTATTTGGTTTTTTTATCTTTTATTTAAAAGATTAATTATCTCTTCGAAATAGTCGTTGTTTTCTTTCTCTTCATTCCTTTTACGGAGCTCTGACTCTACCTGGTCTTGAACTGCCGGTTCAGTCTGAGACTCTACCGGAGCTTCGACTTCAACCTCCTCGGTTGCCGGTGTATTGGTAAATTCAAGCGGAATATCAATCCTCGGTGCTGCAGCTGCTGCCTGTTGCTGTATAGATTCAAATGCAACCGAATTTTCAAAACCTGTAGCTACAACAGTAATACGCATCTCGTCTGTAACAGATTCATCAAACGAAGCACCCCAGATAATATTTGCATCCGGATGTGTGTTGTTTGTAATCTGTGATGCAGCAAGTTCAACATCTTCAAGACCGATATCAGGAGATGATGTAATATTAATAACAACGCCTCTTGCGCCGGATATTGAGGTCTCTAACAATGGGCTGGAAATTGCAAGATGTGCAGCTTCCTCCGCCTTGTTTTTACCACTGGAACGACCAACGCCCATATGTGCATAGCCTGCATCTTTCATGATTGAGCGAACATCGGCAAAGTCAAGGTTAATAAATGCAGGTAGGTTAATAAGCTCTGCAATACTCTCAACACCCTGACGCAGAACATTGTCTGCCGACTCGAATGCATTTAACAGCGTTATTTTTTCATCAGAGATTAACTTTAATCTCTCGTTGGGTATAACAATAAGTGAGGCCACTCTTTCGAGTAGTCCCTTGATACCCTGTTCGGCTATCAACATCTTCCTTTTACCCTCAAAGGCAAAAGGCTTAGTTACTATACCTACAGTAAGTACACCCTGTTCCTTAGCAACTTCTGCAACTACGGGAGCTGCACCTGTTCCGGTACCACCACCCATTCCGGCAGTGATAAATGCCATCTGAGTACCTTTAAGAGCAGCCGCAATTTCATCACGACTTTCTTCAGCACTGCGCTGACCTATCTCCGGATCTGCACCGGCGCCTCTGCCCTTTGTGAGCTTGGAGCCGATCTGAACCTTGTGTGTAGCCTTAGAATTATAAAGAGCCTGTTGATCTGTGTTCATCGCAACAAACTCTACGCCACGAAGGCCGGATAAAATCATTCGGTTAACAGCGTTACCGCCGCCACCACCAACTCCTATCACCTTAATATTAGTGATGTTCATTAGTTCTTCATCGAGGTGGAAAGCCACTACAATTCCTCCTTAGAATTCATATATAT